>JAEZJK010000059.1 GCA_023415835.1 Bacillota bacterium
ATTCATGCTTGCTCCGAACATGCCCAGAAGGACTGTCCACTTTAGACCGGAATCGGTGTCCAGTTTCAGCCGGAATTAGTGTCCACTTTCGGCCGGAATCACTGTCCAGTTTGCGCCGAAATATGCAGCCCGTTGGTCGGTCTCTTGTCTTGGTGGTATTAACTACCCAAAAAAACATTTCGAGGAGGATTTTTAAATGATAGTCGTGAAAAGAGTAGTAGTCAAGTTAAAAAATTACTTATAAGTGTTAAGTTTGGGTGTGCCGTTTTAAAGCGAGATTATAACCTAAAGATTAACCGGAAGAAAGTCCGGCGAATGATGCGGGATATGGGTATATATGCCCTTTATAATCCAATTTCATAAGAATAGTCTCCCATAACATAATAATCCAATTATACCATTTTCTTTTCTTATTTAGCATTATGCAATATATATTTGACATTTTGTTATTTATAATTTACAATTAAGCTAAGACCAATTGTATGGAGGCTGTTCATGGGGAAAAATATGCGGTTGAAGCTGGCTAGAGTAGAAAAGGACCTTTCTCAAGAACAATTGGCGGAGTTAGTTGGTGTCACCCGGCAGACAATTGGATTAATTGAGGCCGGGGACTATAACCCGACTTTAAACCTGTGTGTCTCCATCTGTAAAGCACTTGATAAAACCCTAAACGACCTATTTTGGGAGGAGGAAAAGTAATGCCATCGAGTCTCTTAAATAGCATTATCAAAGGGCGCAAGGTTGGATGTTTTGAAGATGAAAGGGATGAACTAATTAATTATGAGACGGTAAGTTTAGGCTATTCGTTGATTATGATAATTCTGTCAATTGATTTAATACTATTAAGGGGAAACCTCTTTCCTTTTTTAAAGGGGTTTTACAAAACTTCACCTCTGGATATTATTATTCCGATGTCGATTATTAACTTTTATATTGGTTTTAGGTTGTGTTTAAACGGTGCCATCTCAGGGAGTAGTCAAATAATTAGCGTAATTTTAGCGATCGGTTGGCCTAGTATAGCTATTGACCGCATTTTTGACTGGTTGGTTTCGATTACCAAGTCTACTTTGTTAGCGTGGGTTGGAAATGGTCTATGGGTTATCAGCTTTTTCATTACCTACTTTATTCTTAATAGCGCTTACAAACAATTTTTACATAGATATGCAAGTATTACTTCCGAAGAATAAGTGTTTCTAACCTCCAAATACGCTAATCCCCTATATGCGAGGAAAGAGGAAGTGGAATCGATAAAGTAATTAGTAAGGTTGAATTATACCAATTACCCGCCCCTGATTTTATTGAATATGAAACTCATCTAAAAGTGGTCCTTTATAGTTATAAATACTTAAATCAAATGGAAAAGAACGCTAAGACCAGGGCTTGTTATCAGCATTGTTGCCTGAAATATGTTTCCAACCAAATGATGACAAACCAAAGTCATAGAGAAAGATTTGAAATTGTTGAACATAATTCAGCAATTGCTTCTAGAATTATCTCCGATACAGTTGATGTATTTTAATTCTTCATAGTAACGAGTCTAAAAATTATGTTATAATTAATCAAACGTACGTTCGTATCGAGGAGGGGCCGTTTATGAACGGAGAATTTCTCTTCTATCAAACCGAAGACGGTTTAACTAAAATTGATGTTCGTTTAGAAGAAGAAACGGTTTGGCTTACTCAAGCACAAATGGTTGAATTGTTTCAATCAAGCAAAGCAAATATTAGTGAGCATATTAAACACATCTTTACCGAAGGCGAACTAAATGAGGAGGCAGTTGTTCGGAAATTCCGAACAACTGCCTTAGACGATAAATCTTATGAAATGTTACACTATAACCTTGATGTAATTATCTCCGTCGGTTACCGGGTTAAGTCGCATCGAGGCACCCAGTTTCGAATCTGGGCTACCCAAAGGTTGAAGGAATATATAATTAAGGGCTTTACTATGGATGACGAACGGTTGAAAAACGGCGGCGGCGGTAATTATTTTAATGAATTACTTGCCCGAATCCGAGATATTCGTTCTTCGGAAAAGGTTTTTTATCGTAAGGTCCTCGAAATATACGCCATAAGTATTGATTATGATCCACGAACCAAGGAATCCCATGACTTTTTTGCTACGGTTCAAAACAAAATGCACTGGGCGGTTCATGGGCAGACAGCGGCGGAATTAATTTACGAACGAGTTGATTCTTCCAAGCCCAATATGGGGTTGACCAATTGGAAAAGCGGCCGGATTCGTAAAGAAGATGTCAGCGTGGCCAAAAATTATCTGAATCAAGAAGAGCTGGAAACATTAAACCGGATTGTCACGTTATATCTGGATTTTGCCGAATTACAGGCTCAGAATAAAAAAGTGATGTATATGAAAGACTGGATCACTAAACTCGATGATTTTTTAAAAATCAGCGAGCGGGAGATCCTGACTCAGGCAGGTCGGATTTCCCATGAAATGGCTGTTGCTAAATCGCTGCAAGAGTTTGAAGTGTATAAACAGTTTCAGGATGAAGCTTTAAGTCCGGTTGAGCGGGATTTTGAAGAAACAGTTCGTGAAATTCGCCGCTTGGAGAGAAAAGGTAAAAAATAAAATATCAACTCTATCTATACAGCTTTGAAATTCAAATTCTAACTCCCTATGAATTAATGAGGATGAACTAACATGGCCTGGGAAGATCCCATCGTTAATCAAGTAAGAACAGCCAGGGAAAAGTTACTTGATGAACATGGCGGATATGAAGGTTTAGTTGAATATTTAAAACTTAAGGAGAAAGAACATCCGGAGCAGATTGCTTCTAAAGCTCAAGCACAATCGAATAAACCTCAAACCAGAATTCAGTAACGCTGCCGCCGGCAAAGGCATTGTCAAAGTCAAAGCGGAAATGGCGGTCAATGCGGCGGTGGCGGTGTTGGTAAAAGCCATCAAGGCGGTGGCGTGATCGGGAAAATTTGAAAATCATAAAAATATTTGAAAAGTCTTTAAGGGCTATAAGCTTTTTCTACGAAGTCAATTTTTTTGTCATAAGGGTGTTGCGCGAGATTGCCGCCCTTGACCCCGCAATAGCTCCTGCCGCTACCGGACATCCCTGTCCTCTCGCTTTTTCGTCCCATCCTGGGACACTCATCCGTGACACTCCGAAGGAATGCTTCGCGATTTAAATTGCCGCGTCCCTCCTAAACGCGGCTTCTGGGTTGGTTCAAGCTGCCGATGGCGTGGAACGTCCTGTTCCTGTGCCACGCGCCCGACATCCTTGTCGGTCGGTGCTTTATTCAGATTTGAGCTAACATTTTATACTTACATTATCGAGACTCTATGGAAGGAGGCTCGCGACGCTTCTTTACATGGATGTAAAACAGCGGTCGGCAACGGAAGACCATACTCAGTTGCCAGACAAAAGGCCATGTATGGTCCAGGATGGACCGAACTAGCGGAGGACACGGAGGTCCGAGAGCGGGATGGCGAAGACATTCTAAAAACCGGGATGAATGAAGGAGGGTCCGGGAACCTTGGTTCTATGGGACAGGATGTCCACAAGACGAGGCCCCATGGATGGATAAGGCCGAGTCCGTGGCGCATTTTTGGTCACTTTTTGTGCTATTACCCAGGACGGGTGAAAGGCGTGGAGGACAGGGACTCCGCTTTTGGCCCTCCTGGCCGATCCGTCTTGTGTCATCCGGACAATACAGATGTCCGGGAACGCTGCCCAAAAAGTGACTCGCCGCCGAAACCGTGGACCAGCAGAGATTAACATACTATTACCCAATGTATTCATCTTTGACTTACACCGTAACCCGTAATCAAAACACTCCAAAATCCACCCCAACCCCATCATAAAAAGCCCAAAAAACACGATAACTCAACCCAAGCAGCGTAAGAACCTGCCACCATCTCCGCCAATTCTTAGCCAACCAATACGCCACTAAAAAAATTCCCCCCCAAGCAACAAGTTTCGAAGGAGCGCAAGCCGTTTCCAATTATCTCCGGGAGAGAAGGGAGCACTTCTTTTAATATTTTATCTATTAGTTGATAATGATGATATTCCTCTGATTATAGATCAACCGGTTGATTTACGGTCATTCGATGAACAAATTGATTTATATGATTATCTTCGTGATAAATGGCCGCATCATAAACCGGCTAAATCCCGTAATTGGACCGGCCAGATTTGGCCTATTGCCCATGAGATGCAGACTAATGATTGGGTTATCCTACCTGAGCGAGTTTCATAATTACAAAAATTTATCTTCGCATGCAATATATAGTGTAGGTTTTATTTTAGTCTATCAATATATTGTATGCGAAGCCAGAAAAAAGGAATTATGAAACCGCCTAACCT
>JAEZJK010000063.1 GCA_023415835.1 Bacillota bacterium
ATTCATGCTTGCTCCGAACATGCCCAGAAGGACTGTCCACTTTAGACCGGAATCGGTGTCCAGTTTCAGCCGGAATTAGTGTCCACTTTCGGCCGGAATCACTGTCCAGTTTGCGCCGAAATATGCACTTCGTTCACTTCCTCATAACGGGTATCGAGTGTTTCCCGTTCCATTGGCTCACCCATTTGCTCATCGTCGCCCCCGCCGCCGCCGCAGCCGGCCAGTGAGACTACTAAAAAAACGCCCAAAAGCATAACTACCAACTTTTTCATGATTTTGCCTCCTTATTTATATAATTTATTGAGTATAATATGGCTTTTATCATAGCCACCATAAAAACGGCCGTTTTTAAACTAACCATTTCTTTCCAAACCCATTAGACAATAATATTGAAATAGCCCAATTATAAGATAAATTTTACAACATTTTCAAAAGAAAAAAGTTCTAAACATTATAGAACTTTTTAAATAAAAGTATGATTTTATATAGTACTACTTCTCGGCGGCTCTTTTTTTATGATTGATCATAAAGGGCTTCGATTCATGTCAATAATTTCAAGGTTTAGAACCGTTTCGCCAAATCCTCCAAAGCCCGGTCCGCCATCCGATAGACCGTCCATTCATCCATGGGGACAGCCCCCATTTGTTTATAAAACCCTACCGAAGATTCGTTCCAGTCGAGGCACCACCATTCCAACCTCCCGCAGTCCCTTTCCAGGGTCAGCTTGGCCAAGAAGGAGAGCATTATTTTGCCAATCCCTTTACTGCGCATCTCCGGATTAACATACAAATCTTCCAAATAAATCCCGGGTTTGCCTAAAAAAGTAGAAAAGTTCTGAAAAAACAGGGCGAAACTTACCGGCCGGCCTTCGTACTCACCGATGATAACTTCCGCCGCGTTCCTTTGAAAAAGGGATTCGCGAAGCACCTCCTCAGTAGCCGCCACCTCGTCCAACATAACTTCATAAGCAGCCAGTTCTTTAATGAAATTTAGAATCAAAGGGATGTCGGATTCAGTTGCAAACCTCAATTTAAACTCGGTTAAACTGGTATCAATATATTGGCTATTCATCTTTTAATACCCCATTTCTTTTTTCGTTTTCATATGGGATGAAATAAGTTGAATTAAATTCATTGAATTTTCCATCATGGCCGGCTTTAGGGACATTATGCATATTAGGACTCATTTAGTAACTATATATGTCGCAAAAAGTTTTTTGACTATCCCGAATTATTACGACATATTTTCCTTGGTTCATAAATTGAAATAAATACTTTATTTTGCTCTTTTCTATCCACGGTTTAAGGATGGAAAAAAATAAACATAATTTATTTCAATTTATATTTTAAAGATATTCGCCAATTGATAGTTTTTCCCTTTGGATTAATATAAATTCCTACCCGAACAACTGTAGTTCAACCCTGCGCCGTTGCGCCCCTGGGGGAGATTAGTTTTTCTGTCTCCCAATATCTTGGCGTTCCGTATTAGTTTGAATCAAGGCGTACTTCTTTGATAATTGAATTATTAACGAGGCGAACAAGAGTATCCCGAGGATTATCAACTGTTGCCTCCCGGTGAAGGATATCCGTTCCAAAGGGTTGAACTTGGTCCCGGCGGGGATAACCAGGCGAGTCGCCGGGGCTAACGCTGGAGCCAACGGCCCTAATAACACCCAGGTATAAAAAGCGGCAAAAGTACCGTGTAATAACCGGGCGATCACATAGGGACCCATCCTGATGTCAGTATCGTGGATTACGCTCGCCACTTGCCCATGGACGCACAACCCGCTCCAAGCAATCACCCAGCTGGCGACGATGGCCTTATCAAGCAACGGAGCGGTAGCGCGGCTCGCTGCTATTGTTCCCAGATCGATTTCCAAAATCCCATTGAATACTGATCCGGCTAAGTCGGGGCTGATGTTAAAAATCTTTAAGATACTGCCGACAGCCGGAGTTACCATGTCCAAAATTCCAAAAACCGCGGCAATCCTCACTAACACTGAAAACGACATGATAAAACCGCCAATCATTAACAGGGTGGCCATCGATTCCTTGACCGCATCCCCCATCAAGCGTCCAAAGGGCCGCCCATCCTCACGCCGGGCTTTGAACAACGCCCGGGCTGCCCGGCGAAAAATCCCTTCTTGGCATGGCTCTTCCTTACTATCACCTTTCAATGGTTGATCTTGATAATGATAGAATTTAAAAATAACCCCCACCGTAAAACTGGAGATATAATGGGCAATCGCCAAAGTGGCTCCCAGATCGGGGCGGCCGAACATTCCCACCGCTACCGCTCCGAAAATGAATAAAGGATCGGCGGTATTAGTAAAAGATAAAAGCCGCTCTCCCTCTATTTTGGTGCACATCCGGCTACGCCGAAATTTGCCGGTGATCACGGCATCCATCGGATAACCCGCCGCCAGCCCCATTGATAATGCAAAGGCTCCCACTCCGGGAACATTAAACAACGGGCGCATCAGCGGTTCCAATAACACTCCGATAAAATGCACCACTCCCATACCCAACATTATTTCGGACAAGACAAAAAAAGGCAACAGCGACGGGAGCACAATCTCCCAAAATATTTTTAGCCCCCCAACAGCCGCACTCACTCCGTCTTCGGGGTAAATAACCAACGAAAGTGTAAGCAAAGAAACTAACCCGGCCCCTAACAGGACGTTAATTCGTTTTAATAGCAAGATCCGCATTTTGCTCCTCCTTGCTGTAAGAGATGAAGTAAATCCTAATTTGATATTATTGACATCGGTTTTAAGAATGTAAATCCAGGGGCAGAAATTTACTTCATCCGATATATGCCTACTTCTAAGTATATGGCTGTCTTGATATGAATAGAAGCGGAAGGAAAACGCGGGTTAATTAAAAACTGGGATAAACCCACCGTAGAGTATGAAAGGATGAAATTTTCATCTGTAAGTCCCGGATCGTGCCGGTTCTCGCTGCAGCGACGCCTGTCATCGCGATCGTTTTTACCCTTAAATGTAATTTGCCGTTTCTTCGATTTACGGTTACGCGCACGAGCGCGAGCATGGTAATTGCATAATTTAAACCGTATATTCTAAGGAGGATTTAGATCTTTAATCTATAATTATTCTAATGTAATTATTCTTTACTTGAGGTATCCAAATGAATCCCGAATTAATACATTTAACCGGCAATACCGATCCGGCTTGGGGAAGAGCAGCTTTTATCGATGTCGAGACCACCGGCTTGAATCCCGCTCGCGAAGAAATCATCGAACTGGCGATTACCCTGTTTGCGTTTAATCGCGAGTCAGGCAAAATCCTGGGGATTATCGAGGAGTACAATGGCCTACGGGAGCCATCATGCCCTATTTCCAGAGGGGCATTTATGGTGCATCGGATCAGCAGGGAAGCGGTTCAAGGTAAAGTTTTGGACCACGCTAAGATTGAAAGCCTAATTAAGGAAGCGGACTTTTTAATCGCCCATAATGCAGGGTTTGATAGGGGATTCGTCGGTAAACTTTTTCCCAGCTCCCTTACTAAACCTTGGTACTGTTCCATGAACGGCATCAAATGGTATCAGAAAGGGTTTTCTTCCAAGGCGCTCCAAAAGTTGCTGACCGCCCATCAGATCCGGGTCGACCGGGCTCACCGGGCCGGAGCCGACGTCCAGGCCTGTTTGATGCTATTATCAGTAATGGATCAAAACGGCAATACTTATTTCCAGGAAATGATTAGCGGAAGGAAGCATGCCTAAACCAGTTAAACCATGAAAACACTATTTAACGATAAAGCCTTTCTAAAGCAAACCCTGGCTATTACCATCCCAATAGCCCTTCAAAACCTGATCTCCGCTTCTCTAAATATGATCGACACTATCATGATTGGTCGTCTGGGAGAATCGGAAATTGCCGCGGTCGGTCTTTCCAACCAAATCTTTTTCTTGTTTCATTTGTTTTTGTTCGGGGTTAACAGCGGAGCCGCCATTTTCACCGCTCAGTTCTGGGGTAAAAAGGACGTTAAAAACATTCGTAGGGTTCTGGGGATTGCTTTGACCGCCGGAACTGTCGCCGCCGTCTTTTTCTCACTGATCGGTTTATTAATCCCCGGCCGTGTTCTAAGCCTTTTTACCGGAGATCCGGTAGTAATCCGTCTGGGTAGCGAGTATTTGCGCCCGGTTTCGATTAGCTATCTTTTTACCGCACTTACTTTGACTTACTCATTCGTGCTTCGTAGTACTGGACAAGTCACCATGCCGTTAATTATCAATTTCATAGCCTTAAGTATCAATACCTGTTTTAACTATTTGCTCATATACGGACACTATGGTTTCCCCCGAATGGAAGTTGCCGGGGCGGCCATAGCCACTGTGTTGGCCCGCGTGATTGAATTTGGGGTACTATTCGCCATTGTCTACGGAAAGAAGATGGTCCCGGCAGGAAAATTAGCTGAGCTACTCGACTTCAAACCAAGTTTCGTCGGGAAATACTTTAAAACAACCATACCGGTAGTTTTGAATGAATTCTTGTGGGCTTTAGGTGTAACTATGTTCACGGTGGTTTATGCCAGGATGGGAACGGGGATCATTGCGGCAATCAATATTTTTGGCACTATCGAACGAATCTCGATGGTGGTCTTTTTCGGCTTAGCCCAGGCAGCGGCGGTGATGATCGGCAACCGCATCGGCGCTGGAGCGGAAACCGAGGCCCTGACTTACGCCAAACGATTCTGCTCACTTGGTCCAGTCTTGGGGCTTTTAATCGGAACCGTTCTAATTCCTGCGACTGATTCCCTGTTAAGCGTCTATAATGTTCCGGCCAATGTTATCCTAATTGCTAAACGGATCATCCTCATCTATGCTTTGACTCTTCCGTTTAAAATTTTTAACTTGATTAATGTGGTCGGCGTATTACGGAGCGGCGGCGATACCCGGTTCAGTTTGTTTTTAGATACGGCGGGACTATGGCTGATCGCAGTTCCGCTGGCCTTTTTAAGTGGTTTGGTTTGGAAACTTCCTCCCCAACAAGTCTATCTTTTAACCGCCGCCGAAGAAGTATTCAAACTAGGGTTCGGCATTAACCGGCTTTTGACTGGAAAGTGGATCAATAACTTGACACATTTAGGGCATAACTTTGAACAATGTAACGACAATGAGTAGTTTCAAGGCCTAAAACTGGAGCCCTTGCCCTTAATGAATTGTGAAATGTGAAGTTTTAAGTTTGAAACATTTGCAAGAGACAATTTCACCCCTTACCCTTCACTCTTTAAACTTTAATGTTTTACCCCTACCGGGATCTGTTGTAACAGGTACTCCCAGGCATTGATGGCCGCTTTGGCCCCCTCTCCGGCGGCGATGATGATTTGTTTCTCCGGGACAGTAGTGGCGTCCCCGGCTGCAAATAGTCCGGGGATATTGGTCCTACATTCGCAGTCGATGATGATCTCGCCGTTCTCGGTCTTCTCAGCCAGGCCCTCAACAAACTCGGTATTCGGTTCCAGGCCGATTTCCACGAATAAGCCTTGAACCGGAAGTTCGAAGCGTTCCTTGGCCTCCGCCCGTTCCACCACCACCCGTTCCAACAGTTTACCGCCCTTGATCTCCACCACGGTATGGCCGATGTACTGTTTCACTTTGGGGATATCTTGCAAGCGTTTCACAAAAATAGCATCCGCTGTTAGCTCGGTTAAAGAGATTAAATGGATCTCCGAAGCGTAATGGTTTAAGTCAAAAACGGCTTTCAACGCCGAATTGCCCCCGCCGACAATCGCCACCGGCACGTTCCGAAAGAGCGGGCCGTCACAGGTGGAACAATAACTGACTCCTTTATTGCGAAACTCGGTTTCCCCCGGAACATTTAAAGTCCGGGGACGCTTCCCGGTGGCGACTATTACCGCCCTGGCCTCAAAGTCTCCCTGGCCGGCGGTGCTAACCGTGAACCCGTCTCCATCCTTACGGATCATCCGGGCGTCTGTTTTTTTCTCGTCCAGCTGGTGCTCTTTGACCTGAGCCTCAAACCGGTCCATCAAAGCTTGCCCGTCAATCTCGGTAAACCCCATGTAGTTCTCAATATCTGTGGTCCAATTGGCCTGCCCGCCCATGTCTTTACTGATGATTGCCGTCTTTAACCCTTTACGGGTAGCGAAGACCCCGGCGGTCATCCCGGCCGGACCGGCCCCGATAATGATTAGATCGTACATGGCTATACCAATAACTTATCGATATTCTCCGGGCTAAAGCCGACCACATAAAGGCTGCCTTTGGAGATTACCGGGACGCTGCGCTGGCCGGTAAGGTCGATCATTTGATCAGCCGCTTCCCGATCTTCAGCCACATTCTTCTCTTCATAATCTACTCCCCGGTTATCCAAAAACTCTTTGGCCTTCTGGCACCAAGGACATTGGGGAGTGGTATAAACAGTAACGTCGCCCATTTTTCTTCCTCCGTTTAACTTCTAATTTTTTTTAGTATCCCTCCTTGTAAGATTGATATTCTATGCTTCTAATAGCCAATTAATAAAATTTCTTCAGATTGATTATTGCTTAAGGCATATTGATAACGCGTCCGTTTGATCTCCCGCACCCTTTTTTTATACTTCTTTAAAATGGTTTCCAGCCTTTCAATTGACGGGATCCCGTCCCATCGATACGATACAACTAAAATACTGTCCCTATACCGATGAAATAGTTCGTCAAAAGAACCATGGATTCTGTTTTTATCCGTCCAAGGCGAATCCTGGACAAATAAGCGCCGGTTTTTGGTCCGATAATCGATCCGGTCTTTCCAATCCGTATAATTAACTAAACCTTCCAAAAAATGATAATAATTATGATAATCGGTGCCAACCCCATTTTTAGAAATATAGGGCGTGTCGATATAAACCAGGTCATATTCATTCTCAAGCTTCAAGGCGTCGCAATTGAGCGCCTTGTTGATTAGGCCATTAGCAAAAACCCCTTTATTCGCTTGGTTTACAAATTTAATAAAATGAACCTCAAAGGGCGTATCCCAGGTGGCTTTATTGCCAAAATTCCGCTTCACTTCAGTCTGCCTTAAATACAGGTTTTTGCGGTGAAACAGATTAAACGGCCTTTTGCTTATACAAGCCTGAAATAAAGCAAAATATCCCAAGGCTCTTTTAAAAATATTGTCCAGCTGGCTGATGTTGGCGACAACCATATCGAGCCACCTGTTTTCTTCATCGGTAAAATAAATATCATTAAAGGTGTCTTGAATAAAAGTAGGATAGTCCAGGTTAGGCTGTTGGGTTAGGATAAACTCAACATCCGCATCGGATAGTTTTACCGAATCATTTTCAATGATCGCCAAGCCTATATACCAGTTAAATTTCAAAAGGTCATTATAAGTAACCGCTTTCCCTTTTTGTTTTAGCATCCAAGCCACGCTGCCGGTGCCTCCGAAAGCGTCAAGGGCGGTCTCAAATTTCAAGTCTTGGATCGAATCCCAAATCCAATCGATCAGCTTTAATTTACTCCCTTGAAACCTGGTCGAAGGAAATTCAAGTCCATTATCGGGCAGAGTATGTTTAGGCTGAAGCTCCATAATCCGTTTCTCCTGTCAAATTTAGCTATTAATTTCTCAAACTAGTACTGAATTCCTTTAATTTCTCAATGTTTTTCAACCGATAATTAAATCGAAATATCGATTGGAGAAATAGCTATGAAAAAACTAATCATCTTTTGGCTCCTTTTCTTACTAAGCTCCGGACCTGCCTTTTCCGGATCAGGCAATGATCTGGCGCTGGTTAAGCGGCGAATCGCTTTATTTAACCAATCTATCCCCCGGGAGCACCCTCGGCTCCTGATCCTAAATGATGAACTCCCAAAATTCCGCGAGTTTATTGCGACGCTGTCGACTCGGCCCGAATATGGGCAGATTTTAAAAAACGTATTCAGCGAACCCGGCGCCGCTGACCCGCCCCGGGAGCCGGCCGCCCCAGGCAAGGAAAAAACCGCCGCCCAAAAGGATATTTGGCGCAAAGGTTACCAAACCGCCTTTTTTACCGGCGCTAGAGCCCAACAATATGCCTTTTCCTATTTGGTTTCCAATGAAGCAAAGTACGGCCGGGAAGCGGCCCGTTGGCTAAGCCACCTTTCCCAATGGGACATCAACGGCGGTATTAATCTGAAGAAAAACGACGAAGCCTTTATCCAGTCCCTCCGGCCGATGCTCTTTGCTTGTGATTGGTCTAGTCCCGCTTTAACCCCGGCTGAAAAGGAACAGATCTTAACAGCCTTCGAGCTGAGATTGAAAATCCTCTATCAGCATATCAGCGCCAAATTTTCTTTGACCGAACCCACCCCGCCGAATAACTCCTTGAGCCACCCGATGCGCTTCATCTCCACTTTGGGCCTGGCGGGGCTGGCGCTTTACCATGAACTTCCCGAGGCCCCCACCTATCTGGCCTGGGCCTACGAGTATTATCTTAGGCAATTCCCGGTTTGGGGCGGTGCGGACGGCGGTTGGTCCGAAGGGCTGAATTACTGGGGCACCGCCATCAATCAACACTTTTTATTTTTAGACGCCATGAAGGCTTTAGGGATGCAGGAAATCTTCGCTAAACAATTCTTTCAAAACAATGGTTATTTTGCTTTATACAATCTCCAACCCTATCCGGCGTCTTCTTTCGGCGATCTCTGCAATATTACCGCTCCGACTCCCAATATCGGCCTGATCTTTGAAAAATACGCCTTGATCTACCAAGACCCTTACTTGATGAGATACTGTCAAATCCTCAACCAGAAGTATCCCAGCAAATTATCGTATTACGAGTTTTCCTGTTTCGACAGTATTTTTCACCTCTTTCGCAAATCAAACTCGGTTATCAGCCCGGGCAACCTAACCGACCTCCCCCGGAGCCGTTTCTTTCGGGATATTGGTTGGGTGGCGCTCCATTCCGAATTGGGCAGTAAGGAACATGACATCATGTTCGCTCTCAAAAGCAGCCCCTACGGTTCGGCCAGCCATAGCTTTTCCGATCAAAACAGCTTTGTCCTGAACGCCTTCGGCGAGCCGCTGGCGATCTCCTCCGGCTACCGGGAATGGTATGACAGCCCCCACCATCTGGGCTGGACCCGCAGCACCCAATCGAAAAACGCCATCACTTTGGATGGCAAAGGCCAGCCTCTCAAGGACGCTACCGCCACCGGAGCCATCACCCGCTTTTTTACCGGGGCTAACTTCGATTTTACCACCGGCGACGCCGCCAAAGCCTATGCTGACTTAGGGGCGGCTAAAATGCTCCGGCATGCCCTATTCGTTAACCGGAAGTCTTTTTTGATCCTGGATGAAGTGGAAGCGAAACAGCCAACCTCCCATCAGTGGCTGCTTCACGCCAAGGAAGCTATCGAGCAAGGCCCCGCCGAGGGTACAGTCCTGGTCAAAAAAGGCGGCGCGAACCTACTGGTCCGGTTTCTCCTTCCCGAACCGGCAGGCCTGAAGTTTAGCCAAACCAACGAATTCGCGGTTCCGGTGCATCCCGGCTACGCCAAAAGAATGAAAGACGAATGGCATTTTAGCGCCGACGCCTTCCAGCCCCAAAAGAGCCGCGTCTTTTTAACCTGGTTATACCCGTATAAAGGTCAAACCGGGCAAATTCCGGAGGTCAATCTTTTGAGCGCTTCCAAAGGTTTTCTAGTTTCAATAAAATCAGCGGCAGAAGAAGAACTGGCCTTCCTGGCGCGAGAGGCTGAGCACGAAGTAGCTTCAAAAACAGGGACGCTGAAAGGAATGGCCGGAATAGTTACCAGCCGCAATAACTCTATAACAACAGTGGTTTTAATCGACGGCGCAGAACTGACAACCGATAACGTTTATATCTCAGCCGATCTCCCGGTGACTCTGGAAGGCGTTTTGAGCCAAGAAGAGATTAAACTGACAATTCAAGTCGAGAAGCTGGCGACGATCAAAATGAAACTGCCTTTCCCACCCAAAAATATCAGTGGAGTTACGCGGGCTGGTTGGAGCTATGACGAGGCAGAACGGATGTTGACGGTAAAGACAGCGGGAAATAGAATCATTATCACGAGGTAGATCGTAATTTGTTATGCGTTATGGGTTACAGGTACGCGTAAAACCAAATAACGGAATCTTGTAGTTGTTAAAGTACTACGAAGCGCAATAAAATAACGCCTCTGAAATATTGGAAGAATAACCATTGGATGAAACGCAATATAAATTTAACCATCATTTGGAAATATGTTTAAACATTCATTACACCGGGAATTTTAACCACTCTAAACGGAATTTTTGATCCACCCGCTGATAATCTTCATATTCTGGCGGTATAAATCTATTTTCCTGATGGAATATTTACAATTCCATCTAGAATATTTATCTTCTTGAATGAATATTTCATTTTTATGGTAGAATCTTTCACATTCTTAATGGAATATTGAACATCCCCGATGGAATAATTAATATTCTTTTTGGAATCCCTACGTTCTTGAATGAATATCTATTTTTCAAGCTGGAATATTTTATTTTCCACCGGGAACCTCCACATCTCTAATGAAATAGTTAATTACTTTGAAGTATTGATACCTTTTTAAAATTATAAACTCAGATCAGCAAGGGTACTTGATCATGATTCCAAATAGCGACTCACCCCGCGCCAAATCGGCGCTCAAAGCTACTATAATCCGGCCCCTCTCTATACTGAAGCGCTCAAAATAGCTTTGTCAATAAAGAGGGGCTCGAAATTTTTTAAAGTATTCCTTAAATGACGCTTCAAAGCCGACTTTCGGAATGAAACTCCCCCCTCTCTATTGAGATGACATAATTTATCGCTTCGTTATAGAGAGGGGGATTAAGGGGGTGAGTTGATTATCTTACCTGAATTAACTTCTAATCAGTTACTTTTTTTACACGAATATATTTTTCTATTAATCAATAATCAGCCACTTTTGCAGAAATTTGTTAAATTGTATTTTTTATGGTAAAATCGTTTTGTATAGCCGAAGGTGGTATATGACAAACCGTAAAGGCGTTTTGTGATTAATGTGACAGATGTCGGATACACTATGGGATTTTAAGCAATCGAAACCGCCGGACAAAACTAAAAAAATGTCACGTATATTTGAATGCAGCAACCCAGAAAGAAGGGAGGGAAATCTTAAGCTGGGAAGAACTTCTATTTAAGTTAACCGGATTAGGCCCCGGAACTTGCCCGAACTGTCAAAAAGGCAAAATGATTATTTGTGAGTTACTTCAAACTGGTAAAGGCCCTCCAATTCGGTGGGGAATTATCAATAAATTTAACAACCGGTTACCGCTATATGGATAATTGTCGATTGAATCTCCATAGATTTGAAGGGCGGCTTCGTTCAACTGAATTGTATCTGAATTGAGCGGTTTGGATTAGATTATTCTTGAGTTATTATCGGCTCAATTTCAGATACAATTCTAAGAGTTATACGAAATGGCGGCCAAATTGGTGGAAAAATATATTGAAAAAGAATAATTGATACTACATTGGAGGAGGTTACACATGGAAAACGAAGAAACATTAATTCACGATTTTGATTCAAACTTAATTTGTGATTATTTTGGAAGATTGGAACGGCAGGGGCCTGGTAGCCCTGAATCTACTATTAGGGCATTAAGTTTTATTGACAATGTTTCAAATGAATTAAAAATTGCGGATTTTGCTTGTGGAACAGGCGGTCAAACAATGACTCTTGCACAAAATACAAAAGGAACCATTACCGGGCTTGATATTTTTCCCGATTTTATTGAAAAATTTAATACAAACGTTGAAAGGCTCGGTTTACAGAATAGGGTAAAAGGCATTGTCGGTTCAATGGATAATTTACCGTTTCAAAATGAAGAATTTGATGTTATATGGTCTGAAGGGTCTATTGCCAATATAGGTTTTGAAAAAGGCTTGAATTATTGGAAAGGCTTTCTAAAAAAAGACGGCTATATTGCTGTAACATATGAGTCATGGTTTACCGATGAACGGCCTGCTGAAATTGAAAAGTTTTGGGTTGATGCTGTTCCTGAAATAGGTACAATAGGGCATAATATTTCAATAATGCAAAAAGCCGGTTATAGTCTTGTTGCCGCATTTACATTGCCTGAAAAATGCTGGACGGATACTTATTTTATTCCGCAGAAGGCAATACAAAAAGCATTTTTAGAAAAAAATGCTGGAAATAAAGCCGCAGAGGCTTTTGTTGAATATATGAAGTATGAAGCGGAGTTGTATTCAAAATACAAACAGTATTATGGTTATGTTTTTTATATTGGTAAAAAAATATAAAAAATGGAGTACGCCGCCACTTCGTATAACCGCACAGTTCCCGCTGGCGGGTCGCGATAAGATGAATCATGAAGTTGGATAAATAAGAAATTCATGAAGTCGGCGCAACCACATCCGCAAAGCTAAGATAAAAACTATCTAAGCTTTGCGGACGTCGGGAACCGGCATACGTTATCGACAATACGTGAAAAGTCTACGCGACCATTCAGGTCGCTGGGGTAGTTATTTCGTAAATTTGTTTACGAGGTGAAGTGAATGAATATTACAGAGCCCTTTAATTTTTCATCCAGTATTTTTATTCCAATATTAGTTACAGTATTAACTACAAGTATTATTTCTATCATAGGCCGTATTATTAATCATTATAGGAATCAAATTCCGCAATTATTTTATACAGAGAGTATAAATTATTTAACCCAACCAATGGGTGGTTTAGAAGTAAGTTATAAAAATAAACCCATACCCTGGACAGACAGTTTGTATTTTGTATTAATTACATTATTTAATGAAAGTAGAATAGATGTTCAAAACATAAAAACCATTATTACGGCAAAGACAAACACTATATTACTTAATGTAGATGGCTATAAGAATGATTTTGAACACCCAATGCCACTTACAGATGAACATAGGGAGATGTCTGAATCCTATGATCAATTTCGTGTGAATTTAGATAAGCGAAGAGATTTTAATATCAGTGTATTAAATAGAGGTGATAACGTAAGATTTTTTATGTTAGTTACTTGTCAAAATGGAAGTAAACCCAATATCTCTATTGACTTTGAACATGTTGGGGTTAAATTAAAAAAACTCGGAAATGATCATGTTTTACAAGGTATTTCAATTAGGAATAGTTTAACTACGGGGATCGTTTTGGGTATTATTAGTACAATTCTAACTGTTTTGTTTATACCAAACAGATTTATAGCAATTATTGTAACAGGATTAAGTTGTCTTGGATGTTTACTTTGGGGTAACTTAATTTTAAGGTTATATAGATAGATCTTAAAAATATTTATAATATGAATTTTTTAGAATAGAGAGAAATATTAGTGGTTGCCATCCTTGGACAACCTTCAAAGTTGGGTCAACGTACAGCCGATAACACATAGGAGTGTTTCCGGAATTGAGCGGGCAAAAAAGCTCCAAATACTCGTAGCATTTGGAGCAAGTTGAATTTACCTACGCTCAATTTAGGGAAAACCTTATCAATGAAGCAAACATCCTGGCGTTTTCATAATTTTGATTAT
>JAEZJK010000106.1 GCA_023415835.1 Bacillota bacterium
CCCTTTCTTGGCAAGAAGGTTGCCGGCCATAAGTCCGCCTATTCCCGAACCGATAATTATTACTTTTTTCATTTTTAATCCCCTTTTGAAACCTGTTTTCCGCTTGCCTTTTCACTGCTTTGTCCGGCGCGTTCTCCAGTGATTTAGGTTGGAATTATGGGGTGTAGTTGTTTTTATTTGATACCTTTTTGTGATAATTGACGATGGGCTGAAAGCCCATCCTACGGTTACTATGGTTACTTTACTTTTTAAAAATTGGTCATGAAAACCATTTTTAAGAAACGGAGAGACTGGGTTTAAAGCCCGTCTTACAATTTAACTATAAAATTTAAATTTAGAAGTAACAGCAATTCAAATATTTTTGTTAATATCAGTAATAGATAATAAACTCGTTCTTTTAGTGTCCAATATTTTCTTCGCCATAAAATAGCTAAAAGGATGATTTCTCCAATAATTAGAAGTGTTATTAGGAGAGGCAAAAGTCCAATAATAAATCCGCAAATACTTAATCCATATTTTCTTATAAAATCCGGATATTCGATTATGTAATAGAATAATATCAAAGAAATTATATTATTTAGCGCTGCAAGTAATCGCGCAACTAAAGAGAGCCTTTTGTTTTGAATCGGTTCTTCCGATGTATATTTGCGACGTTTCTTAAAATAGGCTCTAGGCCATATTATGAACGGAGAAAGCAAAACAACTACAAAAAATACTATTAATATTTTATGGACTACTGAATAGATGTTTTTCTTATAATAATTAACAACAAAATTAGGTTGTTTCTTGGGAAAAAGTTCGGGAAGCCGATAAAAATGCTGTCCCTTTTGTAATTCGTCAGCTAAATTGAACTTAATCATCTTATCAAAGTTATACTGGTTATAAACATAGACCTCTCCCTTTTTCAGATCGTAAATATTTGAATAAACAGTTTTGAATTCTTGGTGGGCTAAGTCAAGCATCGAACGAAAGCGTTCAATCGAAATATTGTGGTTATCTTTTTCAAAAAGGTATTCTACAATCCCCTGGCCAGTCCCAAATACCTGATAGTTATTGTTTTTTCTTACAATTGAAAGCTCATTTTTTGACCAATCCCAACCAATGATAGCGGAATCTCCATTACTATCAACAAACATAAATTTTGCATAACCGAGAATAGGCTCATTATATTTCCTAAAAAGCATTAACGCATGTTCTAATGTCGAACATTCCTCGAGGATTTTTTCAGCTAGATTTCCTTTATAATTCAATTTTTTGGGGTCTGACGGCGCATTAGTTATAGTGCTTGTTACGCGGACAACATCAAAAAACAAACCTTGTTCATTCAACCCGCCTTGAGGATAAGCGTTATTGAACCCAAAAAAGACCCGTCCAAGTTTACCTTGTTCAGCAGGCAAAAACCAGACTCGAGTGTTGGTGTTATTCCAATCTTCGTTATTTCCGACTAAGACGGTGTTAGAATTAGAAGCGGTAAAGATTGTGCATCCCAAGGTATTGCAGCTAAGTGAGGTTAATAATGAAAATGTTAAAAGAAATATCATAAATTTTTTCATTTAAAATTACCCCAATACGATAAAGTCGCATTCATAAGGATCAAGCCTCTCGATATAATGTATCTATGTATGGCGGGTATAATAATTGAGTCTCCGACTTAGTTTTTCGAGACCTTTTGTACAAATCAAATCAGAAGTGTCATTTAATTTATTAAAACAAAGCTGAGAGATTCATTCTTTTAATGTAATTATTTTCTATATCCTTCAGTTAAGTCCTCTCTAAACTCTAGAAATAATACAAAAAAGAACCTGGTTTAATTAAAATAGAATTTAATCACAAGAACCGGATATATTTATCAATTTTTATACGCTATAATTATTGTAAAGGTGAAATAAATGTCTTACCAATATGGGGAAAGAGCATGAAAATCAGTTATGCAGTCAATGATTCGCCTTTCGGCCGGTTGTTAGTGGGCGCTACCGGGCAAGGGGTTTGTGCGGTGAGTTTGGGGGATAACGATCAGAGTCTAGTGGAGTTTTTACGTATTGAGTTTCCCGATGCGGAACTTGAGGCCGATCAGACCGGATTAAAGGAAACGGTCGGGATTATCTTGGATTATCTATCAGGACAGCAGCCCCATCTTGATTTACCCGTCGATATCCGGGCCACCGCTTTCCGGTTGAGGGTCTATGAAGCTTTAAAGGCGATTCCTTACGGCAAGACTTGTTCTTATGAAGCAATCGCCCAAGCCATTGGCAATCCTAAAGCGGTGCGGGCCGTAGGCAGCGCCTGCGCCAATAACCCGGTGGCGTTGGTGATTCCCTGCCACCGGGTGGTCAGAAAAGACGGGTCGCTAGGTGGGTATAGGTGGGGGCTTAAGCGGAAGGAGAAGCTCCTTGAAATGGAGCGGGAAAAGAAAAGCGACTTTATCCAAAAGCTAACCTGACAAGAGGTTCTCTCCCTCTTTTTCAAAAAAGAGAGGGAGAGACAAGCGGGTGAGTTCGATTTAGCCTAATAAAAATTCCTCCGGCTCAATCTAATAATTAAACCAGTGAAACTTTAAAATTAAACTAGTGATACTTTGAAATTAAACCAGTGAAACTTCAAAGTTAAACCAGTGATATTTTGAAATTAAACTAGTGATATTTAAAATTAAGAGGCTATTGCAAAATGCTCCGCTGTCAACCGTGAGGTAAACCTCACGGCTATAAGATGTAAGCCTTCCTTGGCTAATCTTAGGCTGAATGTTTTATCCATCTTAGAACCCTTAAGGGTTCTTGCATCTTGTAGCCGGACGGCTTCAGCCTCCAGTTGGCAGTTTATTCAGCAAAAAAGGCTGCTGCAAAAATCCTTATTTTGCAACAGCCGCTTAATTTTTGAGGGTGTGGTGGCCGTTGGAAAAGTAAATCTATGCTTCGACTAGATCGTCGGGGTGCTTTTCGTTCCACAGGAGATGATCTCATCCTGGCTCTTGCCGACATTGGCGGAGTTGATCTATTTACCGCGAAGTTCGGAGTTGACGCGCTTGTCCAGAGTGGAAGAGTAACCCTAGCCGTTGATCTCTAAAAGCTCTTAAACCCTGAAGGCATCGGTTGCTCTCCCCCTGATTTCGCTTCTATGAAAGTCTTCGTTGGGGGAGAGCAAAAGAGAGGTCTGCATAATGAACCCGTGGCTGTAGCGCTTACATGACCATCCCGCCGTCAACATTGACAACCTGTCCGGTTACGTATTTCGCCAAATCAGAGACTAAAAACAAGACGGCATTGGCGACATCTTCCGGCTTGCCGTATTGCTTCATGGGAATCTGAGACAGCAGTCTTTGAGATACTTCTTCTGATAACACATGGGTCATATCGGACTGAATAAAACCGGGAGCGATGGCGTTCACGTTGACCCCGCGTTCCGCCAATTCCCGGGCGGTGGTTTTGGTTAGACCAATCAAGCCCGCTTTGGAAGCCGAATAGTTGGCTTGGCCGATGTTTCCCATCAGGCCGGAGACGCTGGCGATATTGACGATGCTGCCCGAGTTTTGTTTCAGCATTTGTTTCGATACCAATTTGGCGCAAATAAAGGCCCCGGTTAAATTGATCTTTAGCACCAAGTCCCAGTCGTCTTGTTTCATCATCATTAACCGGGCATCCCGGGTTATTCCGGCGTTATTGACCAGGATGTCTATTTTCGAGAACCGGTTAATAACGGACTTCATAACTTCTTTAGTCGACTCCTCCGAAGCGACGTCATGTTTGAGGGCAATGGTTTCCACACCATACTTTTGCGCAATCTCCTCAGCGGTTGACATTGCCAAAGCATCGTTAATATCGGTGATGGCTAGCTTCACTTTTTCTCCGGCAAGCTTTTCGGCAATAGCGCGACCCAACCCGCGGGCGCTTCCGGTAATCAATGCCACTTTGTCCTTTAAACCTAAATCCATAGATTGCTCGCTCCTTTGATTGGTTATTGTGATAGTAGCATCAAAGCCAAATAATAGAGGGGATGCCTCAAATTCCCATAAATTATACCGTATTTTTTGTTATTAATAGCCTAAAGTAGTATTGGATGGATTATGTTTTATAAAATTTAGAATCGAATAAATTAATTCATTACCAAAGAAGATAATGGAGGAAAGCAGTAAGGGATGGGTAATTATTATTCTTTGATTACCGGAAACAACTGGCGACCATCATGCGAAGCGAACAAAAGAGGAGTGTTTATTCATGCAATTCACTTTTACCCATAACAATCTGAATGTGATTGATTTGGAAAAGAGCCTTAATTTTTATAAGGAAGCCTTGGGTTTAAAGGAGGTTGGCCGGAAAACGGCTGCGGACGGGAGTTTTATGTTGGCATTTCTAGGAGACGGCGTTACGCCGCATAAGTTAGAATTGACCTGGCTAAGGGAGCGCCGGGAGCCGTATGATTTGGGAGACAATGAAATCCATTTGGCCTTTCAGGTGGATGATTTCAAAGCCGCTCATGAATTGCATCAAAAGATGGGCTGTATCTGCTATGAGAATGAGGCTATGGGCCTTTATTTCATTAACGACCCTGATGGGTATTGGGTGGAGATCATACCGGCGGGGAGATAGGTTTAACCTTTCAAGGCTTATATTTGTATTGCATCTCTTCCCGCGCCAGTTTGGTAATTCTTTTAACAAAACCGGTTTTGGCGGCGGTATAACCGTCCCGATCAAACTCGTATTTCTCTTTTAGTTCCAGCTTAAGCTTGCCATATTCCTTAGCTACATCAGAATGAGTTATCAAATAATCTCTGAAATAGAGTTCGCCCCAGTCGCCGCTGTATCTTACATGAAGGTGATATACTTGACCCTTAAAACCTTCCGGCGTATATCCTTTCATAAACATCATATGGGGAGCCGGGTTATTAGGTTGAGGGCTGTATATATAACCCAGCCCTTGGATGGCTGATATTAGTTGATCAAGAACTGTATCAGCTTTTATTTCAAGGAGAATATCGATGGTCGGTTTCGCCGGTAGGTTAGGCACTGCCGTGCTGCCGATGTGACTTATTCGCTCTATGTTGGGGATTCCGATCTTTGCTCCGATAACCGCTTTCTCGGTTAAGTAAATATCTTTCCAAGCCGGATTAGGCTGGCTGATGATTATCGGAAAAAGCTTCCAAAGCTCTGCGTTGGTCATGTCTGCCAATGGTTTTACCAAAATGATCATCCTTAGAGTATTATTGGAGTGTACGGAATCTAATTGAACTCTATATATTCAAAGCTATTAATCCGGAGAGGTTTTCAGCTGATTTTTACTTTGCCTTTTAAATCTTAATGGGCTGAAAGCCCTCTACTACAAGGTTGGATTTGAACCATGGATACCACTTGATACGGTAATAGATGTAATTAATTTCTATAATTATAAGTTGACTCCTTTATCACTTTTAAAAACGTAAAACCTCACAATACTTTCTTCTGCTAGCGAATACTACACACCTCCGGCTTATTCCTAATTACTTAATTCCGCCAACATGCTTTACTCACCAAATAACCACTTTCATTACTGTTTTCCCGGATTCAAACGATGAATGCGTTTGGCATCACTTCTATTTTCCCTGTTCTGGTGTAATAATCCATTTTATTATAAGCAGGAGTTTTTATACTTGGATACGTTCATACATATGCGTAAAGCATTGATATATATAAACCTTTAAGGTAAATTAAAAGACAATCAAGATGGCATAACCAATAGATAATTTGTCATCTGTTCATTATACGGCATAAAGGGGGTTCAAAAACTGGGGCAATTAAAGGTTTAAAAATTAACGAAAGAGTGTGGTCAATGATGAAACAAGAGTCAAAATTGCTGTTAAATCTTTATTTGGTTGTTTTAGTCGTTATGTCCTTATTTTTTACAGTATTAGCCGATGAAAAAGAGATTAAAGTCGGTATTCTCCATTCGCTCAGCGGCACCATGGCGATTAGCGAAACATCCCTCCGGGATGCCGAGTTAATGGCTATCGAAGAGATCAATGCAGCCGGAGGGGTACTGGGAAAGAAAATAGTACCGGTCATTGAGGATGGCGCTTCGGATTGGCCGACCTTCGCTGAAAAAGCCAAAAAATTGTTGCTCTCCAATAAGGTAGCCACGATCTTCGGATGTTGGACTTCAGCCAGTCGCAAAGCAACCCTGCCGGTGGTTGAAAAATATAACGGGTTGCTCTGGTATCCGGTGCAATATGAAGGCCTTGAAGCCTCACCGAATATCTTTTATACCGGCGCCGCTCCAAACCAACAGATAGTCCCGGCGGTCAGCTATTTACTGAAAAAGGGTTACCAAAAGATGTATTTACTCGGTTCCGACTATGTTTTCCCCCGGACCGCCAATCAAATCATCAAATTGCAATTAAAAGCCGAAGGCGGAGTTTGTGCGGGAGAAGAATATACCCCGCTCGGGCATGTGGATTACACAACCGTAATCTCTAAGATTAAGGCGGCCAAACCGGACATCGTATTCAATACCCTAAACGGCGATAGCAACGTGGCTTTCTTTAAACAATTGAAAGACGCCGGAATCACCGCGGCTCAAATTCCAACGATCTCCGTCAGTATCGCCGAAGAGGAGATCAGGGGCATTGGCGCTGACAACCTGATCGGTCATCTGGCGGCCTGGAACTATTTCCAAACCACGGATACACCGCAAAATAAAACTTTTGTGGCGAAATACCAGTCGAAATACGGTAAGGCCCGGGTGACCGACGACCCGATTGAAGCCGCTTATTTCCAAGTCTACCTTTGGGCCGCGGCGGTCAAGAAAGCGGGCAGCGTCGAGGTGGCAGCGGTCCGTAAAGCGGCCCCCGGGATTGAATTTATGGCCCCGGGTGGCAAAGTGACCGTCGATGGCGCCAACCAACATGTTTACAAGACGGTTCGCATCGGAGAAGTATTACCCAACGGTCAATTTAAAGAGGTTTGGAATTCCGGCTCTCCGGTGAAACCCGATCCCTATCTGGAAGGGTACGCTTGGGCCAAAATCTTACATAGAAAGAAGTAAGGATCATGGATATTCTATTCGTTCAGTTGTTTAACGCAATCAGCGTCAGTTCGATCCTAATATTGATCGCAATCGGATTAGCCTTCACCTTTGGCCTGATGAATGTGATTAATATGGCCCATGGCGAATTCATTATGATTGGGGCGTATGTCACCTATGTAATGCAGTTCGTGGTCAAGGCGGCGCTCGGACGGGAAGACGCCGGCATGGTGTTTATCATTGCGGTTCCGCTCTCCTTTATAGTGGCGGGAATCATCGGTTTTGTTCTGGAGAATGTTTTGATCCGCTTTCTTTACGGGAGGCCTTTGGATACGCTCTTAGCCACCTGGGGAGTGAGCATGGTGTTACAACAAACTGCGCGAATGATTTTCGGAGCCCCCAACGTCCAGGTAATCAGTCCTGATTGGCTGGACGGCGGGCTCCAGTTTTTTACGATGGTTTTTCCCTATAAACGAATTTTCATTATCGCTCTGGTGGTGGCCGCGGTCTTCGGGATCTATCTTTATCTGCAAAAGACTCCCTGGGGACGCCGGACCCGGGCAGTGATGCAAAACCGTGAAATCGCGGCTTGTATGGGAATTCCCATTCGTCAAGTGTATTCGTTGACTTTCGCGTTCGGTTCCGGCCTGGCCGGTATCGCCGGTTGCGCTCTGTCGCTCCTTGGACCAATTGGTCCCTCCATTGGCGCTTATTATTTAGTCGACGCCTTTATGGTTGTAGTTTTAGGGGGGATCGGCCAACTGATGGGGACCATCATGGGAGCCCTGGCCATCGGCACGTTTAATGTGGGATTTGAGAATTTTACCAGCGCCAGTATTGCGAAAGTAATTGTATTTGTAGCGGTGATCTTGTTTTTGCAATGGAAACCCACAGGCCTGATCTCGGTACGGACCCGGAGTTTGGAAGGTGATCTCTGATGCTAAAAATTAATAAACAATATTTGATGATGCTCTTGTTCCTTTTGGTGCTGGCCTTGGCTCCGCTATATCTTTCAGAATTCAGGTTAAACCTGGTAGGTAAATTTTTAACTTATGCCATTGTAGCCGTTGGGTTGGACTTAATCTGGGGATATACCGGTATTCTTAGCCTGGGGCACGGAGTCTTTTTCGGCTTGGGAGCTTATTGCATGGGAATGTATTTAAAATTGGAAGCCTCCGGAGAGATGCTCCCCGATTTCATGATGTGGAGCGGTATTTGGGAATTACCGTTTTTCTGGAAGCCTTTCGCCAACCCTTGGTTTGCGGTGGTTGCGGCAATGGCCGTCCCGATGCTGGTGGCGGCGGTGGTGGCTTATTTAGCATTCCGGAGCCGAATCAAGGGATCATACTTCGCAATTATTACTCAAGCCCTGGCATTGATCTTTACAATTCTGCTCGTCGGGCAACAAGGATATACCGGTGGCACGAACGGGATTACCAGTTTAGCTACCATCTTTGGCCGTTCCTTAGCGGATCAATCGACTCAGGCCTGGATTTATTTGATCACAGTAGCTGTACTGGGAATAGTCTTATTTTTAAGCCGGTTTCTGGTGAATTCGAGATTCGGTAACTTGTTGGTGGCGATTCGGGATGGCGAAAACCGGACCCGGTTTATCGGATATAATCCGGTGCTAATAAAAACATTGGTTTTTGTCTTATCCGCGCTCTTCGCCGGATTGGCGGGAGCTTTATTCATTCCCCAAGTAGGAATCATCTCACCGTCGATGATGGGAATAGCCCCTTCGGTAGAAATGGCGATTTGGGTGGCAGTCGGGGGCCGCGCCACTTTAATAGGGGCTGTTTTGGGAGCAATATTGGTGAACATCGCCAAAAGCCTACTTAGTGAAACTTATCCTGACGTATGGCTATACCTGTTGGGGGCGTTATTCATTGGAGTAGTGGTCTTTTTCCCTGACGGGATATTAGGCCTGGTCAAAAAGGCCGGTTTAAAACGGAAAACTCTGGAGGTGTCTTAAAATGGGAAGCCCGGTATTAAAGGTGGAAAACGTGACGGTTAATTTTGATGGTTTTAAGGCTTTGGATCGGCTCAATTATGAATTACACCATGGTGAATTGCATTCGGTAATCGGCCCCAACGGGGCTGGTAAAACTACGCTTCTGGATGTGATTTCCGGTAAAGTAAAGCCGGCCCAGGGAAAAGTCCGTTTTTATCTTCATAATGATATATCCCAATCCTTGGAACACCAAATCGTCAGGCTCGGCATAGCCCGAAAATTTCAAACGCCTTCAATTTTCCCAAACCTTTCGGTATACGCCAACTTGGAACTGGCTTCGGGCTATCGGGACCGCACCATTAAGTTATTGCGTCCTTTATCTAAAAGTTGTCGGGAAAAAATCAAAGAAATTATGAATCTGGTCAATCTTTATCAAAAATCAGATCTGCCGGCGGGCGCCTTAGCCCACGGTGAAAAGCAATGGTTGGAAATTGCGATGCTTTTGACGCAAAAGCCGAGAGTCTTGTTGCTAGACGAACCGGTGGCCGGGATGACCAAAAAAGAACGGAAACTCACCGGCAATTTACTGCAAAGCATCTGTATGGATATGTCGGTGGTGGTCGTCGAACATGATATGGAATTCGTCCGGGAGTTCGCCACCAAAGTTACGGTACTGCATGAAGGCAGGTTATTATGTGAGGGTTCCACTTTTGAAGTGCAACAAAATCAGCAGGTGATCGAGGCCTATCTCGGCCGGAGCGTTAAGAAGCGGACGGTAGCTTAGGTGATGGTTGCTCCGGCCGCAGGGGAGGTTCAGATGTTAAAAATCGAACAACTTAAAGTTAATTACGGCGATACCAAAATTCTATTTGATGTCAATTTGAACGTGGGAGCCGGAGAAGTTGTCTGTTTAATGGGACGCAACGGAGTCGGAAAAACGACCCTGTTAAATACGATTATGGGGCTATTGCGGCCCCGGGCAGGAAAGATAACTTTTGGAGGACAGGAATTGACCGGACTTCAGGCGCACCAGCGGGCCAGGGCCGGAATCGGTTATGTGCCTCAGGGGAGGGGCATCTTCCCCGGGTTGACGGCCTATGAAAATTTGGTGACCGGATTGGAGGCAGGTTCTGCTACCCGGAAACAAGGTGGAAAGGTAAAGAAGGATGAAACGGCGGCAGCAGAAAAGATGCTGGAGATTTTCCCGGCATTAAAGGGTTTACTACGCCGGAAAGGCGGTAATTTGAGCGGAGGGCAACAACAACAACTGGCTTTTGCCCGGGCGTTGATATCCGATCCGGTACTATTGTTACTGGATGAGCCGACCGAAGGAATTCAGCCGTCGATAATCGATCAGATTGAGGATTTGTTATTACGAATAAAAACCGAATCAAAGCTCTCGGTTTTACTGGTCGAACAGTACGTGGAATTTGCCACCAGGGTCGCGGATCGTTATTATTTTATGGAAACCGGTTCAATTGTCGCCAAAGGTCTGGTAGCGGAATTAACAGATGAAATCATTAAAAAGAATATGGAAATATAAATTCAGTAAATATTCGAGGTGAATGAGGATGAGAATGAGCCCGAGGGAGACCGAAAAATTAATTATCAGTCTGTCTGGAATGATTGCTAAAAATAGAAAAGAAAAAGGTTTAAAACTAAATTACCCCGAAGCGGTCTCGCTAATCAGTTCCGAATTGCAGGAAGCGATCCGGGCCGGCAAGTCGGTGGCTGAATTGATGGAATACGGCAGGACAATCTTGACGAAAGCGGATGTGATGGACGGAGTAAGCGCAATGATCCCTGAAATTCAGGTGGAAGGGACATTCCCCGACGGCACCAAGTTGGTAACGGTCCATCAGCCAATCCAATGATTAATTGGGAGGATGAAGAAATGACGGTACCTGGAGAAATTATGGCCAAGAAATCCGGGGAAAAAGGCCGGGAAGAAATAGAGTTAAACAGAGGGTTGGCGCAGCGGCGATTAACGGTGGCAAATACCGGGGACAGACCGGTGCAAATCGGTTCCCATTTTCACTTTTATGAAGTCAACCCAGCACTCAAGTTTGACAGGGAACTTGCTTTCGGCTATCGTTTAAATATTCCGGCGGGAACGGCAATCCGTTTCGAGCCTGGCGAAGAAAAACAGATTGAATTGGTAAGGCTGGGCGGCAGTGGCCGGGTGGTTGGTCTAAATAACAGAACCAACCGGAGCACTTACGCTGATTCCGGGAAGGTCGACGGCGCTTCCTTAAAAATCTCCAGGGACAGATATGCGTCAATGTACGGCCCTACCGTCGGCGACCGGGTGCGGCTGGCCGATACCGGACTGGTGGTGGAAGTTGAGCGGGACTATGCGATCTATGGCGACGAGGTCAAGTTCGGCGGCGGAAAGGTCATCCGGGACGGAATGGGTCAATCCGGAGAGATTACCCGGGGCCAGAATGCTCCGGATACAGTAATCACTAATGCGCTAATCATCGATTACCGGGGGATTGTCAAAGCCGATATCGGGATTAAGGACGGCCTGATCGTCGGAATCGGGAAAGCCGGGAACCCGGCGATTATGAACGGTGTCGATCCTCGTTTGGTCATAGGCGCCAGTACGGAAATCATCGCCGGTGAAGGGCTGATTGTGACCGCCGGTGGAATTGACTCGCATATTCATTTTATCTGTCCCCAACAAGTTGAGCATGCTATCGCCAGTGGAATCACCACCATGATTGGGGGCGGCACCGGACCGGCAACCGGGACTAACGCCACTACATGCACTCCTGGGGCATGGCATTTGCAACAGATGTTGTGGGCGGCTGAAGGGCTACCGGTTAACCTGGGGTTTTACGGAAAAGGGAATTGCGCTACCGAGGAGCCCCTCATCGAACAAGTTATGGCCGGAGCATGTGGTTTAAAACTTCATGAAGACTGGGGTTCTACCCCTGCGGCGATCGATGCTTGTTTAAAGGTGGCGGATCGCTATGATCTCCAGGTGGCGATTCATACCGATACTTTGAATGAAGCCGGGTTCCTGGAAGAGACAGTGGCGGCGATTAATGGGCGGACCATTCATACCTTCCATACCGAGGGAGCTGGCGGCGGCCATGCGCCGGACATTATCCGGATCGCCGGGATGCCTAACATTTTGCCCTCTTCGACCAACCCGACCCGTCCCTATACTCAGAATACCATTGCGGAGCATCTGGATATGCTGATGGTATGCCATCATTTGGACAAAAACGTTCCGGAGGATATCGCCTTTGCCGACAGCCGGATCCGGCCGGAAACGATCGCGGCCGAAGATATACTGCACGATCTGGGGGCGATAAGCATGATGTCTTCGGACTCCCAGGCCATGGGCAGGGTGGGAGAGGTAATCATCCGTACCTGGCAGACGGCGCATAAAATGAAAACACAACGAGGTCCTTTAGCGGAAGATACTAAGGAAAATGATAATTTTAGGGTCAAACGGTATGTCGCCAAATATACGATCAATCCGGCCATTGCTTGCGGTATTAACCGTTGGGTGGGTTCGGTGGAAGTTGGAAAATTAGCTGACCTGGTACTGTGGCGGCCGGAATTTTTCGGTGTCAAACCATCGCTGATCATTAAAGGCGGTGTAATTATGCAGGCGGAGATGGGCGATCCCAACGCCTCCATCCCAACGCCGGAACCGGTTTTGATCCGGCCGATGTTCGGAAGGTTCGGCAAATCATTGTCAGATTGTTGTTTGACCTTTGTTTCCAAAGCGGCGCAACAGGCTGGAATTAAAGAACGCCTGGGATTAAGCAGAAGGGTGGTACCAGTGGAAGGCTGCCGGTATTTAGGGAAAAAAGATATGATTCATAATAATTTTCTCCAAAAAATCGAGGTAAATCCGGATACTTACGAAGTGAGGGTGAATGGAGAATTGCTCCGCTGCGATCCGGCGGAGTTATTGCCATTGGCTCAATTATATTTTATGTATTGAAATTACGATCACGGTGGAAGGATTGCGACGAAAAGCGGGTGAAATCATGGTGGTAACTAAAGTTTTAGCCAGAAAAGACCAATATGAGGCAGATTATAATCAATTCGAGTATCTGCCTCTTTCATGGGAGGAGTTGCGGAAGCGTCGATTACGGGCGATATCCAACTTAGGGCGGACCGTAGACATTGCTCTTGATGAGGGAGACGTTTTACGCGACGGTGATTTGCTTGCCATGGAGGGAGGCCGGGGCCTGGTAGTGAAATTAACTCCGGAAAAGGCGCTGGTGTTGAAGGTAAAAACTATCGCCCAGTTCGGAATGGTTTGTTATGAATTGGGCAACCGGCACCTACCGGCCTGGATTGGACCGGATGAAGTGATAGTTCTGGACGATCCGGTCTTGACTTCGTTCCTGATTAAGCAAGGGATCGCTTTTATCACCGAGGAACGGATCTTAGATCAAAACATTTACCAAGCCGTCGGCGGCGGAAGCAGCCATCATTATTATCAACAGCAGGCGACCTAGGATGAGAACTTTAGCTCAAAAGGCGGATCAGCGCTTAAAGCTCCTCTCCAAAATGATGTTGCTCAGTGATAGCGCATTGCCAACCGGGGGATTCTCCCATTCTTACGGTTTGGAGACCTTCATTTATCAGGGTGAGAGTGATCTCCGCAGCATACTCGGAACCTACATCCGTGAAGAGCTGGGCAAGGTTGATTGCCCGGCTTGCGCTCTTGCTTACCGAATGGTTGAAGCGGACGATTTATTCGGATTGCTTGAGTTGGATCGGACGGTTCATGCCATGCGCATCCCGCGGGAATGGCGCTCAGCCGGTAGTCAGACCGGAAAACGCTTGGCATGCATAGGTGAGACTCTAGGCGAACGGCCTTCCGACCCGGAAAAGAGCCAGATCTGGGAAAGATACTGTCAAATGGTAAAATCGGGACGGACTCCGGGACAATCTGCGGTGGTTGCGGGAGCGGTCTATTGGCTTTTGGATCTGCCTTTAAGCGATGGGGTTTTGGTATACGCGGTTTCCGCCTTAAAAAATATGGTGGGGGTGGCCGTCCGTCTAGTCCCGCTAGGGCAGACCGAAGGATTAAAACTCCAGGATGCACTCCTTCCGGAGACTACCGCAATGGTAAAACGGGCGGTTATGGTGAAGTGCATCGAAGATCTAGGAGGGTTTGCCCCAGAGTTTGAACTGGCCGGGATCAGGCACGAGTGCTTGTATACCCGTTTATTTATATCATAAAAGTAGGAGGGATAACATGGGAATCAAAGGAGTGGTCCGGATTGGCGTTGGGGGTCCGGTAGGCTCGGGCAAGACCAAACTGGTGGAGGAACTTTGCCGGGCAATGACGCCCCACTATGAACTGGCGGTCGTTACTAATGATATCTATACCAAAGAAGACGCCGAGTTTTTAACCCGGAGCGGAGTTTTGCCGCCGGAACGGATCATCGGCGTTGAGACCGGCGGTTGTCCCCACACCGCCATTCGGGAAGACGCTTCGATGAATTTGGAAGCGATTGAACGCTTATCAAAGAGTTTTCCGGATTTAAATCTAATCTTCGTCGAAAGCGGCGGGGACAATCTGGCCGCAACTTTTAGCCCGGAATTGGTCGATGCTCATATTTATGTAATCGACGTCGCGGAGGGAGAAAAAATTCCCCGAAAAGGCGGCCCGGGAATTACCCGTTCCGATTTTTTGGTGGTAAATAAGATCGATCTTGCGCCATACGTGGGCGCCAGTTTGGCAGTGATGCGACAGGACTTGGGAAAAATGCGGCCTTTAAAGCCCTGGGCCTTTACAAACTTAATGACCGGCGAAGGCCTGAAAGAGGTCATACGATGGATTCAAACCAATGTGCTACTAGAGGAAGATTCAGCCGTTGTCAATTAACCGTCTTGACCGGGGGACGGCACCGGTTGCGGTTTGATGCGCCTTGGAAGGTTTTCGGGCCGGTCAACGGTGGTGGAACCTTTTTTACCCCGGAGACCTTTAAAGATGTTCCTGCCTATTATCTTTCTAATTCCACCGCGGGTATCCTTAACGGCGATCTCTTGGAAGCGGAGATTACCGTCGCGCCTAAATCAAGCGCCCGAATCATTGCTCCCGCCGCTAATAAGGTCTTTTCGATGCCCAGTGGCGGCGCAAGGCAGAATTGCTGTTTCCAGATCGGTCCCGGAGCCGGGCTTTTTTATTACGGGAACCAATTGATTCCTTATGACAAAGCCGATTATCACCAGGATTACGAGTACCACTTGGAAACGGGGGCGACTCTGGTGGCATTGGAATTTTTTGTGCCGGGACGCTTGGCCGGCGGAGAGGCTTTTGCTTTCAGCCGGGTTAAATTACGGAGCCGGATTTTTTTGGAAGGCCAGTTGGTATTGGATGATCGGCTCTACCTGGAACATCTTGATACATTAGGGCGAAGGTTACCGGGAGTGATCGCCCCGGAAACTCCGGTAATCGGGACATGTTATATCGCGGGACCGCTGGTTGAGTCCCTTGAGAATAAAGCTAGCAATAGCCAAAAGGCTGGGTTCACCATACCCCACCCAGGGTTATTAGTCGGAAGGGTTCTCGGGAGTAATGCCCAGGAAGCGGAGTCCGAGTTGGTAAAGGTTTTTGGATAACCAATTAGAATATGAATTGTCTGGCGCTTGAGTTTGCTTGAGAAGTTATTCAATGGACGTCAGCGCTGTTCACAAACTATGCTTTCGCCAACAAATCACGTTTTTTTCAGCAAGGTTTGCATGAAGCCATATCTCTTCGGTGTTTTGAACCTCAAATACTTTCACTGCTTCCTGCCAATGGGCCTCCTCCGGTAAAAGCCTGCCCAATTGGTTTGGTTTTTTACTGAAAAAATCCCGGTTAAAAACGGTCCCGTCATTAGCTGGATTTAAGGTTAGGTAAAAAACTCCCGTCTCCACCAGGTCCTGGAAGAAATGAGTCCCATAGGAAAGTTCGGGAACGAACCCACTGGTTTCAAAGGCCAATTCTCCCAAGACCGCAAAACGATTGATTTCCGCGAAAGAAACCGGGATGCCCAGGCTAGGGGTGCTGGTTCCCCAACGGCCGGGTCCCAGCAGGGCGGTGGGGAATTCTTCCTGGCTGGGGGTGAGCCGGTTTAATTTACCGATAATCCGGGCTATTTGATATTTGGCCGGAATAGGAAGATCCGCATAGGCCTCCGGAACTACCCAGATTAGCCGTGACAGCTTCAGTTCCAAACTGCCGCCCATAAACCTGCCCCGGGTTTTAAAGATGGTTTGATCCATGGAAATCTGTTCCGGTATCGCCACCCGTTCCTGATAACACTTAACTTGTAGCGGCCGGCATTGAAGCAAGTTTAGATAATAACCGCCGTCGGGGCGGAAATTGACGGTAAACTCGGTATCTACCGGATAACCGTAAGCCAGTTCCAGGGTTTGAAGGATTTTTCCCATTACCCTGGGAAAATCGGTTTCATTCAACAAGTGTTCAAAATTAATGGTCCAACGTTCCATCGGAAGCGGTTCATTATGGTATTCGCGGGTGGCGAATATGGTTAAGTTGGGCATAATCTTGGAACTGGCCAAGGTTTGAAGGGATACGGTATCGAGCTTATTTGCCTCCAAGTTTAGCAGATCCACATCATGCTGGGTAAAGGCCGAATCTGTTTCCGGTTGAAGCCGGGGGTAATCCAAGGCTACAATCCGGGCATAGTCGTCACCGCTACGATCCACCGCTCGAGTGCCGAGGCCCAGGACCAACCGGAGCATTCCCGCCTCAGGCTTCATTTGGCCGTGCCAGACATAGAGATTATGGGAGAGGGCTACACCGGCCAGATCGGGAAAGAAGAAAGCCCTATGATAACTGCCGGATACCCGCTGGACTAATAGGGCCATTTGCTCGTCACAATCGGCTAGGCCACGTTGGGAACGGTAAGCCAAAGCATCAGCATTCATGGTACTGGCATAGACCGTCCGGACCGCTTCGAGAAAATTTTCAAACCTTTCCGGCAAATTGCCTTGGTTAGGGCAGAAAACACTCTCATACTTACCAGCGAAAGCATTTCCGAAACTGTCTTCCAGCAGGCTGCTGGAGCGGACGATGATCGGGGATTGACCGAAGTATTCCAACATTTCCAGGAATTGTCCCCTGACTATCTCCGGGAATAATCCTTTACGCAGCTTCTCATGTAATTCGGTAGCCGCCGTATAGTACTTCTCCGGTTTTTTTTGTTCTTGGCGCAGCTGCCAGCAGCCGTTCTCCACCAAATAAGTGTAAAACACGTCCGAGCCGATATAGAAGGAGTCATGCGGCTCTAATAACTCCTGCCAATCCGCCCCGGTATCCGAGGCCAAAATCTTACGGGCCAGGATCAGCCCCACCGCTTTTCCGCCGATTAATCCGGATCCGATCATCCTTGATTTCACTTGGAGCAGGTCTTCAATGGCTAGGTAATGACGGGCCAATTTTAGGATCCGCTGATCCCGGCTAATAACCATCGTTAATAGTTGATCCAGGATTGATTCTTTGGCCTCAAGGAGTTGTGGATCGACTGAAGCCGTCCCCGCTAGGTCTTTGGCATTTAAGAAGAGGTGATCCCAGTAATCAATCCGGCGTTCGGCATTCCCTAAATTATGGCGTTGATCATCAAGTAGCTTAGCCATATCGGCGCTGCTTGTCAAAGGCAGAAAGTCGGCTCCTGCTTCGGCATGTGGTAAAAACATAGTCGGAGAGTATCTTTTCCAAACCTTTAAGGGGTGAATATAGTAACGGCCTTTACTAAAGACATCCAATAACAATTGGGTTGTTTCCCTAATCCGGGCGATGGTCTGAAAAGAGTGGCAATCGCGGAGCAAGCCGAAATAGGCGATGGTTTTTAATTCGAAAAGATAAGGGCAGGTAACCATGAAAAAGTTACCGATCATCAGGTCGGTGCCCCATTCTGAAAGTAGTTCCGAGAGGCTGTCAAAAACATAACAGGCCCGTTCGCCTTCGCGGGTGGCGACTTCCCTGATAGCGGCGGAAAAGGATTCAAACCCACCGGCCGGGTCTACCGGGATAATCTTTGCGCCCGATCCTGGTTCCAGGATGGGCGGGTGTTCGCCAAAGCGAAAATAAACCAGGGGTTTTCCTTCCGCGGCTGCTGTGGCTAGGAATTTGCGGGCGAAATAAGCATAATCTTCAATCTGATCGACCTGCCAAACGACGTTGTCGCCCCAGCGGAGGTCATCCAGAACCCGATCCAGGCCGGGGATTCCGGTAGAGGCCCGTTCAAACATTAGCGTTACGCTCCTTAAACCGTTTGATTCGATTCGCCTTATTCAATCATTAATCCCAGTGTATGCTGTAATCGTTAAAAGGTCAATATGGCTTGGGGAGATTCATATAATGTATTAGTGGTGAGTACAACATTGAAAGGTTATTTGGCCGGTAAAAAGGATCCTGCCATTTAATTATTTTTAATTATGACAATAGAATTTGGTAAACTTGCACGACCAGCCAAGATCTTGGGGGAGGGATCATAATGGAAGAAAGTTCGATTGCCGAATTGATCTCGAAAGACCGTTCCGAAAGAAAGCGCCAGCATTTTGAAGGCACTCTCCTGGATTATCTGGAAATCGTCAAGGGAAACCCGGGGGTTGCCCGTTTGGCTCACGAGCGCTTATATGATTTGTTGGTCAAACCGGGGGTTGAGGTTTTTAAAACCGAGGAAAATCCAAGGCTGCGCCGGATTCATGGCAATGACATTATCAAAAAGTACCAGTTTTTTATGGATGATTTTTATGGGATCGACAAGACAATTATGAAGATCGTCCGTTATTTCCATGCTGCCGCCATGCAGGGCGAGGAAGCGCGCCAGGTGCTGTATTTGGTCGGTCCGGTAGGCGCGGGAAAATCATCATTAATGGAACATTTGAAGAAAGGGTTGGAAACAGCAGCCCCGATTTATCTGATTAAAGGTTGCCCGATGCGGGAAGAACCGCTTCATTTAATCCCCAAGCACCTCCGAAAGGGATTTTCGGAGCTGCTGAAGGTCAGGATCGAAGGAGATCTTTGCCCGGTTTGCCGTTACCGGTTGAAAAATGAATACAACGGGGAATTTGAGCGGATGCCTGTGGAAACCGGCGAGTTCTCGATCCGCTCCCGGAAAGGCATCGGGGTGGTGCCGCCGGTGGATCCTAATAATCAGGACACCTCGGTCTTAATCGGTTCAGTGGATATTTCAAAGATGGATCTCTTCCCCGAAGACGATCCCCGGGTTTTATCGTTAAATGGGGCTTTTAGTGTGGGAAACCGGGGTATTGTGGAGTTTATCGAGGTCTTCAAGAATGAAATCGAATATTTGCATACCATGATCACTGCCACACAGGAAAAGTCGGTTCCATCGCCGGGGAAAGGCCCGATGATCTATTTTGACGGAGTGATTTTAGCCCACTCTAACGAAGCGGAGTGGAATAAGTTCAAATCCGACCATACCAATGAAGCGATCCTGGATCGGATTGTCAAGGTGGAAGTACCCTATTGTTTGGAATTGAGCGAGGAAATTAAGATCTATCAGAAGTTGCTTCGGCAAAGTAATTTTAAGGCGCATATCGCGCCGCATACTATTGAGATCGCTTCCATGTTCGCCATTTTAACCCGGCTGGCTCCATCGGCCAAGGTGGATCCCTTTACCAAGTTAAAGATTTATAACGGTGAGGAAGTAATGGAACAAGGCAGCGCCAAAAAGGTGGATATCGCTGAGTTGCGGGAGGAAGCTAACCGGGAGGGGATGACCGGTATTTCCACCCGTTTTATCATGAAGGCGTTGGATATTACCTTGTCGGAATCGGAGAGCAATTGCATTAACCCGCTTTCAATTTTGGAAACCATGATCAAGCAGGTGAAAGAAATTTCAATTGCCGAGGATGAACGTAAACGTTATTTAGGTTTTCTCCAAGATATTTTACGCAAAGAGTACCATAAGATTTTGGAGGCGGAGGTTACTAAGGCTTTTATCCACGGTTATCAGGAACAGGCCCAGGATCTTTTCAATAACTACCTGGATCATGCCGAGGCTTTTGCTAACCGGGCCAAGATTAAAGATCGGAATACCGGTGAGGAGTTGGAGCCGGATGAGAAGTTTCTCCAGTCAATCGAAGAGCAGATTGGGATCTCCGGGACCGCGGCTAAGGGTTTCCGGCAGGATGTGACCGCTTATATGTTTTACGTACTCCGTAGCGGCGGGAAACTCGATTACAACAGTTATGAGCCGTTGAAGGCGGCGATTGAAAAGAAATTGACCGCTTCGGTCCGGGAGTTGTCCCGGGTGATCACCCAATCTAAGGTGAGGGATAAAGATCAAAACGAAAAGTATAACGCTATGGTAGCAGAGATGGAGCAGAACGGATATTGCGCCCATTGCTGTAATGTAATTTTGAAATACGCGGCCAATAATTTGTGGAAAGATTAACGATCCATTTTGTAGGGGCGAATGGCTGTTCGCCCCTACATATAATGTGATCCGGGAGGTTTTAATGGCAATTTTCCGAGAATCACCGGGGGATTCGGGACGGGCGGCCGAGGATCGCCGCCGCCACCGGCAACTGGTGGAACAATCGATCAAAAAGAATATCGGGCAGATTATCGCCGAAGAAAGCATTATCGGGCAGAGCGGCAGTAAAAAGATTAAAATTCCCATCCGGAGCCTTAAGGAATACCAGTTTGTTTACGGAAAGAACCGTTCAGGCGTCGGAACCGGCGCCGGGGATGAGCAGCGGGGCGATGTAATCGAAAGGGGTAGCAAAAGCGAAGGCCTGGGCAATCAGGGAGCGGGGAATGATCCCGGTGAAGATATTTATGAAACGGAAATTACCCTCGAGGAACTAATTAATTACCTGTTCGACGATCTTGATCTACCGTTTATGGAGCGGAAGCGGATTGCCCAGTTGGAAACCGTATCCCAACAAAAACGCAGCGGCTATCGGCATAAGGGGCCTCCGCCCCGTCTCGCCAAGAAGAAAGCGGTTATGGAAAAGATTAAACGCCGCCAAAGCACCAAGCGATACGATTCTGAGGAGGCTGGCCCCGAAACGGAGGAGACAGATATCGAAGGGCGTTTCCCTTTCCGGGAAGAGGATTTGCGTTACCACCAGATGCGCGAAGAACGGATCCCCCAATCAAATGCTGTGGTAATTTGTATTATGGATACCAGCGGTTCGATGGATCAGGTCAAAAAATACCTGGCCCGGAGTTTTTACTTTTTGCTGTATCAATTTATCCGGCTAAAATATATCAATGTGGAACTGGTTTTTATCGCGCATACCACCCAGGCCACGGTGGTTACCGAAGACGAATTTTTCCATAAGGGCGAGTCGGGCGGAACTTATATCAGTAGCGGTTATGAAAAGGCCTTGCAAATAGTTGCGGATCAGTATCCTCCGTCTTGCTGGAATATTTATGCCTTTCATTGCAGTGACGGGGATAACTGGGAGGAAGATAACGATAAAACCCTGGAATTGGCGGAGAAACTTTGCCAGGCCTGTAACTTGTTCGGCTACGGCGAGATAATGACCGGGACTAGTACCATCCGGAGGCTGTATCAGGACAAAATAAAAGCGCCTAATTTTTCCTTAGTTACTATCAATTCCCGTGAAGAGATCTGGCCGGCGCTCCGGAACATGCTGGCCAGGGAGGAAAAGCTATGAGCGAATTCAGTATCGCCGAATTGGAACAATGGAATGAAAAGATTGAGGCCTGCGCGGGTGAGATGGGCCTTGATTTTTATCCACAGGAATTTGAAATCTGTTCTTTCGAAGAAATGTTGGGTTATGAGGCTTATACCGGAATGCCCAGCCATTATCCACATTGGAGTTACGGCAAAGCCTTCGACAGGCTACATACTTTTTATCGTTATAATTTAGCTGGGCTCCCTTATGAAATGGTAATTAATTCCAACCCTTGTTTAGCGTATTTGATGCGGGACAATACTTTGCTGCTCCAAATACTGACCATCGCCCATGTTTATGGGCATAACGATTTTTTTAAAAATAACCGGCTTTTCAAATCAACCCGGGCCGAGATGGCCATCGCTGGTTTTAAGAACCATGCCGAACGAATCAGGGGTTATATCCAGGATCCGGGCATTGGGTACATCAAGGTGGAAAGGGTACTTGACGCGGTTCATTCCCTCCGTTACCAGGTCAATCGGACAATTGGCTATAAAAAGTTAACTACGGAAGAGGTAAAGCAGCGATTGCTGGAGGAATTCCATCGTAAGACCCGTGCTGATTCCTTTGGCTCTCTTGTCGAAGCTAAAGCCCCACCCGATTTAAACCGGGTTCCGCTCGAACCGGAAGAGGATATTTTGGGATTTATTATTGAATACAGCCGTCTTGATGAGTGGGAAAAAGAGATCATCCGGATCGTCCGGGCGGAGAGCGAATATTTCCTGCCGCAGATTGAAACCAAGATTATGAATGAGGGTTGGGCAAGCTTTTGGCATTATCGGATCCTGCAAAAGTTGAACCTAGCCCAGGATTTACATATGGAATTTTTAAAACGGCACCATCAAGTAATCAGGCCGATCCCTGGAGGTTTAAACCCTTATCATTTAGGGTTCATAATACTGAACGACTTGGAAACCAGGTTTGGGCCGGAGAAAATCTTTGAAGCCCGTAAGATCGAATCGGATCGTTCCTTTATTAGGCGTTATCTCACTTTGGACCTGTGCCGGGAGTTATGCCTCTTTGAATATTTTCGAGATGAGGAACAGGGAATTATCAGCCAAGTCGCCGACGAAGACGGTTGGGAACCAATTAGGGACACTTTATGCCAAAATATCGGCCTCAGTTCGGTACCGGTAATCAAGGTGAAAGAAATGTCGTGCCGGGATGGGAGTTTGCTCCTGGAACACGAATATGACGGGCGTGATCTCGAGTTGGGTCATACGGGCGAAACCATCAAATATCTGGTGGAGTTGTGGGGAAGACCGGTGAAGTTAATTACCCGTTTTAAAGGGAAGGAAAAGATGATCATCTGTGATGAATTCAAAAAACTGACGGCGGTTGATTAGAAAGATAAAATGCGGATTAATTTTGGAAACCAAAAATATTACGGTTATATAATACCCTTCTAGATAACTGGGTTAACGCGATAATAATACTGTTAAGCTTCGAAATTTTTATCTCCCGTAGAGGCGCTAAGGCCGCAGGGAATTAATTTGCAGTGAAGGTAAAGCATAACACTTTATTTTATTAGCCTTCACCTGTAACATTTTTTATTTAGCCCTGCACTGCTGCACCTTTGCGGGAGATGGATGTTTTTTCGTTGTAGGTTGTTATTTTCTATTTCAAGGCTGCTTTTTGGGCTTTTCAGCTGAATTGTAGACTGTAAACAGTTTATGGGTAACATAAAAATCCTGGAAGACAATTTGGGCGGAGTCTTTTTTCTCGGTATTTTCGAGAAAGGCGATTCGTTTTCCGCCATCGGGCGATGGTTTAACATTAATCATTTTGTAGAAATCTTCTGTTTTGCCTTCAAACTTTGCCAGTAGCAAAAATTCCTTAACCCCTTTTTGCCCGTAAAAGGTCAAAGCCTCAGTTTTGGTGGGAAAATAGTGCAGTTCGACGATGAACTCTTGAGGCTCATCCTTGAGGATTGCCATTCCGATGAGGTCGGTATCGACATCTTTGGTGATCACATTAAAGACGGTTAAGGCGCCGATAATTAATAACGGGATTCCCGCCCATAAATACTTTTTATTTTTTCTACTTTTTAATAAAAATAAGACTCCTAGAAAAAACAAGGTAAGGCCAAGGGACGCCAGGTAACTCATGTCATAACCTCCGCAGCATTATTGGTTAAAAACATTTGACTCTTATCCGATAAATCCTGCTTCGGTAAGATAAAAGTGTTAAATTCCTTAAGCGCCGCAGCAAAACTTTTATCTGAAGGCCGGGCGGTTGGCATCTGTTTGCAAAGAGGTAATTTGGCAAAATTTTATTAAAATAAAAGATTCACTTCGAGAAAAGAAGGTAATTTGCTAATTATGGCCTAAATTGGTAGCCTTCGGGTTAAATAAATCTTTTTTCAGTCCGATAATTAAAATATAAATGCTTAACAGGAAGTTAAGGCAAAACGTCTCAAGGAAGGGACAAAGATGAAGATTAGCGGCGCCAATGTATTTTTGGCTATTAAACTCCATTCCTCAAAGCAATTCCATCCTGTAGGACCTCTTATATTTTGGGCTAAATTCCAACCACGTCCCGAAGTAAGCCAAATTAAAACTGCTCAAATCCGGATTGCCGTGCTTGGCTTAGGCTCAGCTAATTTCCTATGCTTACGGGTCCGGCTCAAGGAGGCCTTTTTTTGCTTTGGGGCTAAAAGGAGGTGGAGCCTCTATTCCGGCAACATTGTCACAATTTAATAATTTAAAAGGCCAATAGCCAAAAGCCGGGACATTTGTAAGAGAAGACAGTACGGGCAATATGACGGTTTGGTAGTTTAAGTTTCTAACACGGAGGTTAGTAATTCTCATGGAAGGGGAGATTTCGTATGAAGATAGCCGGTTCAAAGGTTGAAATGGACAGTCAGCATGTATTGGTGACGGAGCATTGCCGGCAGGAAGCGATAAGATTTTGGCAAAACGGATCCACTGCCGACGGAGCCAAAGAGCAAATCCGGGAAGCGATTATCGACCAATTAAAGCTTTCCGATGAAGCAATGGCCGCCTTTAAACAGGAGAACCCAAAATTAATTGGCGGTTTAAAAGCAGGGGAATCACAAGAGGTGGAGTTGACTAATGAGGAATTGAGTAAAATTACTTTACTCGAAAAAATGTTAAGTTTCATCCTTGGCAGGGAGTTTAAATTCAAGATACCCCGAAAAATTATCATGGATGATCAGCAGCAACCAGTATTTTTGGTAACGGGAAATAACCTAGTGAAAGTCGGCTGGGGTTTTGCCTATGATTACCATGAAACTTACCGGGAATCGGAAAAAATGACTTTTAACACTAAAGGAGTTGTTCAAACCGCAGATGGCCGGATGATTGATTTCCAGCTTAGCTTGAGCATGAGCCGGGAATTTTTTCAACAAACCGATATCCAGATTAGGGCCGGGGCCGCTCAACTCTGCGACCCATTAGTAATGAACTTGGAAGGGCTTCCGGCAAGCCTGACCGATGTTAAGTTCTCATTTGATCTGGATTGCGACGGCGTTGAGGATCAAATTTCTTTCACCAATGCCGGGAGCGGTTTCTTAGCGATTGACTTGAATAATGACGGTAAAGTAAATGACGGCGCTGAGCTTTTCGGGCCGGAGACCGGAAACGGTTTTAAGGAGCTGGCCAAGCATGATCAGGATCAAAACGGCTGGATTGATGAGAATGACGCTGTTTTTGAACGGCTCCGGATTTGGACCAAAGACCAAAACGGCAGTGATCAGCTATTCGCTTTGGGAGAAAAGGGAGTAGGCGCGATTTACTTGGGGAACGTTTCCGCCCAATTTGGCTTTAAAAACAATCAAAACGAACTATTGGGACAGGCTCAAACAGCCGGGGTTTTCTTGAAGGAAGACGGTACACCGGGAATTGTCCAGCAGATTGATTTGGTGGTGTAAAATCAGGAGACAGGAGATAGTAGATAGAAGTCAGGAGAAAAGCGGCTGTAAATTGCGGCCGCTTTTAGATTGCCGGAAAAAATCTTACTATCAACTCTCAGGAAGCCTATCGGCTTCGCCCGCCATCTCCGAACGGAGCGAATCTAAATGCCAAATGACCTAACCATCGCCCTTCCCCTTTGAAAAAAGGTCATCTGGGGCCTTTCGGGTTTGGGGTTGACCAAGCGAATCGGATAAAAATCTGTTATGTCATTTTATCATGAGCAACGTTGTTCTTTTGGGGATTAAAGACTGAACCCGTTGGCCATATATTGGAACTATTGCAATTTTAATACGTTAAACAACTTGAGGTTCTTTAAAACTTATCCCCGTAAGCAACGATTTCTCATGTCCTCAATTTTTGACTAACGGCCTGGCCTTATTTTTCAAAAAAATAGATTAAGGATTGAAACAAACGTATGTTCGGATTGTAATATATATGGTTGTTTAATTATAAATAAGAATATTGGGTGTAAAGGAGGTCAGAACAAAATAATCTATTATGGCGCCGGTAGGAAAAAATTTTTTAAAGGGTTTTTGAATTAGGGCTACAATTTAATGATCGTTTAAACCTTGTTTTTAACCGTTATGATAAACACCCGCCATACTAAAGTTTAATAATATAAATTGTTATTCTCGCGGTACCGAAACACATAACATACAGGAAGGGGCCAGCTTTCGTGAATATTGCCTTTTTTCTATTGCCCAAAAAAGAAGTTGTCTATCTTCCCCTAAAGTGTACCATGAGGCAAGCGCTGGAAAAGATGGAATACCATCGTTACACCGCTATACCGTTAATTGACGAACATGGTAAATATGCCGGGACTTTGACCGAAGGCGATTTGCTTTGGAAAATGAAGAATACCCCAGGCTTGACATTTGAAGGCACTGCTAAAATTAATATAGGCGAAGTACCGAGAAGGATTACCAACAATCCGGTCCGGATCGGAGCTGAAATTGAAGACCTGTTATCCTTGGCGATAGTACAGAACTTTGTACCGGTGGTTGACGATAATAATATATTTATTGGGATCATCCGAAGAAGGGAAATTATGGAATACTATCGGAAAATGTTTTTGGTAAACGGTAAGGAAACGGAAGCCGAAAAAAACCGTTCCCCTAAGTACTTATTTTTAAACTTTGTTAAAGGGTTAAAATCGGAGTGAAATCAAATAGGCTTAAAGTTAGTTTATTACTAAACGGGAGAAGAGGGTCGCAAAGGCGATCCTCTTTTTACTGAACAAACCGTTGTCTGATTATTATGGTTGGTTTATAATGAGTTAAATAGTTGTTGACTGAAATATAGGAGGCTTCTATGGAGTATACTAGATTTTGGCACCATAACCTGAGATGGACTTTGATTTTATGGTTTATTACAGCCTATTTGCTCCGCGTCGGTTGGTTAATTTTTGGAATTGGCGTGGCAGTTTGGTTTTTGGTGGTTTACCTTGCCGCTCCCGGTGTTTTTTGGACTTATGTATATGCTTTGCCGTTTAATTCTTCCAATTCCGAACGGACAACCAGGTTGTTACAAAAAGCAGTCAGCTATAAACCTTTGATTCCCCTTCCCTATACTGCGCTTGGAATAGCTAACGCCCGGGCCAAACGTTGGGCGGAGGCGATTCCCCTTCTGGAGGAGGCGATCCGGTTAGCGGATCGCAAATCCATTCCCGATATTAAAACTATCTTAGCTGTCGCCTACCGGGAAATTGGCGAATACCCCAAGGTATACGCTATTCTTGATGAATTGGTAAGCCAGGGAATTCGAAACCTCAAAATTTATTATAACTATGCGCTCTGTTTTTTAAGGCAGGGCAGATATGATGAGGCGTTGAAGGCTGCCGAATCAGCCCGTTCTTTCGACGCCAATGTGCTTGAGCCGGTGTTGTTGCTCGGCATGATTCATTTTGAGATGGGGGAAATCCGGACAGCTAAGGATAATTGGGAATGGGCGGTAAACCGCAATCAAAAGTTGGTCGAACCATTTTATTGGTTGGGACGCGCTGAATTGGAATTAGGGGAGATTGAAAATGCGATTACCCATTTAAAACTGGCGGTAGACCGAATTACCAATCACCCGCTTCTGTCCAATGTATCCGCGACGGAGGCGGAGGAATGGTTGAAAAAAGCGGAAGCCGGGAAAGAATAATCCCGGCTTTAGTAATTCTATTCCCCTGGCTTACCGGGGAAAACGTCTTAACAAGCCCTAATGAGTATGGTAAAATAAGAAAGAAGTTGGACAAAAACCTAGGGGATAGGTAATAGGGGATAGGAAATAGAGAAAAGTGGTTACGTAGTTAGTAGGGAATCAAACTATTTTACTTGGCCGCTCTTCTCTTGCCTACTGCCTCTTGCCTGCTGCCTCTCTTCAAGGGGAATATTCGTGAAAATCAATTTACGTAAATTTAGAAGAAAGTTAGAAACTAAAATAGTACCGGTTATAACCCCTCCGTTGGTTACCTGGCTTTGCAAAAGCCTACGTTACCGGGTAGTAGGGCGGGAACATCTGGAACAGTATCAAGGTAATACCGGCTTTATCATTAATACCTGGCACGGACAACAAATGGTAGGGTATTATTTTTTTCAGGATTGCGGGTTTTATATTCTTTCGAGCATGAGCAGGGACGGCAATTATTCCAGCAATATCATGCGCCGGTTCGGTTGGAATATTATCCGGGGATCGAGTTTTAAAGGGGCGGTCAGTGGGTTGCTCGGATTATTGAAGGTAATTCGGCAAGGCAACGGTGTTGTCTTAACTCCGGATGGACCGAGAGGGCCTCTCTATCATATCGAACCGGGTGGGATTTTTTTAGCGCAAAAAAGCGGTGCTCCGTTAATCCCTCTGGCTTTTGTATTTGACCGCCAATGGGTCTCCGCTAAAAGTTGGGATCAATATGTGGTTCCCAAGCCTTTCGCAAGATGCGTGGCTTATTTCGGGGAACCGTTGTTTGTAACCGAAAAGCTCACCGATGAACGCATGGAGATTGAGAAAGAAAGGCTCCAAGCGGCGATTCATGAAGCCAACCGGCGTGGAGAAGAGGTTTTAAAACAGTGGCTAAGCGAAAGGTAGGGTATTTTTTTTATAATACCTTTTTGGCGTTAGCGGCCCTGATCTTAGCGCCCATTATCATATATCGAATTTTGGTAAACTTACAATTGTTTTCGGCTTCTTTTAATAAACTCTCCGGGGTTTTAAAGCCGGTAATTTGGGTCCATGCGGCTTCGGAACGGCAAATACCAGTCGCGGCTGATATTTTACAGGAATTAACAGCAGCGTTTTCAGGATATCAACCGGTGATAACTTATAGCGGGATTAACGCAGCTAGTATCGGTCAATCGGTTAAACCGGATCAATTGTTCATTCCATTGCCATGCCCGGTTGAGTTATGTTCCAAAAAAATATCCCATCTTAAACCTCATTTATTGCTGATGATTGAGGATTGCTTTTATCCAAACTTAATCCGGCATTGTAAGGCATCCGGGGTCAAATTGGCCTTAATCTACGGCAAAGTTGATAACCGGCTTATTAAGATATCTTGTTTGGCACCGAATTTTCTGAGGATGGCCTTCAATCAAATCGATCTGTTGATGATGGGTTCGGTGACTGAAGCTAACCAGGTTGGGAAGCTGGGAGCGCCACTTTCCGCAATCGTGGTATCCGAGGCGGTTGGTTTTCGGGATGCCGATTTGAAAGGCCAAACTGAACTTAGCGATAACGGTTCAGTTAAACAAGGGGTTTGCATAATCGGGACCCTCTTGGGGAGGCACCTTTGAAACGTAATAAAATAGAGTCCTATCTGCTTAGAGTGATTTCAAAAGAAGTAAAGGGGTTTATACCTCTATTGGTTTTAGGGCTATTAAGCGTCTTGGAGATTGTTTATTTGATATTGCTAAACCTTAGGAAGGGTTTGATCCAGAGTAAAAGATTGCCGGTTCCGGTCATTAGTGTCGGAAATTTGGTGGCGGGAGGGACGGGAAAGACGCCAACCGTGGTTTGGTTGGTCAATTTTTTAAAACAGGCGGGTTTCACTCCCGCGGTTTTAACCAGAGGATACCGCTCCGCTGCCCAAAAGGAAGGATTGTTGTTCACTCATTTAGATTTGGACAGGCTTACCCCTGAATTCACCGGAGACGAACCTTACTTACTGGCTAGTTTGCTGCCTGGGACAGTCATCGCAGTAGGGCGGGATCGTTACCGATCAGCATTGAAAGCTTTGGAGAACCATCCTGAAATCGATGTTTTTGTGATGGATGACGGGTTTCAATATCTTAAGCTAAAAAAGGACTTGAACCTTCTTTTGCTGGAGGCGGCTCAACCTTTTGGAAACGGACACTTAATTCCCAGGGGGACACTCAGGGAGCCGTTGGCTGGAGTAAAGCGAGCGGATTTGGTTTTGCTGACCCGAACGGCTAAGGTAGATCCGGTAGAGCTTGATAGCCTTTCCCAATACTTGCAGCAGCTTAATTCGGGCCTTCCGGTAGGTATAGCCAGGGAGGGACATTCCGAACTAATCCCGTTGGGCAGTTGGAGGGGAGAGGTTCCCTCGATTCCAGCTTCCAAATACCTGGACGGGAAAAAGGTGGCCGCAATTACCGGGATCGGAAGCCCGCGTCAGTTTTTGGCTTCCTTGGAAGCATTAGGGGCGGAAGTCGGTTACTTTAAGCCTTATCCTGATCACTACGTTTGGGAAGCTGATGAGATCGAAAACCTAATTGTCACTTTGAAAGATTGGGGATTTGAGGATTTAATCGTAACCGGTAAAGATGGAGTGAAATTAGCTAATTATCTCAAAAAATTTAATCAATTCGGCCTGAATTGCTTCATGTTAAGTTTGGAATTTATAATGGAAGGCCGGAAGGTTACTGATAAGATTATTGAATTAATGACAAGAAAGGTTGAAGCAAAGCAATGAAAGTATTAGGAGTAATACCAGCCCGTTACCAATCAACCAGGCTTCCCGGAAAACCGTTGTTAATGATCGGGGCGAAACCGATGATTCAATGGGTCTATCAGGCTGCCAAGACAGCCTCGCTAATTGATGAGTTGGTGGTGGCTACCGATGACCAAAGAATCTATGATACAGTGATTAATTTTGGCGGTAAGGCGGAGTTGACAGCAGCCGGGCACCCTACCGGCACCGATCGTTTGGCTGAGGTTGCCCGGCGTTATCAAGCTGAATTGATAGTTAATATTCAGGGGGACGAACCGTTGATTCAGGGATCCGTTATCAACTCAGTCATTAGGCCGCTTTTAGGGGAGCCGGGGTTAATGATGTCGACGGCAAAAGTTCGTTTGACCGATCCCGAGCAGGTAAATGAGCCCTCCGTAGTTAAAGTGGTTACTGCCGAGAATGGGGATGCGTTATATTTTTCAAGATCGCCGATTCCCTATCCCCGGAATGGGGCGCAAGCGGTTTACTGGAAACATATCGGATTGTATGCGTATCGGAAGGAGTTTCTCTTGAAGTATGTGGATTTGCCCCAGTCCCAGTTGGAATTGGCGGAATCATTGGAGCAATTGCGGGTTTTGTCGAATGGCTACCGGATCAGGGTGGCTGAGGTGGAACGAGATTCGGTAGGAGTCGATACTCCGGCTGATTTGGAGCGGGTTAGAAAATTATTGGAAAATTACTGAACAATCAGGTGATTTACTTGGTTATATTTTAAATCGGGAGGATCTGGTAATGGGAAATATTATGAAAGAGCTATTTAAAGATAGGTTGTTGTTGATTGCCGGGCCTTGCGTGATCGAGTCGGAAGAACATGTGATGATGATGGCGGGCGAATTAAAGGGGATTGCCGAACGGACCGGGGTCAAACTAGTCTTTAAGGCTTCTTTTGATAAAGCCAACCGGACATCAGTCACTTCTTACCGAGGACCCGGGCTTGAACAGGGATTAGCGATTTTAAACCGGGTGAAACAAAAATTCGGCTTACCCGTTTTATCTGATGTCCATGAAGTCAACCAAGTGGAAGCCGCGGCTGAAGTTTTGGATATCATTCAGATCCCGGCGTTTCTATCACGCCAGACTGACCTGATCGTTGCTGCTGGAAATACCGGTAAAGTTGTTAATATTAAAAAGGCGCAATTTAGCGCTCCTGAAGATATGAAAAACGCAATCGAGAAAGCCTATTCCACCGGAAACAAACAGGTATGTTTGACTGAACGGGGTGTTTCCTTCGGTTATAACCGGTTAATTGTGGATATGAAGTCTTTACCGATAATGCGTTCTTTCGGGGTTCCGGTGATCTTTGATGGTACTCACAGTGTCCAAGAACCGGGCGGACTCGGGAAAACCACCGGCGGCGACCGCCGGTTTGTTCCTTATCTGTGCCGAGCTGCCGTAGCTACCGGGGTTGACGGCATTTTTCTGGAGGTTCATGATAATCCCGACTACGCCAAGTCGGACGGTCCGAATATGGTAAAACTGGTTGATTTAGAGTCTCTAATCAGGACATTGGTAGAGATTGACCGAGTTGTAAAGAGTATATAAAAGGAGAAAATACCATGTCCCAGACGGAAAACGATCAAAATCGAACCTATTTGAAACAAGCTAGGGAAGTCTTGTTGCTTGAAGCCGAATCGGTCAGGCGCCAGGCGGAACTCCTGGGGGAAGATTTCCTGAAGGCGGTTGAGTTAATCTTAAAATGCCAGGGTAGAGTGGTAGTAACAGGGATGGGCAAATCCGGCTTGATTGGGAGAAAGATCTCGGCTACTCTTTCCAGTACCGGAACCCCTTCATTTTTTCTCCATCCCGGAGAAGGGATCCATGGCGACCTGGGAATGGTCACCCCGTCCGATATCGTGATTGCGATTTCGCAAAGCGGTGAAGTGGATGAAGTCCTAGCGATACTACCGACCTTGAAAATATTAGGGACTCCGGTAATCTCCATTACCGGTTCAAAAGATTCCACTTTGGCTGAAAATAGCGACCTGGTCTTAGTGGTTAATGTGGAAAAGGAGGCATGCCCCCTTGGTTTAGCCCCTACAGCTAGTACCACTGCTACTGTAGCATTGGGTGACGCCCTAGCGGTGGTGCTTCTAAACGCCAGGAATTTCCAACCCGAAGATTTTGCCCTGTTCCATCCTGGGGGCGCCCTCGGCCGGCGGTTATTGTTGACAGTCGAAAAACTGATGCACATAGAGGGACAGAACCCGGTTATCTCCCAGGGAAATGTAATCCGGGACGCCCTAATTGTGATGACCAGCCATGGAAACCATGGCGCGGCGGTAGTTGTGGATGAGAACGGGATTTTAACCGGAATTATTACCGATGGTGATTTACGTAGGATTTTGAATAAATATCAAGAACCTTTAATGCTTCCCATCGAACAAGTTATGACCCGTAACCCAAGGACGGTCAGTAAAGAAAAACTGGCAGCCGAAGCGATGCGCATTATGGAAGGGAAACACATCACAGTCCTTCCGGTGGTTGATTCCGCAAACCATCCGGTTGGCATTATTCACCTGCACGATATCATCCAAGGCCTTACCGGGATGAAAGCATAGGAGGAAAAATGGCAAAGCGTTCAAGGATGTTAAATATAGTAGAATACACCCTATTTCGATTGTTGCTTTTCGTTGTGAAAATTTTTCCGATTGCTTTCAGTTGTTTCATTGGCAGGAAATTAGGGCGGCTGGCTTTTTTGATACTTAAAAAAAGGCGGAAATTAACGATTTCAAACATTCGGGTTGCCCAGGAAAACGGCTTTTTAAATACTGAAACCGATGAGCGCCAATTGGCTAAAAGAGTTTGGGAAAATATCGGGATGATAGGCAGTGAATTTCTTTATTATTACGAACGTAAACCACAAGTTTTTCGAAAAGCGGTTCGATTTGAAGGCGCAGAAAACCTGGAACGGATTTTGGCGCAGCATAAGGGAGCCATCTTGGTCTCCGGGCATTTGGGTAATTGGGAATTACTGGGCGTATCATTGGCTTATTGGGGTTTTAAGGTCAATCCGATTGTCAAATTCCAAGCGAATGGCCTGGTCGATAAGGTTATTCAAGATAACCGGCGGTCGCTGGGAATGGGACTAATCGATAAAAAAGGATTCATGCGGCCGATCATTGAGGCGTTTAAACGTAATGAGATTGTTTCTTTTTTAATAGATCAATCGACCCAAAAAAATGGGGTTTTGGTAAAATTTTTTGGGAAAGAAGCTTCGATTCCGCGAGGCGCGGCAGAATTTGCTTTAAAAACCAACACACCGGTTTTTACGGCCCGATGTTTACGGGAAAAGCCCGGACATTACCGGGTGGTGATCAGCGAAGAACTCAATTTGGTCAGGACCGGGGATCACCAGCGCGACGTGGAAGAGAATACCGCCATGTTCATCCGGTTAATTGAGGATGTAATCAGGGAGCATCCGGAGCAATGGTTATGGATGCATAAATTATGGCGGAGATAAGTGATATCTTTTGACCAAAGTCGAATTTTGACTAGAGCATCAGGCTGCTGAAAACCATTGTCTTGACAAGCTTCAGGCCATTATGTTAGACTGGAGATAAAATTTTAGGTTACTTTTTTAAGGGTTTTGAAGGAAAATTGAGGAGGGTGTCGTTATTGAATTATTTTTTAACTGAAGAACAGCAGATGATAAAAGACTTGGCCCGGCGGATTGCCGATGAAAAGATTGCGCCACGCGCTTTGGAATTGGATGAAACCGGTGAATTCCCGTGGGATTTAATGAAAATAATCGCCGATGCCGACTTGTTCGCGGTATATCTGCCCGAAGAGTATGGAGGCCTTGGCGGCGGCGTTTTTGAACAGTGTTTGGTGGTGGAGGAATTATCGCGGGCTTGCAGCGGCGTGGCCGTAAGTTATGCCGCATCCGGTTTGGGCTGTATGCCGATCCTGGTATTAGGTTCCGATGAGCAAAAGCAGAAATACCTCCCGGATATAGCTTCTGGAAAACGGTTGGCAGCCTTTGCCGCCACCGAGGCCAATGCCGGCAGCGACCCGGCCGGGATGGAAACCACTGCTGTTTTGGATGGCGACCATTATGTCCTGAACGGGACGAAACAATGGATTACTAACGGCGGCGAAGCCGAGATTTATACGGTAATGGCGATTACCAATAAAAACAAAGGCCCCCGGGGTATCAGTTGTTTTATCGTTGAGAAAGGCACACCCGGATTTACGTTTGGTAAAAAGGAAAATAAAATGGGTATCCGGGCTTCGGCTACCCGCGAATTAATCTTTACCGACTGCCGGATTCCCAAGGAAAATCTTCTGGGCGGCAAAGAGGGTATTGGGTTTATCGCCACTATGAAGACATTTGACCGGACACGGCCGGGCATTGGCGCCCAAGCTATCGGTATTGCCCAAGGCGCATTGGATGCGGCGGTTAAATATTCGAGAGAACGGAAACAGTTTGGACAATCAATCTCTTCTTTCCAAGGGCTTCAGTTCATGTTGGCCGATATGGCCACTCAATTGGAGGCGGCTCGGGCGCTGGTTTATGCCACCGCAAAAATGATCGATGCCGGCGTCAAAAATTTCTCCAAAGAATCAGCCATGGCCAAACTGTTCGCCTCCGATATGGCGATGAAAGTGACGGTTGACGCAGTCCAGGTCTTTGGAGGCTACGGATATATGAAGGAGTACCCGGTGGAAAAGATGATGCGGGACGCCAAGATTACTCAAATTTATGAAGGGACCAATCAAATTCAGCGTCAGGTGATCGCTTTAGAGTTAATTAAAGAACTTGCTTCTAAATAATTTAATAAAATGTGAGCGCCCTTAAAGGGCGCTTTTTACGGATACCCGAAAAATCCAGATAATCTCCATATCTCATATCTTTGTGGTTAAAATAAATTATTGGTCACAGAGTAGAGACACAGAGAAAGAATTACTAGAATTTGGAGGGAATTTCTACGATGAAGATCGTTGTCTGTGTGAAACAGGTGCCTGATACGACAGAGGTTAAGATTAACCCCGAAACCAATACATTGGTTCGGGAGGGTGTGGCTAGTATTATTAATCCTTTTGATATGTATGCCGTGGAAGAGGCGTTACGGATCAAGGAAAAATTGGGTGGAACGGTTATTGTTTTATCAATGGGTCCGCCCCAGGCGGCTGAGTCCCTCAAAGAGATTATCGCCATGGGCGCCGATGAAGCTGTTTTACTTTCCGACCGCGCTTTTGCCGGTTCCGATACCTTGGCTACCTCTTATGCTTTGGCTAAAGGGATTGAGAAGGTCGGCGGTGTTGACTTGGTTCTTTGCGGTAAACAAGCCATTGACGGCGATACCGCCCAAGTAGGCCCGGAGATCGCTGAAAAACTCGGCGTGCCTCATGTTACCTATGTTAAAAAAGTTAATGAGATTAATGATCATAAAATTACCGTTGAGCGGATGAATGAAGATGGTTTCGAGCGGGTTCAAGCGCCCTTGCCGGCTTTGTTGACAGTTGTAAAAGAGATCAATGAACCGAGGCTGCCTTCGTTAAAAGGAAAAATGCGCGCTAAAAGCATTCAAATAACGGTTTGGAACGCGGAGGCAATCGGCGCTGCACCGGAGAAAATCGGCCTTAATGGGTCGCCCACTTGGGTCAAACGGATTTTTATCCCAGAATTGAAATGTCAAGGTGAAATCTTCCAAGGATCCCCTGAAGAGCAGGTTAAATCGTTGGTAGATGCGATTTTAGGCCGAAAAATAGTTTGAATCTTTTTTGGGATCGTCAAAATATAACTTCCGCTAAAACTTTTTCAAGAGACTACAGCATAGCCCCGTCTCCTAAAAAAGTATCGGAAGTAATATTTTAGCCGACCCTTAACTCATTACTTTGGAGGGAAGACAATGGGAATCAAGGTAATTACCGATAAATGTTATGGTTGTAAGGTTTGTTTACCGAGTTGTCCCTTTGGAATTGTTGAAATTATTGATAAAAAGGCGGTTATCAAAGATGGTTGCAATCTCTGCGGCGCTTGTGTGTCGGCCTGCAAGTTTAAGGCGATTGAAATCTTCCGTGAAGTTGAGGCTACCATTGATAAGTCTTTGTACAAAGGGGTTTGGGTCTTTGCCGAGCAGCGCGAAGGTAAACTGGCCAACGTGACAATGGAATTATTAGGAGAAGGCCGCAAGCTGGCTGATGAGCTCAATGAACCGTTAGTCGCCATTTTATTAGGTAAAGGGATTGAAACTTTAGCTAGTAAATTAATCCTTTACGGAGCGGACAAGGTTTATCTGGCGGACGCCCCGGAGCTTGAAAATTTTCTCGAAGATTCTTATGCCCAAGTCGTTGTCGATTTGGTTAAAAAAGAACGGCCTAATATTATTTTATTAGGGGCGACCGCAATCGGGCGTTCGTTGGCCCCTAAGGTCGCCGCTAGGTTAGAGACTGGCCTGACTGCTGATTGTACCGGGTTGGAAGTGGATGCTGCCGAGAAGAATCTCCTCCAGACCCGGCCGGCTTTTGGTGGAAACTTGATGGCGACCATTCTTTGCCCGAATCACCGGCCGCAAATGGCTACGGTGCGGCCGAAGGTGTTTAAACCTTTGGCGGAAAATACCTCCAGGACTGGAGAAGTTATTCCGATCGACTTATCCGCTACGAACTGGGATATTCGCGCTAAAGTACTGGAGGTAGTGAAAGAAACCGGTTATATAGTAAATCTTGAGGAAGCTAATATTATCGTCTCCGGCGGCCGGGGCCTTTGCGATCCGAAGAACTTTGCAATGGTGGAAGAGCTAGCCCGGGTGCTTGGCGGAGCGGTTGGGGCTTCCAGGGCCGCAGTGGACGCCGGGTGGGTCCCTTATGCGCATCAGGTAGGGCAGACCGGGAAGACCGTTGGTCCTAAAATCTATTTCGCTTGCGGTATTCACGGGGCGATCCAACATATGGCCGGAATGTCGTCGTCCGATATTATCATTGCGATTAATAAAAATCCTGACGCTCCGATTTTCAAGATTGCAACTTACGGGATAGTCGGCGATGTCCGGGAATTCCTGCCAATGTTGACCAAAGAATTTCAAAAAGCTTTAGGCGCATAAATATAATAATCGGATTTTGGGGAAGTAATAAGGCCGGGGAGATTACTAAGTTTATTTAGTATGATATTCCCCGGTGTTTTTAATTAAGAGCAGGAAATTATTCCGAGATATGGAATTATGATGCGTCAACCGATAGGGGACGAGTATATTTATTCAATGTACGCATAACTAAGCCAATGGTTAAATATAAGTTAATATATAAAATTTCCTTGCCAATTATACAGTGTACATGTATAATTATAAATAATTTAGAATAGGTTATCAAAGGAGTATGGTCGGATGATTAAAGTTGGTATTATCGGCGCTTCGGGGTATACAGGAAATGAGTTGGTGCGAATCCTGGCTCAACATCCCGAAGCGGAGATCACAGCGATTACCTCACGGACCAATGAGGGACGGAAATTAGAAGAGGTTTACGGCGGTTTTACGGGTTGGGACGGGCCGGCTTTTAGCGGCTCCGATTCTCCGGATGCGGTAGACGGTTGCGATGTGGTCTTTTTGGCGATGCCCCACGGGGTAGCTTTAGAATTGGTTCCTTCCCTACTGGAAAAGGGGCAAAAGGTTATCGATTTGGGAGCCGATTTCCGTTTTAGGGATGGCGAAACATATCAATCATGGTATAAACTCCCCCATACTCAGGCGGAGCTTACTAAATCCGCTGTTTATGGGTTACCTGAAATATATCGTAAAGAAATCCGCCAAGCAATGTTGGTGGGGAATCCCGGTTGTTATCCTACCAGCATCATTTTAGCGGTTTATCCGCTTCTTAAAGAAGGCCTGGTAGATCCGGACCGGATTATAATTGATTCCAAATCGGGTGTTTCCGGAGCCGGCCGCAAAGGGGAAGTAGCTTATAATTACCCGGAGCTATTCGGGAACTTTAAGGCTTATGGCTTGCCGGGGCACCGCCATACTCCCGAGATTGAACAAGAACTGTCCCGGGCTGCCGGGAAGGAGATCCGGGTTTCGTTCTCACCCCATCTGTTACCGGTGGCGCGCGGTATTTTAAGCACAATCCATCTAAGCCTAATTAAGAATGTGTCCACCAAAGAGGTTGAGGAGGTTTTAGCCCGGAGTTACCAGGGTGAACCATTTGTGAAGATAGTCAAAGAACCACGCTTGCCGGAGTTAAAATGGGTGGTTGGTACCAACTGCTGTCAAATCGGGGTTCGGGTTGACCAGCGCACCAACCAGTTGGTGGTAGTCTCAGTAATCGATAATATGGTCAAAGGCGCCTCCGGTCAGGCGGTCCAGAATATGAACCTTGCCTGCGACCTTCCGGAAACAATGGGATTGCAGCAATGGCCGGTGTTTCCGTGAGTAAGTATATGTGTTATAATTTTTTACATATGGAGGTTTTCCAATGAAAACCATATCTGGCGGAGTTACAGCGGCGCAAGGTTTTAAAGCGGGGGGAGCCGCTTGCGGCGTCAAAAAAAACCAATTACCCGATTTGGCCTTAGTGTATTCCATGGTTCCGGCTACTGCTGCCGGGATTTTTACCACGAACCAGGTCAAAGCGGCCCCGGTCATTTTAAGCATGGAGAATTTGAAGCGAGGTAAAGCCCAGGCTATTATTGCCAATAGCGGTAATGCCAATGCTTGCGTCGGGGAAGCGGGAATGGAAGCGGCCCGAAGAATGACTGCGGCTACCGGAAAAGCGCTCGATATCCCGAATGATTCAGTTTTAGTTGCTTCTACCGGAGTGATCGGTATCGCTTTACCGGTGGAAAAGATCGAAACCGCATTAGCCGGGAAAATTGAATTTCTTTCCGATAACGGAAGCGCTGCCGCAACCAGAGCAATTATGACTACCGATACTTTTCCCAAAGAAGTCGCGGTGGAATTCGAGCTCGGAGGGGCGATGGTCCGGCTCGGCGGGATCGCCAAGGGGTCGGGGATGATTCACCCCAATATGGCTACTATGCTTGGTTTTATTACCACTGATGCCCTAATTGAGCAACCGTTACTCCAAAAAGCGCTTAGTGCAGCTGGGGAAAAATCTTTCAACCGGATTACGGTAGACGGCGACACCAGCACCAACGATTGCCTGTTCATTTTAGCCAACGGTTTGGCTAATAATGTGCCGATTACTTCTGAGAATCAAGATTATCAAATTTTTCTTCAGGCTCTGACCACCGTCTGCCTGGAATTGGCCAAAATGATTGCCCGTGATGGAGAAGGCGCTACTAAGCTGGTGGAAATTAAGGTTACTGGCGCTAAAACTGAAGATGAAGCCGTTAAAGTTGGTAAATCGGTTGCCGCCTCCAATCTGGTAAAAACCGCCATCTTTGGTGAGGACGCCAATTGTGGCCGGATCCTAGCTGCAGTCGGATATTCCGGCGTAAAGATCGCTCCGGAACGAATCTGCATTTACCTGAGGGATCTCCCGGTTTATCAAAAAGGTACCGGTCTGGTGTTTGATGAGATGAAGGCAAAACAGATTTTGTCACAAAAGGAAATACTGATCACTATAAATTTGGGCGACGGAAATGAGGAGGCTTCGGTTTGGACCTGCGACCTCAGCTACGATTATGTTAAGATTAACGGAAGTTACCGGAGCTAAAAAATACTTTGAACTATATTTAAACAGGAGAGAATGGGATGGATTCTTTAATCGCCAAGGCTGAAATATTAATTGAAGCGATACCTTATATTCGAAAATATTTTGGAAAAACATTCGTCATTAAGTACGGCGGTAATGCCATGATTAACGGGGATTTGAAACATGCCGTAATGCAGGATGTTGTTCTCCTGAAGTTTTTAGGAGTAAATCCGGTTCTGATTCACGGCGGTGGACCGGAGATTACTCAGATGTTGAACCGGGTAGGAAAAAAGTCTCAGTTTATTCAAGGCTTACGTGTTACCGACGCTGAAACCATGGAGATCGTACAGATGGTGTTGGTCGGGAAGCTCAATAAGGAGATCGTTGCCAAATTGAATTTGCTAGGAGCCAAAACCGTAGGGCTTTCCGGACAAGACGCTAACCTCCTGGTAGCTAAAAAGACAACTCCGACAATGCCAGCGGACTATCAAGGTGAAATTCCGGATATCGGGTTTGTCGGAGAAGTAATCAAGATTAATACCGAGATATTGGAGGAATTAATCGCTTCCGAATACATACCGGTGATTTCATCGATTGGCGTGGGTGAGGACGGCGTCAGTTATAACATTAACGCCGACACTGCCGCCGGTGAGTTGGCCGCCGCTTTGAAAGCGGAAAAATTGATTATGCTGACCGATGTCGAGGGAATTTTCGAGGATTATCAGGATAAGTCGAGCTTAATCTCAGCCCTTAAAGTGGAACGGGCTTATCAAATGATTAACCAAGGAAAAATCGAAGGCGGAATGATTCCAAAAGTTGAGGCTTGTATTACTGCCTTAGGGGCCGGGGTGAAGCGGACCCATATTATTGACGGAAGGCAACTGCATTCGTTACTGTTGGAGATCCTAACCGATCAAGGAATCGGGACTATGGTAGTGGAATGAAAGGTTGTGATGATACGGATGAGTAATGAAGATTATCTGAGCATTGGCCAAGAAGTGGTGATGAAGAATGTCGGCCGTTTACCGGTGGTTTTTTCCCGTGGGGAAGGTTCCCGGTTATGGGATTCCAATGGCAAAGAGTACCTTGATTTTTTATGCGGGATCTCGGTTAATAATTTCGGTCACTGTCACCCGGAAATAACAGCCGCTTTAACCGCCCAAGCCGGGAAGATCTTACACGTATCAAACTATTTTTACCTTGAAGAACAGATTAAATTGGCGCAGGAACTAATTAAATTATCCAACTACCACAGCGTTTTTTTTGCCAACAGCGGCGCCGAAGCCAATGAGGCTGCGATTAAACTAGCCCGGAAATATGGTAAAACCAAATTAAGCGGGGCTTATCAAATCATTACCGCCAAAAAGTCATTTCATGGCCGGACTCTGGGAGCCTTATCAGCTACCGGCCAGCCAAAGTATCAGGAGAGTTTCCAGCCGGTAGTTCCGGGCTTCGTTTATGCCGATTATAATAACCTTAAATCCTGGTTGGGAGCAATAACTGAACAAACATGCGCCTTAATGCTTGAGTTGGTTCAAGGCGAGGGCGGCGTTTACCCGGCTAATCCGGATTTTATTGAAGGGTTGGCCCGGATTTGTTACAAATATAAGTTGTTGTTGATCATCGATGAGGTTCAAACTGGTTTGGGCAGAACCGGGAAAATGTTCGCATATGAGAATTACAATATTAAACCGGATATTATCACGATCGCTAAGAGCCTTGGCGGAGGGGTTCCTTGCGGGGCTTTGCTGGTCGATGAGGAAGCCGATATCTTTACCCCCGGCGACCATAGCACTACTATCGGTGGAGGAGGGATGGCTTATGCCGCCGGTTTGGCTACGCTCCGTCTCCTTCAAGAACCGGGTTTTCTAGATGAGGTCCTCCGGAAGGGTAATTATATCAAGGATACGTGGGAATATTGGCGGCGGGAGATGCCGGTGATCAACGGTTCCCGTGGGTTAGGCTTGATGTTGGCCCTGGATCTGAAAGTCCCCAGCAAACAAGTGATGCTTGCTTGTTTAGAAGAGGGATTGGTGGTAAATGCCGTTTCCGAAAACTCAATTCGAATCTTACCGGCGTTGAATATTAGCCGGGAAGATTTAGACGCCGGCTTGGCTATCCTGAAGAAAGTACTGCAACAGTTGTGACGAGTAAGTGTGATTAGTGTTACGGTTAATCATATTTGATAATAAAATTTTCAAAGCGCGTAACGTGTAACCCCCACAAAAATAGGAGGATTATCATGGAACAAAAAGTGAAAAAAGTTGTATTAGCCTATTCGGGAGGATTAGATACTTCGATTATTATTCCCTGGTTGAAGGAGAACTACGGTTGTGAGGTGATCGCTTATGCCGCCGACGTTGGCCAAGGCGAAGAATTGGATCCTTTGAATGAAAAAGCGATTAAAACCGGGGCCAGTAAGATTTATATCGAGGATCTTAAACATGAGTTCGTCACGGATTTTGTCTTTCCGATGCTTAAGGCGGGAGCGGTTTACGAGGAAAAATACTTAATGGGGACCTCGGTAGCCCGGCCGGTAATAGCCAAACGCCAGGTGGAGATCGCGATCAAGGAAGGGGCTGACGCTGTAGCCCATGGAGCTACCGGCAAAGGCAACGACCAAGTCCGTTTCGAATTAACTTTTAAAGCGCTTAAGCCGGATCTGAAAATCATCGCCCCCTGGCGGGAATGGGATCTTAAATCTCGGGAAGAAGAGATTGAATATGCCGAGAAACGCGGCATCTCAGTGCCGGTTACTAAGGCCAAGCCGTACTCCATGGATCGGAACCTCTGGCATATCAGTTATGAGGGTGGAATCCTGGAGGATCCTTGGAATGAATATAATGACGATATGTTCCTTTATACCGTTTCCCCGGAAAAAGCTCCCGGCCAACCTGAGACCGTAACCATTGATTTTGAGAAAGGCGTTCCGGTGGCAATTAACGGGCAAGGTTACGACCCGGTGCCCCTAATTTTTAAGCTTAATGAAATCGGCGGCAAACACGGGGTCGGCCGGGTCGATATTGTGGAAAACCGGTTGGTAGGAATGAAATCCCGCGGCGTATATGAGACCCCGGGAGGTGCGATTCTCTACGAAGCTCACCATGCTTTGGAAACGATTACCCTCGACCGGGATACGCTCCATTATAAACAAATGATGGCCCTGCGTTACGCGGAACTGGTTTATAACGGACAATGGTTTACGCCTTTAAAGAAGGCCATGGACGCCTTCATCGATGAAACCCAAAAAAGGGTTACCGGCTCCGTAAAAGTTAAACTTTATAAAGGAAATGCTCAAACTGTCGGCCGCAAATCGCCTTTCTCGCTCTATCAAGAAAACTTGGCCACCTTCGGCGCGGACCAGGTCTATAACCAAAAAGACGCTGAAGGTTTTATCAATCTATTCGGACTGCCCCTTAAAGTCCAGGCCGGATTGGAACAAAGCCTAAAGAAATAATTTGAACCCAGCAAAGTGGATTTGAATTTTGAAATTTTGAATTTTAAGTTTGAAATAACTACGTTATCATCCTGGAACATAGTTGCGCTTAGACCCAATTTAGGGCTAGATATCTTAATAAGTATAATTAAAGCAGGCTAGTAATGGCCTGCTTCATTATTTGTGTCCGGAAATACTAAATATCTTAACTATTAAAACGTCTTTAGGGAACAGGGCTATTAGTTTATATCCAATGCCTCTTTCAGAAACGATCAACAATTAACGGGCTTTAAACTTTGAACTTAAAAATTGGACCTTTGACAAAATAAATATACTAATCTAAAGAATTAATGTTAAATAATGACACTAAAGAAGAGAATTTGTATTTAGGTACGATTGTGTGATAAAATTTACACATCAGTTAAAACATGGGTGATACTTTCATTTCTAAAGTTCGATTTCAAGGAGGGTTTCTAAATGAAACGGAGTTTGATATTAATTTCAATGGTAACCGTTGTTTTATTAATATTTTCCTTACCGGTTGCGGGTGCAGATAATCTACATCGAATTGCAGTATTGCCATTTGAAGACGGATCGATCAAACGGACTTGGGGAGAAGAGTTCAGTCTCGGTAAAGGAGTGGCCGATGAATTGGTTACCGCTTTACTGGAAACCAACCGATTTCGCTTGATTGAACGGGAAAAGGTCGCTCAGGTCCTTGAGGAACAAAATCTCGGAAAAGATGGGGTGTTAGATCCGAAAACTGCAGCTGAAATAGGGAAAATTTTGGGCGTTGAGTATTTAGTAATCGGGCGGATCACGGAGTTTTCTACCAAAGAGGATGATGACATCCTAGCCAATCCAAACCATAATAATCCAATGGGCATTAGAATTACTAACACTACTGCCCGGGTGGCGATTGACGCCCGATTGGTGGATTGCGTCACAGCTGAAATATTAACCAGCGTTACCGGGAGAGGTAAAAAGAGAACCGTAAATTTAGGGCTTATCAGTAAACAAGGTGGAATATCGTTCGGGGATAAGGATTTTGAAAAGAGCGACCTTGGGAAAGCGCTCCATCGAGCGGCTACGTCAACCGCACGGCAGTTGGCTACTAAAGCATACGATGGGATGGCTCCGCTTACAATTACCGGAATGGTCGCTTATGTCAGCGCCGGCCGGATCATTATCAATGTCGGTAAAAGAGACGGAGTGGAACCGGGAATGGTCTTTAAAGTAGCTCATAAGCTTGAAACTCTACAAGATCCCGTTACCGGACAAACAATTGGAGATGCTACCGAACCGGTGGCTGAAATATCAGTAATCGAGGTGAAGGAGAAGTCCGCCACCTGTTCCGTTCTGACGAAGCTGACCAATGTTTATGAGATAACCGTAGCCGACTTAGTTGAGTCGAAGTCGCCGGTGAAATTGGTATTACCTGAGTTGCCTCCTTTGGAAGAAGAGAAGGAAGGGCCACGTAAGGAGAAAGAATATCGGCTTTATGCAGATTGGATGCCGTTAGGAGAGTTCACCGACGAATCGCTTGTTCAAGAGGAAACTACAGACAGTACCATCGCTTTTATTGGCGGTCAGGCCATCTTAGGCCGGTATAAATTAGCGGCTGAAAAATCCTTTAATGGTGAGATTGCGGATCTTGCCCGAAAAATAAATATATCCGAATATAAACTGGGCTATAATCTTAATCCGGATCAAGATGTTCAGATTGAACTATTTGTTTCTAAATTTAACTTAGGGGTAGAGTCCGGCGGGACTGAGTATCTTGACTGCTCAAGCTGGATTTTCGGAGCCGATGTGGAGTATGAGATGGCGGAGAAGACATATTTCGAGTTATCTTATGGTTATGGAGCTTCCCTTGATTTTCGTGTGAACGGAGTTGACAAAGCTGGTGGTAATCTAGGATCTATTAAAGCAAAATTGAGTTATTATTTTTCGGAAAATACCGCAGCTTACCTCGGATACCGTTCTTATATGGTTAAAATCGATGATGATCTGGATTTGACCGGGGTAAACATGGGGCTAGCCTTTAAGTTTTGATCACAGAAGACGCAGATACCGCCGAAACGTAGATTAAACGGGTTGTAAGCTGTGTCTAATAGCCCATACTTGTCGTAGGCGCCAAAAGTATTGAAGGATTTTTTGATGGTAGGGAACGATTTTTGAGTGGTGTTTAACGATTGTTGATTTTAAGATGGTATTCGATGATTTTTTGGGAGTGTAAATAATTTTGTTTAATTAAATTTTAAAATTCCTTCCAGAACAGAGGTTCAGCTGATCGTCCCGCTAACATCTAAAGGATACAATTATCCAAATGCGTAATAATATGATCTGTACTTTTATTCGGGAGGATTAGCATGGAAAAATTACGGGTCGGTATCATTGGTACCGGTATGGCTTTTGAAAAGCTACATTATCCGGCATTTCAAGAATTGAAGGATCAATACCAAATTGTGGCGCTTTGTGACGAAGACTTGAAAAAAGCCATAAGCTGGTCAACAAAATTAGGTCTTTCAGAAAAAGATGCCTATTCAGATTACCGGGAACTGACCAAACGCGATGATATACAGGTAATTGACATCATGACTCCGATTGGGTTAAATTTTACGGTGGCTGAGGCAGTGGCCAAAATCATCTCCGGGACTGGAAAGGGAATTATCCTGGAGAAACCATTGGCGCCAACACTGGAACAAGCTGAAAAATGCGCTGAGCTGCCCAGGAAATACGGGGTATTGATGATGATCGCTGAAAATTACCGGTATAACGAAGATCCTAATTTGATTCGGGATTTGACGCAACAAGGCCACATCGGTGAAATTGATTATTTTCTCTGGAATCGGGTGGTAAATTTCCCGGACGATATGACCCAAAACGCCTTCCCGGCTAAGGAATGGCGGCAACGGCCAGACTTTCCGGGAGGGATTTTTTATGATGTCTCGGTCCATGATATGGCTGCTCTCAGGCATATTTTTGGCCCGATTGATGAGTTAATGGCTTATGGACAAAATAAAGACGTTGCTTTGGGACAACTGGCTGTAGTGAATGTAATCTTCCGTTTCATGAGTGGTTTTACCGGAAGCTATAATTTTTATTGTGCCGGGAAAGAGATGCAGCGTCCGCTGGTAGGCCTCAGGATTATCGGCCGAAAGGGCGAAATCTACCAGGAAGAACGGGACAGCGGCGTGATTAACATTGCCTACAACAACGGTACCTCGAAACAGCTTTCCTATACACCGCAACGCGGGTACTATAATGAACTACTCAATTTCTACAATGCCTTTTTCGGAGAAGAACCAATTTCGGTCTCGCCGGAGCTGGAGTTGGGGGATGCCAAAACTGTCTTGGCGGTGTTGGAATCGATTGAGCAGGAGACCCCGGTAAAAGTGGATGAGCAGGAGACGTATATTCCAGCTTATGACTTAGAGCGAAAAAAGACATATGGGGAGAAAAGGATGTAATCGGGAAGGGGCTGTCAAAAAGGTTTTTCCTTTTTGACAGCCCTTTTTGTAAGTAGCCGTCCACATCAATTTCCAATTGACCCACGTGAAATTTTGAAAACAAGCTGATGTGGATCGACATGCATCGGTAGCATTTTCTAAATAGCAAAATTACTGGCCTTCCTCCGGGAAGAAGTGTTTATCCATGGCAATCTCCGTCGGAATCGGTGAATCAGGAAGTTCCACTTCATTTAGATTTCGAATTGCCCCGAAGTACCCTCCGCTAGAATGGAGCCGTTTCTGGTTGATGTATGATTTCAATAGTTGCGGATCTCTACCCAAATTTAATTCGGTAGGCTCATTTGTAAGGGAATCTTTCTCAGGGCCGGAAGAATCGTCTTTCATAACTTCACCTTCCATTTCTTTTTTTCTCCTTCCAGTATCTCCAGTTTAGGATAGGCAAACCGTAGAATTTGATAAATCTTCATCTCATTTTCTGATCATACCGTTTATGTACCGGCATATGATAGGTTGATTGGCTTAGAAAAGGGGGAGTTATATGCTCTGGTTTTTGTTAGCATTGGTTCCGGTGGGATTGTTGGCGCTATTAATAGTCTTCAAAGGTTTCTTTTTCGTCTCACAAGCCCAAGCGGGAGTGATCGAACGATTAGGCAAGTTTAACCGGGTGGTTTACAGCGGTATGCGCCTTAAATGGCCATTTTTGGAGTCTTTTCGTGTGGTCGGGTTTATTAACCGGGAAGAATACCGGAAAGACTTCGGGCCATACCGGATCGATCTTCGGGAACAAATTTTCGACCTTTGCAAACAACACGTAATCACCAAAGATAATGTGGCTCTAGATGTGGATACTATCATCTATTACCGGGTAACCGAGCCGGAGAAGACTGTCTATGGGATTACAAATCTGCCGAAAGCCATTGAACAACTGGCTTTGACGAATATCAGGAATGAATTTGGCCGGATGGATCTGGATATTAGCTTGGGATGCAGGGCGCAGATTAACGATCACATCAAGGTTAACCTCGATGAGGCTACAAAGGAATGGGGGGTAACTATTCTCCGGGTCGAGGTTCAGGAGATCATCCCGCCGAAGGATTTAAAAGATACCATGGATAAGCAGATGATGGCTGAAAGGGAGCGGCGGGTTAAAGTATTAGGAGCCCAAGCGGAAAAGGAAGCGATGATCCTCGTGGCTGAAGGGTCAAAACAAAAAGCGATTCTAGAAGCTGAAGCCCAGAAAGAGTTGGAGATTTTAAAAGCTCAGGCTGAAAAGGAAAAGATAGTCCTAGAGGCGGAAGCGGCTCGGGAGAAATTGGTATTAACGGCAGAAGGGAAAAAAATAGCCCTGGCTATGGAGTCGGAGGGAGAAAAGACTGCCCGGATTAATTTGGCCGAGGCGGAGGCCGAGCGGATCTTGAAGGGTTTTAACTCCGAAGCGGCAGGGTTGGCTCAGGTTTCCCAGGCATTAAACGCCCAGGAGTCGAATGAAACCCTGATTACGTTGAAATCACTGGAAGCAGCGGTAAAAATTGCCGGAGAACTGGCAGGCGGTCAGGCGACTAAGATCTTTCTACCCCAAGAGGTTTCAGGATTGATGGGGTCACTGCTCAGTGTCGCGGAGTTAATGCGGGAAGGCGGAAAATGAATGCTATTTGATTGACTTGAGTCTGCTTCTGAAGGCCTTAACCATCATAAATATTTCTTAATAGGTTAAAATAGCCATGATCTATTTTTAGGAGGATTTTCATGGAAGTCACCATTCACCTACGTTGTCAGGAACATAATTCCGTTTATCTGGAATATTGGCACAACCACCGCTATCGAAGGCAAGTCCATCGGGTTGATCCGGGAGGGTTTGACCAAGACGGACCCTGGTTTAAAATCGAAGCCGATCCCAGTTCGTTTAATTTTCATTTTAAGAGCCTGGAGGTGGATCCGGGTTTTGAACGTTTTTACGGGAACTATCTCGGCCGGGAAGCCTGGTGTTTGCCGGACCGGCCCGATGTTTATCCGGTACAGCCGTTTATTGTAAAAGGACATGCCAATCAGTTCTATCAGCAAATTAAAGAGCTGGTTCCCCAAGGGCTTTATCTTCCGGAGACTGACATCAGCTATTTGAAGGAAGGGATCCCCCCGCAACCCGGTAAAATGCCGAAGTTGCAAAAATCAATGCTGGGGGCGAATGTCTTAAAGGACGGTTCGATCCTGTTCGGTTTATTCCATCCCAAAGCAGCTCAAGTATATCTCACCGGAAATTTCAATAATTGGCAATGTCCCGGCCATTCCCGGCCCGAACCGGACAAATTCCTACCCCTTGATTTGTACCAGGGGTATTACGATTATCCCAACCTTTGGTTATTGCGGCTACCGGCGGAACAAGCCCGCGAAAGGGTTGAGTATCTCTTTTACGTCATCGGCGGAGTCCCCTTGGACGGCCACCGCCGTCCGGAACGCTACTTGCATGACCCAATGACCCGGAGCTATAGCGGGGACTATTTAAAAAATACTTGCTTAGTGGTTGACCCTACCCGTTATCACTGGAAAGAACAGAATTGGATGGTCCCGGAACTTTCGGACCTGATCATTTATGAAATGAATGTTTATGGTTTTAGTGAAGGCGATCCTGATATTCCCCATGAAGAACAGGGTAAATTTGCCGGAGTGATTCGCCGGATTAAGAACGGTTATTTTAAAGATTTGGGAATCAATGCTTTAGGTTTGATGCCTACATCAGAGGCGCCGTCACTGCAGGGTCCGACGGCTTTGGGTTATGACCCTTGCGGCTTCGCCTCGATTGAAAGGGATTTCGGGACTCCGGACGAGCTTCGGGAGTTAGTCGATACCGCACACCAACACGGGATCGCGGTGTTGCTTGATTTGGTTTTTAATCATACTTCCAATACTTTTAATCCGCTTTGGGACGCGATCAGCGATAGTCAGCCCGGCGGGCTCTATTTTAGCGGGGGGACCCCTTGGGGAAACCGAGTGGCAACTGAGCGGGAAGAAGTTCAAAATTACTTGATCGATGTTTGTAAGTTACTGTTACATGAATACCGAGTAGATGGTTTTCGGTTTGACGCCACTCATTCCAGTTGGATGGATCATGGTTTCTTACGCCGTCTCCAATATGAAATTAGGGACCGGGGTTTTAAGCCGGATTGCATCTTAATCGTTGAAAACCTCCCGAATGAGCCCGATTTAAATTTGGAAGGTTGGAATGGTTTCGCCCAATGGAACGACCCTTTCCACGACAAGATTAAGGCTTTATTGAGGGAAGGGGTTTATCAGGATTGGGTTGACGAGTCGCCGCAGCATTTGGGAGATATTTTTTACTTCAGCCGGAATTTTTACGCCCTTCATACCAATAATGCCATTAATTACTCGGAAAGCCATGATGAGAATAGCGTGCCTTTTGAAGTTGCCACTGACGGTCCGTTTTTACAAACAGACCCGGCTAAAGAACGCAAAGCCCGTTTGGGGTTGATGGCTGCCTTGACTGCCCTCGGGCAACCCATGTTGTACATGGGACAAGAGTTCAATATTGACCGACCCCGGAACCAAGTCCAATTCACTTGGCCGGATGATCTTTCCCGGCACCATTTTTACCAATGGGTGAAAGGGTTAATTCATCTCCGGAGGCGCTATCCCGGTTTAAGGATGGCCGGCGCCAATTTGGCTGAGGAGGGGAAGTTCCAATTTATCGTCGGACCATGGATGGAACAGGGGAAAGGCCGCTCAGTCATTGGTTGGCGCGTTAATCCCAATAGCAAACCCTGGGAACAGATGGTAGTATTATTCAATTTTGAGCCTTATGATGTTTCGTTAGGAATAGATTTCGGATCTCCGGGGAAATGGGTGAAACTGGCTGATATAGACCGGGTCAATGATATACCGCCCGTTGGCGCGAATGCGGTCCGGGGAGCGGGTACAATCGAAACGTCGGGTTTTTTAGAAAGCTTTAATCTTCCTTCAAGTAGCGGGTTCGTATACAAATGGGAAGGCGGGCTCAATTATCAATGAACAAGTAGTAACAAAAATAAAATAACCAGTATTATGAAGCTCCTACCGCTGTGTATCAATTTATAAAAAATTTTTCCGTTGATTACCTGCTTAGTAGTGGTCGAAGCCAGGAAAGATGGGAAGATAGCCGTAGCAGGATTATGATGAAATTCGTCTAATTTTCTTATTAGGTGATATGATGAGAGTGGCTTGCCGCTCGCGGCTCTTTTTTTTACTCCTTTTCCTGTTCTTAGCGATTTCACTTAGTTATGCAGACGGGCGTTATACCATCAGCGCCCCACAGCAGTATCGGATCGGGTACTTGATCGAGGTTGAAAATACCGGTGGATCGGCTCGTGATGTAAAGTTACAGCTACCCATCTTTTTAACCGATGGGTTGCCTCCATACCAAAGGTTAATTTCATTTCAGGCGCCTCGTGGGGTGACGATTAATAAAAACGTTGATGGGCAGGACGCTGAGTATTCGGTGGCCCGTTTGGATAAAGGCCAACGTCTTTCCCTGGAATTAGTTTTTACTTTTGTCAATTATGCCATTGACTATCAACTTAAAGCTTATTCCGGTTATAGTTCGGCTGAACCGTGTTACCTGCAATCGGAAGCGGGAATCGAATCAGATGCCGCCATTATAAGTGATTTAGCCCAAAAACTAACGGCCGGGTGTGGCAGTCAACTTGATAAGGCCCGTAAACTCTTTGAGTATGTAAATGCTAACCTTGAATATCAAAGAATCGAGCAAGATACGCATAGCGCTTTGGAGACTTTAAAAAACGGAAAGGGGGTTTGTGAAGATTTTAGCTTGGTATATATAGCCTTATGCCGCACTTCGGGAATACCGGCCCGGCTGGTCAGGGGCTATCGGTTCGGCGTTGCCGATCTTAAAGCCGGAGAAACCGATCTTAAAGAATTTGCCCATGCTTGGGTGGAAGTAAATTTACCGGCTGAGGGTTGGGTGACGGTGGAACCGACTTTTGTTTATAGCGTGAATGGGATAAAAACGGTTAGTTATGATTTTTTTGGAAAAATTGATAAATCCGATCGGCACCTCTTTTTCAGTTGTGTCAGAAATAACTCCCCTAAGTGTACTTGGATCCATGACCCGCGTAATCCGGCCAATTTGAAACTTAGTTTCCGGACATTGCTTCGAAAATAGTGAAATATATTTTGGGCGTCAAGGGAATATCTTTATATTGGTAGGAGGGGTTGCAATGAAAACAGTCAGTGCCCAGCATAAATTATTAGCTGGTATGTCGTACTTTTTTTGGCCTTTAAGTATCCTGATTGTTGCTACCAAACTCAAGAAAGATCCGTTCCTGCGGTTTCATGGTTACCAAGCGTTGATCCTTGGCATCTGCGGTTCAGTTTTTTATTTAGTAAGCGGGGGCTTTTTAAGGTTAATCCCCGGGTTGGGCCAATCGCTACTCAATTTATTGGCTAGCGCCTGGATAGTGTTGGCTGCCTTTTTTGCGATCCGCTGCTTGTTGGGGGAGTATTTTAAAGTTCCGTTCATCTATCATGTCGCGTACTGGGATATGGAGTAGATTATACATAGTTTAAAAGGAGAAAATTATATTAATGCTTTTAACCACTTTCTATGGGAAGTGGTTTCATTTTTTTATAGTAATTAAAAATATAGTAAGAATTTTGAAGGAATTAACTGGAAAATAACGAATCTTATTCCTGGTGATGGAAATGATGTTAAAAAAAGTTACGATAATTATCATTGTTTTGTTGGTGGTGGCAGGTTGCCTTCCAAAACCGGAGCCACGGACGGGGGATTTTAATGCTGTGGTAATTGATTCCCTAACCGGGGAAGGTGTTTCCGGAGTGGATATCCAAATAGGTGAAAACGAGTACGATACCGACTTGAAAGGCCAGTTTTCCTTGGCCGGTTTGCCTCCCGGCGATTATCAAATCTGTATAAGTAGAGAGTGGTATGAATCAAAAATGGTTACTTATAAGCATCTTGGGAAGCCGGAACCCGTTACTTTCTTCCTGGAGCCGGCGAGTTTCACCGGGCGGATTTACTACAGTTATGACGAAGGGCAAGATAAAGAAATTTACGAACTAATTTTAGAGAACCGTACCGTAAATAAGGTTTTATCTTTGCCGGAATCGGGCGAGACCAATCCGGCCTGGTCGGAATCACAAATTTTTGCCGTAGAATCCATTTCCGGCAAAGTTTCCAAGATAAAAGTTTATGATTTTACGATGGGTAATTATAACCCGATCTTGTTTCAAGATTCCATCTTCGGTGAGCACCCTTCCCTGGATAGTAGGGGAATTACGATGGCGTTAAAATCAAACGGTAAAATAATTAAATATGATTTAAATAATAATAAGGAAATAAAATCCTTTGATCTGGCCGGTTGGAACCCGGTAATCAGCCCTAATGGAACCATGGTCGCTTATGTCAGCGGAAACTATACCAAATTATATATTTATACCAATGAATCCGAATTCGATGAATTCATTCCCAAGCCTGGTTTTAAAATAAATAATCCTTGTTGGAGCCCTGACGGGGAGAAGATCGCTTTTGAGGCTTATGAGAATAGCGAAGAGGAGAGAGCGATTTACTGGATAGCGGTTGATTCACTTGATTCCGGTATGTATCAAGTTACTTTTCCGTCCGGAAACGAAGAACAACACAAACACCCTACTTGGGGTGAAAACGATATGATTTATTTTTCCGGTAATATCGTTTATTCCTCCCGGAGTGATATTTATGCCGTTAAGTTTTACGATAAGGAACTGGAAAGTAACCCGTGGATAATGGTTAGTAAAGGATCAGGGAACAAGTTGTACCCTTGTTGGGGGAAGTGAAAGAAATATAAGTGATATCAACTGTTAATAGGTTATGGGTTAGGGCAGGTGAGACATATGGTTCAAAATAAATTTTGCCCAATAGTTAAAGATCTTTGCCAAGGTGAAATATGCATGGCCTGGAAAGACAGGGACTGTTCGGTTTTTGCCTTTATTAGGATTCTTAGTAATTCGGATGGTTTCATCACTAAAAATTGGTTACAGGACGGTATTCTCAAGGATGAGGAAATGGTTGAACAATTACTGCCCGAATGCCTAGATTGGGCTAAGGACAAAAAAATAACCCGCCCCACTAAAGAAGAGATTAGGTCATTCCTGATTGTCAAAGGAGTTACGATTGGTGAAACGGCTATGAGAATGTTATGGCGGGAGGCGAAAACCAAACTTCGGGAATCAAAGAGGGAGATGGATTATTTAACGTCACAAAATTGGTGGGAAAATAAGAGCAATTTGGGATTAGCATGGTCTTCCGATGAAAACGATGCTTTACTGAAGGGGTTTGAATCGGGTGAGAACATCCTTGAATTATCCAAGATCCATAAGCGATCGGTAAGGGCTATTGAGCTTAGGTTGGAGAAGTTCGGGAAAATCCAATTATCGAAACAAATAATTAGTTGATTCGTTTTTCATCAATTTTGGAAGAGAAACAGCCATATCAAATTGAAGTACTGTGGCGGGTTATCGATTAAACTTTTATCTTCTGAGGTAAGCCCTGTCAAATCTAAGCCCCATGTTTGGGCTTTTTGTTTTATATTTGTAATAAAAATTCAATTTGCCCTAACCCCTCTTGACAAATCATACATTTTCTTTTATAGTAGTCCTAAATAGAACCACTAAGAAATGAGGCGCCTCCCATGGACCTATTCGAAGCCCTAAGCAAAATCGGTTTTACCCGTCACGAATCCATTCTATATGTAACTCTTTGTCAAGAAGGAGAGTTAACCGGCTATGAAGCAGCCAAGATCTCAGGTCTGCCCCGTTCCAACGTCTACCTAGCTTTGGCCGGGTTGGTTGAGAAGGGTGGAGCTTATATTAGTGAGGGAGAAGCAGCCCGTTATACTTCGATCCCGGTAGAGGAGTTGATAGCCAATACCCGTAGGCAAATGAGGGAGGTTTTGGATTATCTCGAACAACATATTCCTAAACGGAAGACAAGCTTTGAACCTTATATTACAATTACCGGAAAAATGCAGGTTGTTAACAAGATGAAGAATATAATAAGTCAGGCGCGGGAAAGGATTTATTTATCCTTCGCCCCCCGTGAACTGGAATTGGTAAGCGACGAATTGATCGATGCTATTATCAGGGGGTTAAAGGTGGTAATTATCACAACCGCTCCTTTCAAGCTTGACGGAGCAACCATTCATTATATCCCAAAACAACCGGGCCAGATCCGGCTGATTTCCGACAGTACCAATGTCCTTACTGGAGAAATTGGAGAGGAAGCTGAACCATCCTGTTTGTATTCACGGAATAAGAATTTGA
>JAEZJK010000116.1 GCA_023415835.1 Bacillota bacterium
CATCTTTAACTGGAGCATTGATTATTTCAATATAAATAAACCTATCACAGGCAACAATAAAAGCGTTTGGTGTTTTCCGCTCGCCGATTCCAAATACCTTCATCCCGGCTTCTCGTAGTCTGGTAGCCAGTCTGGTAAAGTCGCTGTCACTCGAAATGATGCAAAAACCATCCACTTTTTCGGAATATAGAATATCCATTGCGTCAATGATCAGGGCCGAGTCCGACGAATTCTTGCCCGAGGTATAACTATATTGTTGGATCGGGGTAATCGCGTTTTCTAACAACGAACTTTTCCAACCCGATAAAGCAGCGTTGGTCCAATCGGCATAGATCCTTTTGATAGTCGGTGTTCCGTATTTGGCCACCTCCTCAAGGATCCCTTTAATGTTTTTATATGGGACATTCTCGGCATCAATCAGTACTGCGAGTCTCAATTCTTTTGTGTTTGGCATATAGGTTACTCCGTTTTTCCCAGCTGCGCCAGTAATACCGCTTTCTCCGCATGCAACCTGTTCTCAGCCTGATCGAAAATGATCGAGTTCGGACTCTCAATCGCCCAACGGTCGATCTCATAACCGGGATGAATCGGCATATCATGCATGATCAGCGCTTTACTCCCTTTCAGTAGCGCCTCGTTCAATTGGAAAGGAAGCATCTTCTCGATCCGCCGATTCTTCTCTGCCTCGAATTTCGGGTCTATAAAGTATTCCATATCCACCCAAGTATCGGTATACACAACATCCGCCTTGGCTACCGCCGCCTTTAGATCAAGGGTCGCTTCATACAAACCTGTCTTAGCCGCCTCATCAAGAAGTTCTTGATCCCGGCTGGGTTCATTGAATTCAGGGGTTACGGTGGTAATTTTCATGCCAAGCTTAGTGCCGCCTTCAACTAATGAATTGGCCACATTGTTATGAATACCGACATAGACCAGGTTAATCCCTTCTAATCTGCCTTTATGCTCTAGGATTGTTAGAAAATCAGCCAAAGCCTGGGTAGGGTGATATTTGTTATCGCAACCGTTAATCACGGGAACCCTTGAAAAATCGGCCATTTCTTGGACTTGCTCATGGGTAAGCACCCGCGCCATAATCGCATCCACATTCCGATCTAAATAACGGATTTCATCCTTCAACTCCGCTAGGATCAGGTTAGTGCTGCGCCAGTCGAGAAAGATAGAATGTCCCCCAAGCTGGGTCATGGCGACTTCAAAAGATACTCTGGTCCGGGTGGAAGTTTTTTGAAAGATCATCCCTAAGGTGAGATGTTCTAACGTATTCCAGTATTTTGGCTGATTTTTCTTCACTCGAAGCGCCAGATCGAGAAGTTGTTGAAGTTCTTTACCAGGCCAATTTTTAAAATTTAGCATATGTTTGACTGGCATTAATATTCTCTCCTTTAATCACCAACTGGCTTGCCGGAAATTTTATTCCGATAAACATGCAACTAATGGAATAATTATAAACCATCTCTCCTCCAGCCGTCTACTTCTAATTACCAAAACTTGATCTTAAACACTTTTCACGGGCTACAAATTATTCACCGGGATAACCGTTATATTCTCCCTGACGCAACTGGATTTTCCTAAAAAAGCCTTTAGCGCTTAATCAAAAAAAATGGATTAAGCGCCTCATATTTCTTAATTTGTAATAGTAGTATCACGTTTACCAAGGGTTCTTTTTCAATGCCTTGACTTTATCCTCATCAAGGTCGGCAATTAACGCTAGGACTAACTTTACGGTTGCCTCCAAATCATTTAAATCCATGATACACTGGTGGCTATGGGCGTACCGGACTGGTATCCCAATCACTACCGTCGGAACCCCAGCCGCTGACTGTTGAATCTCTTTAGCGTCAGTCCCGCCGCTCTCCCGTACCGCCAGTTGATAAGGGACGCCTATTTGCTGCGCTTTAGCCAAAATAAACCTGACCAATGCTTGGTTAGGGATGAGTGTCGGGTCAAAGTAGCGGATTTGCGGACCTCCCCCTAACTTGCCTTGAATAATAGCGCCAGCATCCGGAAAGTCATCTGCCGGAGCGCCCTCAATCACCAGGCAAAGATCAGGTTGGACAACAGCCGCGACAGTCCTAGCGCCTTTAAGCCCATTCTCCTCTTGGGCAGTCCCCGCTCCGATCACCTGGTTGGGATGGTTTCGATCCAACCCTTGCAATACTTGGGCAATTACGGCGCAACCCGCCCGATCGTCAAAAGCTTTACCGATTAATGCCCCTTCTCTTCCAAGCGGCTCCGCTTTTACTGCCGGGACTACCGGGTCGCCTACTCCGATTCCCAGAGCGGTCACCTCTTCAAAGCTGCGCGCCCCGACATCGATATATAAATCAGCCAATTGCAAGGACCGGTTTTTTTCTTCCTCTCTCAGATAATGGGGTGGCTTGGCGCCGATAACGCCGAAGTAGTCCCCGTTTTTTGAACGGACTAATACTCTTTGGGCTAACAGGGCTGGCGGCCACCAGCTCCCGAGTGGGACTACCTTCAGATACCCTCCCGGGGTAATTCCCCTAACCATTAACCCAACTTCGTCCAAATGGGCCGCTAATAAAACCTTTGGTGTCCCAGCTTTTCCTTGATGGGCCACAATAATGCTCCCCAGGTTATCATAGGTTACTTCGGTATAGTTCTCCACCAGTTTTCGAAAAACCTCACGGACCTCGCCCTCAAAACCCGAAGGCCCGAAAGCGTTTGCTAATTCAACCGCCATCTCTTTTAAACCGTCCAAGAAAATCGCCCCTTTACCGTCGTTACGCCTGATTTCCGCGTTACGCGTAAAAACCTTTTAAAAATTGTTGTCAAGAATCCAAGGGTCAGAAGGTTTTCTGTTAATACTACGAACCCTAAATTCATTATATGTTGATACTGGCTCTCATTCCCAGCTAACTTTTTGCTCTTAATAAGGCTTCAAAGCCTTACTTGCCCCACTACCTCCGGAATCCTAACTCCTGTCTACTGTCTACTATACCTCATAGCATAGCCTAACTCGACCTACAAAACTCCATAATTCCTTCAAAAATGCCTTCGGCTGCCTTGATTCGGAATTCGGTGGTTTTTAAGAGCGATTCCTCTTGAAAATTGGAGAGATAACCGAGTTCCACCAAGATACTGGGCATTTGGGTCTCCCGGGTGACGCAAAAATCATTAGCCCTGACCCCGCGGCTGTTCAATTTAGTCTTTGCGACCATCTCTTCCAAAACCTTCTCCGCCAGCAGTTTGGCGTCGGGCCTTCCCAGATGGTGGTAAACTTCAATGCCGTTAATATTAAAATTGGAATGATTATTAGCGTGGATACTGATAAATAAATTGCAAAACAGATAATTGGCTAAAAAAGGCCTTTCATAAAGACTGATAAAGCTATCGTCAGTCCTAGTCAATATGACCCTGGCTCCGGCTTCTTCCAATAAATCTTTCAACCGCATCGTAACTTCGAGATTGACGTCTTTTTCACGGGTCCCTTGCCTGCCGCAAGCTCCCATGTCTACACCGCCATGTCCGGCGTCCAGGACAATTGTTTTTCCGGTGATGGGCGATCTTTTAAAATGTAGCGTTAGCTGCCGCCGGTCTTTAGAGAGTTCCTGGGTGTATCCGAAATAATAGTTAAAGTCCAGCTCGATTCGGGCCAGTTCCGGGCCGGCCTGAATTAAACGTAAGCCCTTAATTTGATCGCTTTTGAGCACCGGCAATGCAATTTCTGGGGCAAACCGGGAATAGCTCAGGTCTACCTGGAATTGGTGAGTTCTATTGACTTTCTGAATCTTTTCTACCAATTGGCCGTCACTTTCAACAATAAGCCGTCCCCCATCCCCTTCTTGGATCCAATTTACCTTAGTTACCGTCTGAACGGACCTAACCTCCACCAAGTTCGGATCATCCGGAGCGGGAATTACAAAACAAGGGGCAGTCCCGGTCAGATCAAAAACCACTCTAACCGTTTGAGGGTCGAATTGGCTCATCCTAACTGCCTTAATCCATTGACCGTCTCCGGAGAGGGGCTCAACTTTTCCACCCAGGGTAGCCCCTTCAAAATCAATCACTAACCGGCGTGGTTCTTCAAAAGATGTGACCCGGTATTTGGCGGGAGCCGATGTTTTCACATATACCTTTCGTTCTTTATCCTTCTGAAACAGACTGGCTGATTCGACGAAATAATTAAAGACCAAAATAAGCTGGTTGGCCCGTTCCGGATCACGGATTAACTTGTAACCGGACAGGCGGTACAGATCAAAAACCAACCTTAAGGCATTATCGCTCGACTGGCTAAACCGTACTTTTTTGACGATCGCATTCTCATTGATGGAGCCGTCAAAAGCCCAATGAAGTTTCAGTCCGGAAAGATCCAAGACTAAACGGTCGGGGTCTACCAACAGGAAACTCTTAAACTGAAACGGTTTCGACCCGACCAATACAAAAGCCGGCCTCCCTTCATAGTTGGTATTCTCCACTCCAACCAGGTAGTCGGCTTCCCAATCCAACTTCAAGTGCTGTCGATCCTCGCTCTTAATCACCAAACCCAAACGGAGATAAAACGCCACCGGAATCCAGAGCTGACCATCTTTTTCGAATGGAGCGGCCGGTAAATTACGATGTTGACCGTTGGAAATATATTTGGTGCTCCCTTCAAACAAATTGATGCTATATTTTCCGAAACGCAGAAACAGGTTGTCCGCATCAGGGTTCCAATCGGTGCCGGCATGGAGGTATTTGTTTAAAAACGGCAAGTTGATAAATTTATGGCCGTTTTGTTCAATAACCATAACTTCTTGATCTACCTTGGCCTCGCCAAAATAAAAAGTAATACCGCTACCTTCAGCCGCATCCGTCCTGACAGCCAATAGTAAAAACAAGCTGAACAAGGCTGCCCATCTTTTCCAAAACAACCGGTTCCCACCTTTCAAATCCCGTTAAACTCATCCTAATAGTTCCAAATTGGCGTACGCCACAATTAACACCTTAATCCCAAGGCCGGGAAAAGCCACCTTTAATTGGGCTTCTGCTCCAGCGCCTTCTTTGGAGATGACCGTCCCAATTCCCCACTTCGGATGGCGCACTTTGGAGCCGGGCCGGATTGCTTCAGCATCAACTTTGGTTTTGGGCTGGATACTTCCGGCGCTCGGTGTAGATTTAGTCTGCGCCTCCGAAACCCGGCCGGCATTTCCGGCGGCGGGTCCCTTTAAAATATTTATCGACTCTTTTGGCATTTCCATTAAGAACCTAGATGGAATTGAAACGTTTCTACTTCCAAAAACAGTCCTCATATTGGCATGAGTTACATATAGACGATGCCGCGCCCTGGTTATTCCGACATAACAAAGGCGCCTTTCCTCTTCTAATTCCTTGGTTGCCATTAAGGCCCGGTTATGCGGGAAAAGGCCCTCTTCCAAACCGGCCAAAAACACTATTGGGAACTCCAATCCTTTGGCGGAATGGAGGGTCATCATCACCAAAGCGTCGGAATCGGCCTCATAATTATCGATATCAGCCACCAAAGCGACCGTCTCCAGGAAAGCGGACAAGCTCCGGTCGTCGCTGTTTTGTTCGAATTCCACCGTCAAAGCCAGCAACTGATCGAGGTTTTCCAAGCGCCCTTGGGCTTCGACAGTCCCTTCGGCTTTTAATTCCTGAAGGTAGCCGCTTTCGAGCATAACCCGCTCGGTCAACTCTTTAACCGTCAATTGTTCCCTTTGCCCAATCCACGACTCAAGTAGCCGGTAAAACTCGGTTAGAGGTTTGATCGCCCTGACCGTAAGGCTGGGAATCTCGTTTAGATGCGCAAATCCGTCTATGACCGAATAATTGTTATCATCCAGAAAATAAAGGAACCGGTCGAAACTGGCCTCGCCAATACCCCGTTTCGGGACATTTATTATCCGGGAGAGGCTGACCCGGTCGGCCGGGTTGTAGACCAACCGTAAGTAAGCCAAAATGTCTTTAATCTCTTTCCGCTCGTAAAACCGGAACCCTCCGATCACCCGGTAAGGCAACCCCCGCTGGATCATGGCTTCTTCAAAGCTACGGGATTGGGCGTTGGTCCGGTACAGAATCGCGAAATCGCTGTAACGGTTAGCCCCTTCCCTTACCAACCGGGAGATTTCTTCCGCCACGAACCAGGCTTCTTCCCGCTCATCAGCTGCATTATAGGTGGAGATCATTTCCCCTTCATAATTTTCGGTCCATAATTGCTTAGATCGGCGGCCCCGGTTATTCTTAATCACTTCATTGGCGGTATGGAGAATATTCTTGGTGGAACGGTAATTCTGTTCCAGCTTGATGATGCAGGTCTCTGGAAAATCCCGCTCGAACTCCAGGATATTGCGGATATCGGCGCTCCGGAAACTATAGATTGACTGGTCGTCGTCACCCACCACGCAAAGGTTCCGGTATTTTGAGGCCAACATGGTGACCAACATATATTGGGCATGGTTAGTGTCTTGATACTCGTCGATCAAAATATAGCGAAACCGGTCCTGATACTTTTCAAGTACCGCCGGGACTTCCCGGAATAATCTGACCGTCATCATGATTAGGTCGTCGAAATCCATCCCGTTATTAGCGCGGAGTTTCTTTTGATACCTGAGGTATACTTCGGCTACGGTGTTTTCCCAATAATCCGCCGCCTTGCGGTGGTATTCATCGGCTCCGATAAGTTCGTTTTTGGCCGTTGAGATCGCGCCCAACAGCGCTTTAGGATGATAATTCTTATCGCTGAGGTTCATCTCTTTCAAAATATTTTTAATCAACGTCAGTTGGTCTTGGGAGTCAAAGATGACGAAATTCTTATTAAACCCCAACTCTTGAATTTCATGGCGTAGAATCCGCACACAGGCTGTATGAAAAGTCGAAACCCAAATCGCGCTAGCTGCCGGACCCACCAAGTTTTCGACCCGTTCCCGCATCTCCTGAGCAGCTTTGTTGGTAAAGGTAACCGCTAAAATTTGCCACGGAGCGACCCCTTGTTGTAGTAAATAAGCGATTCTGTGGGTCAGCACCCTGGTTTTCCCGGAACCGGCCCCGGCTAAAATAAGAAGCGGTCCTTCGGTATGACAGACCGCCTCCAGTTGTGGTTCATTAAGGCCTGCTAAGATATCCATTTAAACCTCCAATAATTCATTACGCATTACGCGTTCAAGGTTACGCGGAAAATTACCAAAACCCTTGTGTATCTAAAGTAAGTTACAAATTATTTATCTATCCCGATTCACACCCATACGTGCAACGCGGTAAGTTTAACGCGTAATGTTTTTTCAGGTAGAAAAGACAAATCGAAGAAACTATTCCTTCGATTTTTCATTACTAATCATCTAAAATTAATTCATGATCGCGAGGGCGATCTCCTGCCGAAGGCCGATTTTTATTGAGTAATATTCGGTACGAAACTGGTTTTACTCTCGATCCGACCGGCAATTATCAAATTTACGATTGCAATCGCCGCCGCGGCTATAAAGATGCTTTCAAAACCCAAAGCTTCCCATAACAACCCGCCCAACAACGGCACGGACATTGCCACTACATGATCTAAAGACACACCCAACGCAAGAGTGGGTGTTAAATCACCGGCGTCGACTAATTGTTTATGAAGGTAAGTAGTACGGGCCATGGTTACGGCGCTCAATAACAAATCAATGATATAACAGATAAATATCAAGTAAATCGTAGATTCACCCAATCCCAAATATCCGGAGAAACCATACCCCAAACAGACAACGAAGAAGCATACCGATTCAGCCATTAATATTTGCCGTTCGCCTATCCGGTCAATCATTCTTCCCAGCCACGGTTTGAAAAAGATCCCGATGACTGAGGCGATAAATAACAACGTAGCCATTACCGTC
>JAEZJK010000051.1 GCA_023415835.1 Bacillota bacterium
CTGATCACAGATTACCACTAAATCCGGTTGTACTACAGTAGCAATCTGTTCATCATTTTCATCGCCCTTAGGAAGGCGGACATCAAACGGCGCAATATAAACTTCACAGGTTTTCCCCGTTAGATAGACGGCAATTTGTTTAAAGAGTTCTCCCAAAATCTTTTGATGGATTCGTGAAGGCGCTGGGCTCATATTATAAGGGACACCGTCGATCAACTCCCATCTCTCTTCCTCCGGCCATTTGGCATAATCGCCATAGGTATAAAGATCTTTGGTAGCGGCTTCGGGTCTAGTATCACTAATCCTCGACTCCAAGAATCACACCTCTTTTCTCATTGAAAAAACGTTTCCTCTTTCACTAAATAATCAATTACCCTGTCCATAAAAATAAGGCATAGGAAACTTCTCCCATGCACTTAATTATACCCTAATAATCTGTTTAATTCTACCAGATCGTAAAATGCCTAATACCTTTGGCAATTCGTTACGAGTAATATTTTACTGATGGCGGTTCCATTATCAAGTATTCTTTGCCTTGCTTCCTCACAACTTAAATCTGTATTCAACATCATCCATTCGTTGGGAACCCAATTTTCTACCTTGTCGTATACGTTGGCGGGCCAACCATAGGGCCGTCCGGATCGCCGGTATGCCAGATCTCCTTGGAAGTCTCCTCCGTAAGGGATGGAAAACCCGGTAAAATGTTTGATAATGACATAAAACCAAGTTGATCACCCCTGTCCAAAAAATCCATATATCTTTTTAATAGTATCATTGATGCTCTCCCGTAACCCGTTTTGACCTATAAATAGTTTCACATTTGAGCGAGTTTCATAATTACAAAAATTTATCTTCGCATGCAATATATAGTGTAGGTTTTATTTTAGTCTATCAATATATTGTATGCGAAGCCGGAAAAAAGGAATTATGAAACCGCCTTATTTAAATAAAAGACCTGACAAACTCAATCGGGTGCTGAATTACCTGTGCGGTTTCTTCCACCGAATAACCCTGGTTCAAATAGCGTTTTGCAATTACCGCCATTGATTCTCCAATTTCAATAATATGATTGTCAGGGTCATAGATTCTCACTACTCTTTGTTGCCAATCGTGCTTTTTAGGCGGATGTACATATTGAATATTATCAAATTTCTTTAAACTTTCGATAAAACCGTCAAAATCATCTTCCTCAAAATACAGTTCAAAATTATGAGACTTTTTTAAAATTGTATCTTTGTCAACCGATACTAATTCGGCAAAATTGTATTGAATTGAAAACCCGCCATCAAAGGTTACATTCCATCCAAGATCCAAAACGATTTTTTGGTTGAGCATCTCCTTATAAAATTTCTTTGATACATCCAAATCACTGACTGCTATCACCGGACATCTAAACTTCAATTTTTTTCACTCCTTCATGACTAATCCGTATTTTTATTATGTTTTCGCTCCGCTTTTTACCCATTTCCGAAGAGTTTCGATCCTTGCCCCGGGAGGATTGTCCCCATGCTCCTTGTCAAGAAATGAATAGGCATAAAGCTGCTTACAAGGAAGTTCCTGACATTGGCCGCAATGATGATATCCTTTCTCTTGACAACATGTAGCTACAGGGCACGTTCCGTGAAACGGGCGGCCGTTAGTTTCCACGCAACCACCGCATTTGCATGGTTCCCTGTAGGAGCATTCACTGCATAATAATCCGCATCTTGATTCAACCATCAGCTACCACCTTTTTTGCTTTATCCTATCATACTGAACAAGACACCTGTCTGTCATGTTTCATAATTTTGTAGCATACTTTTGATATTTTCCTTAATTTGCTCGACTAAATCTACCGGTTCAACAACCTCAGCTTTATCTCCAAACCCAAGCACCCAACCAATAATATAGCCCCTGTTTGTATACCCCACCGAAAATCTTAACTTCCCATCCTCCATTACCTCAAAACAACCAGGCCCATATTCCTCAATCAAACGGTATTTTACGGATTTATCAAATAAAACGGTAATTCTATTTTCATCGGTAAAGTAATCATTCAGCTCAAGCTCTTCCACGGGTATTTCCCTTGGGGTAAACCCCTCATCCAACTCTCTGCAATTCCAAACACGGTTGAGCTTGAACAGTCGAAAGCCGTTTCTGCTTCGACAATAACCAAACAGATACCAGGAGGTCATTGAAAGACAATTAGATATGGCTCAATGGTCCGGTTTGAAAGTCCCTTCTCCGAATAGTAGTCAAAGCTTACCAGCTTATTTTGGTTAATGGCCGATTTAATCAGGCTGATTTTTTCAGAAAGACTGGATTTATAATGGGATGAGAGATCAATCAGGATACTATCTTTTATTGCAACAACCGCTTCACTTTTTGGCGTCAGCTTTGAAATCAACTTTTCGATTCTCAATGTATCGGAGACGCTGCCCAGACTCTTCAAACCCGTTATTATGTTTTGAAGTTCATCAACTGACAAAACGCTCTTATCAAGCTTATAACCTTCGGCAATCGAAATTCCCCCGGCTCCACCCTGATAGGTGATAATGGGGATGCCTGCTTTACAGATATCGTCAATGTCCCTATGAATAGTCCGGCGTGAAACCTCGAACCTTTTAGCCAGCTCCGGCGCTGTTACTTTATCGTGTTGCAACAGAATGGTGATAATACCTAATAAACGGTCGATCTTCATAACAAACCTCGCAGCCCTAAAACGCTTTTGATTTTACTTCCACCAAAATGCATTTTATCATACAATAAGGCATCCATACATCAGTCTCTACATATTTATCTTGTTTAGTTTTTTCCGGTAGATCATCGCATATTCCGCTTTACTCAAGATGATTACCGGATTGGGTCCACTCTCCCATACTAAAGCTAGATATCTCTCTATACGCCTAAGGTTGAAGTCCCGATATATGAATTTGGACGATAAAGAAGTTTTTGATGGGATCTTACCCTGGTCAAAGACTCTGCCAGATAGTTGCAGAATTTGAAAAAAATTAACCCCCCCGGTTGGCAAGGTGGGGGTTATTTTACGCTTACGTTACTCCCATATATTAATGGTTTTCAATAAACCTTAAAACTTTAATCTTCATTAACTCACCATCGAATACCGGACCCAAGAGCCGGTTTTAACTGGCTTGATTGAAAATTCGGAGCCGTAGGTTTTCAACCCGCGGTTCTCGGCAACCAAAACCTCTTCATCAAACCGAAAGGGTTAATCAAGGCAATGTTCATCAAATTCATCAATAAAATCTGACCGGTAACACTGTTCGAACTTTCCATTGAAATTTTTTAAACCTTCCATATTTCCGCAAAGGATACAACCGGATAAATGTTTTCTAAGTACAATATTATTGCCATCCATGCATAAATCGAGAGGGGTACCTACGTATTGATTCATGGAATTACGGATCGATTTTGGTATAACTACTCTTCCGCATTTACACAAGGCGGAGATAGCGAGCAATGCGGCCTTGGCGGTGTTGGTAAAAGCGCTCAAGGCGGTCGCGTAGCGAGGGATTTGGATTGGTAAAAGGATTGAATACGATAATTTATAAAACTAACCTCAAAATGTTAGAACAGCATTGCTCATTAAATGAGTAATGTGGATTTTAAATAAACAACTTGGTTTAATAGATGAGTGACATTGTTTTTTTAACAAACCACTTGGTTTGTTAAACAAGTAACATTGCTTGTTAAATATGCAACATGGTTTATTGAATAAGTAATATTGTTTATTAAATAAGTGACATGGTTTGTTAAACAAGCAACATTGCTTGTTGAATAAACAACATGGTTTGTTGAATAAGTGACATTACTTTTAAAAAAACAATGTTGCTTTAGATGAAACCACATTACTTAGAAAGAAACAGCGTTGATTTTAAAGCAATCAATAACTTTTTAATAGTAAATATTTAGGAAAGGGGTAATAATTATGGCTAATAAATCAAGATCCTATGCGGAGGAAATTAATAGCACCAAAGTAATGCTGGCGGGGTTGAACGCCCAGGCCGAACGGATGGCGAAACGCGGGATCGACGCGGAATTTATCTCCAAATTGCAGACTGTTAATCGTTTGAAGGCGCGACCGGCGATTTGGAAAGGATCAGAGACCTGGGGGCGGATATCATCTGGTTGATGCCGATTTGAGTTACATCGTTCGGAGAGGGAGGGGTGAGGTCGATAGGCCGTCCTTTTCTTCGGCAATGGCTTTCTTACCGGCATAGATCCGGTACAGGTGTTTGTTGTCGGTGGGGCAGTGGGGTCTAAATGCAACCTCACCTCGGTCCTCTCCGAACGAAGTTGGTTCAATGATGCTTATTCACGGAGAGGATGTCGGAACGGGAAACTATTGTCTATTTTGCTTTAGCAATTCCGCAAGCAAAAGACAGGTTTGTTTGATGGAGGAGATTGTTTTGTAGAGGTTGTTATGAATATCATCATTGGAAACCCTGAGGATATGTAATCCCCATGATTGTATGATTCGATCGAGTTCCGTGTCATAGTCTTGTTGCAGCTGATGAATCCCACCGTCAACTTCAACAATCAATCCGATAGCATGACAGTAAAAATCGACAATAAAACCGTCAATAACTTGTTGTCTTCGGAATTTAAACCCTAAAGCGTTGCCACGTAGGTAATTCCAAAGGCTCCTTTCTTCAGTGGTCATTTCTTGTCGGAACTCTCTGGCCCGTTCTGTTAAGACCATTTTGTTCTATCATGGAAGAGACACCTCTTCTGTGATTTGGATAGGGTTTCTGCAAATTCACTATACCAAATGAAGAGGTGTTTTTATATTATTTGGCCTAATTTGTCAACTTATGTTCATGTTTGCCCTCAACCTTTTATATGTTAACGCTTTTAGACGGTTTTCATGGTGCGAAAGTTGAATCATAATAAATAAACCGATGGCAAGGGAAAGAATAGTTTAAATTATTCTTTCCGCTTCCAATTACACTCTGTTATCAATAATGGTTGATCCGAAAACTTCATTTACTAGGCTGGCATGATTCTTTTCCAGTGCCTCAGTGCCTCTGTGGCCAAAATTTAGCCACAGAGGCACTGAAACATAGAGAATAGATGTTCTAATCAAACATTCCCGTGCTCAGATACCGCTCTCCGGTATCTGGTAAGAGCGCTAGGATCAATTTCCCCTTATTCTCCGTCCTGGCCGCCAGCTGTAAGGCGGCATGGACGGCGGCCCCGGAAGTGATCCCCACCAAAATCCCTTCTTCTCTTGCCAACCGGCGCGAAGCGGTAAAGGCTTCTTCCGTAGTCACCTTAATGATCTCATCCAAAATCTTGGTATTAAGGACCTCCGGGACGAACCCGGCGCCGATTCCTTGGAGCCCGTGGGGACCGGGTTGGCCTCCAGAAAGCACCGGCGAATCCGCCGGTTCCACCCCGATAGCCTTAATCGCGTTCTTTTTAGATTTTAGCGTTTCCGCCACTCCGGTAATGGTCCCGCCGGTCCCGACCCCGGCTACCACCAGATCCACTTTGCCCTCAGTGTCGTTCCAAATCTCCAAAGCGGTGGTCTTCCGGTGAATATCGGGATTAGCCGGATTTTGAAACTGTTGGGGGATAAATGAACCTTCAATTTCGGCCGCTAACTCCTTGGCTTTCCGGATCGCCCCGGCCATACCGTCGCTTCCGGGAGTGAGAACCAACTCGGCGCCATAGGCTGCCAATAGTTTGCGCCGTTCGACGCTCATCGTCTCCGGCATGGTCAAGATTAAACGATAACCTCTGGCCGCGGCGACACTGGCCAAGCCGACTCCGGTATTACCGCTGGTTGGTTCGATAATTACCGCGCCCGGTTTAAGCTGTCCGGATTTTTCCGCCGCTTCGATCATTGCCAACCCAATCCGGTCTTTGATACTGCCTCCGGGGTTGAAAAATTCCAACTTTAACAGAACCTCGGCTTGAAGGTCCCCACCAATTTTATTGAGCCGGACTAAAGGGGTCTTTCCAATCAGTTCGGTTATATTGTTATAAATTTGCATCGTTTTTTCCTCCACTGAAGCTGAGATAATTTGCCAATTGAAGTGATTGGATTTATTCTATCGGACTTTTTATTTGCTGTCAAATAAAAGAACTACATCAGTTACTGTACAAAAGTAAAACTTGCGCAGAGACGCAAAGTTGGGGCAAGATTTAAGAGAAGCCGATAAAGGTATTCTCCGCGTCTTGATTTCTCACGGGAGATAAAAAATCCGGAACCTCCGCAATAAACTTAGTAAATCCTTGCTCCTGATCTCTCTCTTAAATTAAGAGGTGTCCCCTAAACCGAAGCTAAAATCCGGATATCTTCGATCCTTAAATGCAAACCGCATTCTTTTTCAAGCACCAGATTGACTAAACCAGTGTGGTTTAAATTCATCATGCAAAAACCCGGTAAAAATGTAACCCGGCTTCCGAATACCGGTTCTTTAACTATTTGACGGGCAATCCCTTCAAACCCGACCATATGATAGGCCTGGACATCCTTGACCTCTCTCTCCCTGGCCGTTTGCGGTCCAATCACCCAGGTATAAAGTAACCCGGTTATTGGGTCGGCTTCAATCACTTCCAGCACATGGGGAACCGGGCAGCCCGCTCCCATCGGCCGCCCTAACACATAATCCCCTTGGTCGATCTTTAACTTTTCGGTTATGTCCGCCCGGAACGGGAGCACGATTTTACGGGCTGAGGGTTCTTCGGGTAATGGTCCTAAGACAAAGTCATAGGAATGGCCGAGTACATCACATCCGGTATATACCGCTTCGGAAGCCGATTCTTTATTTCGATTTTTTTGTTGTTCCCGCTGGTAAAAAGGGCAATCCTCGTAGCTCTTCTTTTCGTGCCAAACAGAATGTAAAAAGTCCTGGCAGTTATCACTGCCGCATAGCCCGCAATTTTTCCCCGGCGGCCGCCAAAGTTCAATGTAGGCCATAGTTCATTCCCCCCGGTATAAATATTCCGCTATCGGACCGTCAAGTTTTTTGACCACCCCGAAATGGTGCTTCCAACCGATTTCTTTCTTGCCAACACAAATAGTGCAAGTTCCTAACGGCGGGTTCCCTTTTAAAATCAATCTTTCCTTTTCAATATCAGCGGAATTGCGAATTAAATCGTAGAGCCGTTGTAATGATGTTCCCTGCAGGGCATTGGTTTCCAACATCATCATCTGGGGATGGACCTCGTGAATCTTTTGGATTAAGACTTCCCGTTCAGCTTGGCTTACCAGGTCAATCTTAGTGACCACCGCAATATCGGCTAGGCTAACCATGGCCCCCATTTTTTCCGGGGCATGGATCCCGGAAATTGAACTCAAAACGATAATTCCTAAACCCTGATTCAGATACGGAGAACATCGTAAACATAGGCCGGCGCTTTCAACAATAAAGAGATCGCTGCCGTTATTTTCGGCCCAGGTGATGGCGTCTCCTAACACCATCACCCCGGCGTGGTCCGGACAAAGGTCTCCTGAATATACCTTACGGGTTGGAATTTTGAATTCCTTATTCAACTCAATATCTTCATATGCTTTAACCACATCGATTTTGAGAAAAGCGATTTTCATCTCGGGAATTAAATTACGGGTAATCTGTTTTACCAACGCCGTTTTTCCGGCCGAAGGAGGTCCGGCGATTACAACTAATTTCATGGAACGAGGCACACTCCTTTACGCAAAATTTAGACGGGCTAATTCATAAGTTATTACTTTCCCGGCCCTTAATTCTTCCCTAATCGCGCCGATCTTTTGATCTAAAATGACTAGGTTATGAGCTACGTGAATTTCGGACTCATCCCGGCCCAAAATCCCTTTGATAGCTCCGTTTTCCATGATAATTCTCCGGTCCGTATACAAAGCAATCACCGGATCGTGGGTCACAAAAACGATTACTTTTCCGGAACCGACTATTAACTCCATCACCTCTTGTTTAAAAATCCCGGCGTTTTCGATCTCATCCAATAAAATGATGGGCGCGGCCCCGATTAGGATTGCATCCGCGATCAAGAGCGATCTGGTTTGACCGCCGGAGAGGGTGGTAACCCTATTTCCGGCGCTGATCTTCTCTCCTGTAAAATTATTGGCCAAATCGATAGTTTCCGCGATGATCGAACGATTATCGATTTGGCGGGCCCGAGCATGAATTTCTAAAAACTCGGTCACCCCCACATCCGCAAAACATTTAGTGTTTTGGGTAATCATCGCAATCGGTTTTAAGGCCGGATTGTATCGGATCTGTTCATCGGGTACTTTACCGTTTATAAGCACCTTACGTTTAGAGGCTGTATCTTCTTGAGCCAAAAGTTCAATATCTGAAATCAAGGCCGTCTTCCCACTCCCGGTCGGCCCGACGATCGAAACGGTCTCGCCCGCTTTTAGAGTTAATTCATCAAAATTCTCACGCCGGCCGTTTTTGTCAAACCCCGGCAGAATGGAAATTTCTCGGATCATCATTACACTCTCCTTCTAGCAAATCTTGTTTACTGTATGCAAAAAACAAATCTTCTGTCACTTAATCTTATATGACTTTACATTTAGTGATATAGTCCCAAGTTGGGAGGGGATAAAAAAAGAGGGTTCAAACACCCTCGAAATTTGTCAATCTATTATACGGAGTATCATTTTGGTTGCGGTAAAATGATCGTGAATTCGGTCCCTATCCCTATTTTACTATTAACTGTAATCGTGCCCTGATGGGCCTCGACCAAAGTTTTAACAATGGCCAACCCAATTCCCGTCCCTCCGGTTAACCGGCTTCGCGATTTATCAGCCCTGTAAAACCGCTCAAAGATTAAGGGCTGGTCTTTCTCTACAATACCGGAGCCGTTATCTTTAACCATGATTTCTACCTCATTGACCCGATTGAAAACCTGGATTTCAACCATTCCTCCGGTTGGAGTAAACTTTAAAGCATTGGCCACCAAATTAATCATGATTTGGCTAAGTTTATCCCGGTCAGCCAATACTATGGCCCCTTCCCCAAAAACATTAATCGTTACCCCTTTCCGGGCAAATTCGCTTTCAAAATTCAAAACTAATTCCCGTATCAGGGCGGTTAAATCAAACTCCGTCCGGTTTAAAACCATATTTTCGCTCTCATATTTGGCCAACTTACTTAGGTCGGCAACCATCCGGTTAAGCCGGATTACCTCGTTATGACAGACTTGCAACCGTTCCGGGCCTACTTCCCAAACACCGTCCAAGAGCGCCTCAATGTGGCTTTGCAGGGTGGCCAGGGGAGTACGAAGTTCATGTGCTACATCAGCGGTTAGCTGTTTACGCAAGCGTTCTTGCTTTCCCAAAGTAGCCGCCAAGTCATTAACCGCTCCGGTCAGTTGATTAAGTTCCCGAATAGTGGATTTTTCCCGGTTTTTGATTTCATAGGAGCCCCTGGCAATCATTTGCGCGGTTTCGATAGCCCTGGCAATCGGCGCGCTCAACCGTTTGGCCATTACCGCGGCTACCGCGAAAGCGGCGCAAAGGGCCAGCGCCATTACTCCAATTAAAATCCGGTTCAAAGTATTGATGAACGCCAAGTCAAGATCATTAAAATAGAAAGGTCCGTAATACCCGACATCGACAATACCCATCTTTTGAAAACCTCGCATCACCGGGTATTGGGTTTCCATATACCCGCCTTTCCAATTGGGATACCGGCTGAGCATGTTCTCGGCCATATGAGTGATCATTTGCTCACACATCCCGCTATTATGGGCTCTAGCGTCCCAAATGGTCCGGCCGTTATTATCTTTCACTTTAAGGATTATTCCTTGCTCTAATGCATTAATGCCGAGGTCGGCAATATCTTGGGTGTGCCATTCCCCCTGGATGTTAACTTGTTGGCTTATCGCCGTCACTAATTGCCGATTGCGGCGTTCCTGGTTTTTAATCACGTAGTTGCGGAACTGTTTTTCGAGGAATAAGTTTGCCAGTATGATAATCAAGATTACAGAAATTAACACTAATAAAATATATGAAGATGCTAATTTATTCCTTAGGCTTACCGCCATCTCATTCACCGCCAAACCGGTAGCCGACCCCGTGAACTGTCAAAATATACTTCGGGCATTTGGGATCGGTTTCAACTTTTTGACGCAAATTTTTGATATGGACATCAATCGTCCGGTCAAAACCGTCATAATCTTCCCCCAACGCCAAAGTGACCAGTTCGTCCCTGGTAAAAGCCTTGCGGGGATATTTTAGCATGGCCAATAAAATCTGATATTCATTAGGGGTCAAGTTTACCGTTACCCCGCTTTTCTTCACTTCATGGCCGTAGAGATCGATTACTAAATCGCCTTGATTGTAAGAAAGCCGGTCAGCCAAGGGTATAGCTTCCTGTGTGGTCCTGCGGAGTAAAGCTTCAACTCTGGCTATTAATTGTCTTGGGCTGAAAGGCTTAGTGACATAGTCGTCCGCTCCCAAACCCAGCCCTTTTAAAATATCCCCTTCTTCAACCTTGGCGGTTAACATGATAATCGGTACCCTGGAACGGTTGCGGAGCCGCCGGCAGACCTCCTCCCCGGATATATCGGGGAGCATCAGATCCAAAATGATCAAAGCCGGGTTAACCTTTTCAAACAGATTTAAAGCCTCGCTGCCGGTAAGTGCTTCCACAACTTCATAACCGCCCTTTTGTAAATATGATTTAACAACATCAACGATGGTCGGTTCATCATCGACTACCAAAATTTTTTTAAAGGCAACCGGCAAAATATTCCCTCCTCGTATAACAACAAACCCCTTCACGGGGTCTATTGCCGAATATCTTACTTAACCTCATAACCCTGATCTTCAATAACTTCCTTAACCTTGTCCAAATCGACTTGGCTCGGGTCGTATTCGACCGAAACCGTCTTACCTTTCAAGTCAACCGTAACTTTAGCGACCCCCTTTAGCTCGCCTACGGCCTTGTTGACGCTCTTCACACAATGCTGGCAAGACATGCCTTCGACATTCAAAACATTCGTTACTTTTGTCATCTTTGCCGCCTCCCCTTTTGTATTTTAGGCGGTTTCATAATTTCTTTTTTCCGGCTTCGCATACAATATATTGATAGACTAAAATAAAACCTACATTATATATTGCATGCGAAGATAAATTTTTGTAATTATGAAACTCGCTCATTTATTTAAACCTCTTTAAACTCAAGGAATTAGTTACTACCGAGACTGAGCTGAACGCCATCGCCGCCCCGGCGATTATTGGATTTAACATTCCCAAAGCAGCGAAGGGGATCCCAATCGTGTTGTAAATAAAAGCCCAGAAAAGGTTCTGTTTAATCTTGGTCATTGTCTTCCGGGAGAGCCGAATCGCGGTAACAATCGACCGGAGATCGCCCCGCATCAGGGTTATATCCGCCGCTTCCATGGCAATATCGGTTCCGGTGCCAATCGCCATTCCAATATCCGCGGTTGCTAACGCCGGAGCGTCATTAATCCCATCGCCGACCATGGCGACCACTTTACCCTGGCTCCGTAATTTTTCGACTTCTTCAGCCTTATTCTCCGGTAGGACTTCCGCCAAGACATTATCGATCCCAACCTGCTCAGCGATGGCCCGGGCAGTTCTCCGGTTATCTCCGGTAATCATAAAAACTTCGATTCCCAGCCCGGTTAACTCACGAATCGCTTCCGCCGAGGTATCCTTAATTACGTCTGCGACAGCGATTAAAGCTACCAGTTTATGATCTGAGGCCATTAACATCGCGGTCTTTCCTTGATCCTCCAGTTCTCCCAAACGGGATTCGTAGCCGGAAGGGTCAAGGCCTTGCTCAGTCATTAACTTCCTGGTCCCGACCAAAACTTCTTCTCCTTCGACAAGGGCTTTAACCCCCCGGCCCGGGATTGCCGTAAATTGTTCCGGGTCGGAAATTTCTCCCATTTCCCGTTTGGCTGTTTCAAAGACCGCCACCCCTAATGGATGTTCCGACTTCCTCTCGGCTATGGCTGCGATTCGGAGTAATTCGATCCGGTCCAATCCGGTTAAAGGAATAATATCGGTCACTTCCGGTTGGCCTTTAGTAATCGTCCCGGTCTTGTCAAGGACAACGGTATTGATTTTATATGCGGTCTCCAAATGTTCGCCGCCTTTGATTAAGATTCCCTGTTCCGCGCCTTTGCCTGTCCCAACCATGATCGCCGTAGGTGTAGCCAATCCAAGGGCGCAGGGGCAAGCGATTACTAATACCGAAACCGCGCTGATGATTCCTTTGGTCAGGTTATAGTCCCCAAAATACCAGACGATAAAGGTAAGCGCCGCTATTCCCAGCACAATCGGGACGAAAACCCCTGATACCTGATCGGCGATTTTTTGGATCGGGGCCTTGGACCCTTGGGCCTCCTCTACCATCTTAATTATTTGTGATAAGACCGTTTCTTTCCCGATTTTAGTCGCCCTGAAATTGAAAGTACCGAACTTATTAATGGTGGAACCGATGACCTCATCCCCTGTTCCTTTCTCCACCGGCAGGCTTTCACCGGTAAGCATCGATTCATCCACTGCCGAATTTCCTTCGATGATCTCTCCATCCACCGGGATCTTCTCTCCCGGGCGGACCACAATTATCTCGTTAACCTCGACTTCCTCAACCGGGATATCCATTTCCACTCCATCCCGGATTACCCTTGCGGTTTTAGCCTGAAGTCCTATTAGCTTTTTAATCGCTTCCGAGGTTTTCCCCTTGGCGACCGCCTCCAGGTATTTGCCGAGTAAAATAAGGGTGATGATTACCGCTGCCGCTTCAAAGTACAGGTCTTTCATCAACATTCCCGGCATCATTTCTTGAAAAAACGAATTATAGAGACTGTAGAAATAGGCCGCCGATGTTCCCATCGCCACCAGCACATCCATATTCGGGCTTTTTGCCCGGAGCGCGTAATAAGAATTCCGGTAAAACCTAAATCCAATTATAAATTGCACCGGAGTAGCCAGCGCCAATTGAAACCGCCAATCATGCAAAAAGGGAATATCGATTCGAACCAAGCTTAACAGCATCGCTAAGATCAATGGTGAACTAAGAATGGCGGAAAGAACCAACTCTCTCCTCAATCTCCTGATTTCCCGCTCCCGCTCCGCCTTTTCCCGATCCCGGTTCACAGCCTCCACCGGCTTAGCGCCGTATCCTAAGTCTTCGACAACCTTGACCAAGTCGGAGACTTTTAATTTAGCAGGATCATATTCAAGGGTCGCCTTATTGGTGGCCAGATTAACCGCAGCTTTAACTACCCCTTCGGTTTTATTCAGCTTACGTTCAATCTTGGTGGAACAGGCGGCGCAGGTCATACCGGAGATCTTCAGCTCCAACTTGGTTTGACCCGAGGTTTCTTCTTTAAGGATTCCATAACCCAGTTCCTTGACGGCTTCTTCCAATTGATCCTTACCGAGTAACTGATCATCAAATTCAACCGTTGCTTTCTCAGTGGCAAAATTAACATTAGCCCCTTTAACACCAGGTAGTTTGTTTAATTTTTTCTCTATCTTTAAAGCGCAAGCTGCGCATGACATGCCCTCAATCTTCAAGGATTCCTTTTTCGCCATGTCATTCATCCTCCTGTCTCCTGACTCCTTTACCCAAAATATTCCCCTCTTAATAACATTATATCATTACCCGCAACAACCTCCACCACCCGCTGGTTGGTAAGTCTCAATTTCTTTGTTAATTTTATTAAGATCTGTCTCCGAAACTTCATTTAAATCCGGGACAACTTTAATGTAACTACTAATCATCCCCATCCAACAGGTATAAGTTATCTTTCCTTCTTGATCGGGGGTAAATTCGATGACATTATCTCCCGGCTTCAACTCTTTGGTTATTCCCAGACTAGGTATGGTTAACGGATTATTACAGCCGTTCAAGTCCTCAGCCCGCGCTTGAATAATCCAACGCACCGGCTTTCCCTTTTGAACCACAACCGGATAATACCGGCCGGACTCGAGCTTAGATGTCACTACTTGAACCTGCCCCTCGATTTTGGCAACACTACCCGAATTACCGGAGAGCGGGGCGGCAACGGAAATTCCGGATAGACTCAAACCACGGGAAACCATAGTCAACCCTAATACAATTACCAAAA
>JAEZJK010000068.1 GCA_023415835.1 Bacillota bacterium
GATCAGTGGACTTGCCGGGTTCAATACTGGACTTCGATTGTTACACACTTTTCTATTTATTTTGAAGATAGGTTTAATAAATATTTACAGTAGAAATGAAGTTTACACAAAATTATTGACAGACCCATTGAATATCGCCAGGCTGCGGCGAAGATTATGGATGACCAAAGCGAATCGCTAGCATTTTTAAAATCACGGCAGCTAGAGTTGGAGGAAGAATTGTTCCGGTTGAAAAAGAAGATATCTTAGGCAACAAAATAAAAAATCCCGCTCACGCGGGTTAATTTTTTTTGGTAGTCCCAAGGGGATTCGAACCCCTGTCACCGCCGTGAAAGGGCGGTGTCCTAGGCCTCTAGACGATGGGACCATTATCAAATTGTGAATTGTGCAGGGTGAAGTTTGAAATAAAAACCAATTTGTGGTATTTTGCCTTATTATCATTTGAAGGTGATTCACACTTCAAACTTTATAAAATGGTGGGTCATCGGAGACTCGAACTCCGGACACCCTGATTAAAAGTCAGGTGCTCTACCGCCTGAGCTAATGACCCATCTCAAACGTCACAAAAAATATAATACAATATTTTAAACCCGGTGTCAACCTTTTTTCTGATTAACCTGGAGTTACCAAATATCATTGACCAAAATGGTCTCATCCCGGCGCCAACCTACCGAAACCATACTGATCGGGGCTCCGGCCAATTCGGAAATCCTTTTCAAATAGTCCTGAGCCTGGATCGGCAAATCCGATAATTGCTTCGCCTGAGTGGTATCCTTCCGCCAACCCGGCAGCTCTTCATAGATGGGGATACACTCGCCAAGCACCTTCAGGCTGGCCGGAAACTCTCTTAGAACCGAATTGCGGTACTGATAACCGGTGCAAATTTTCACCGTTTCCATCCCGTCCAAAACATCCAGTTTCATTACTACCAGTGAATTTACCCCATTGACCCTTACCGAATACTCGCCAATCACACCGTCAAACCAGCCGCAACGCCTGGGCCGGCCGGTTGTTACCCCGTATTCCCGTCCCCGCCCGTCGCGGAGGGACGAAACCAGCTCCTCCGGAAGCTCGGTAGGGAACGGCCCTTCCCCGACCCTGGTAGAATAAGCTTTGATCACTCCGACCACTTTATTAATTTGGGTCGGCCCCACCCCGGTACCGGTACAAGCGCCGCCGGCCGTTGGCGATGAAGAACTGACAAAGGGATAGGTGCCGTGGTCGATGTCGAGCAATGCCCCTTGCGCGCCCTCAAAAAGGACTTTTTTCCCGTCTTTGAGCGCCCGGTTAATTAAGGCCGAAGTATCGGTCACATACTCCTTTAGCTGTTCCGCATAGGAGGAGTATTCTTCATAAATCGCCTGGAAATCGACGCCCCCGTCATCATAAACCTGCTCTAAAACCCGATTTTTTACCCTGACAACCTCGGCTAACTTCTCCCGGAAAAATTCCCCGTCCAAGAGGTCAACCATCCGAATGGAATCGTAACGGGCATATTTATCCACGTAAGCCGGGCCAATCCCCCGCCCGGTGGTCCCGATCTTCCCCACAGCCCTGCTGGCTTCATCCAATTGATCGAGGATCGGGTGGTAAGGCATGATCACATGCGCCCGGTTGCTGATCCGCATCCCGCTAATATCAATACCGCGCCCTTGAAGGCCGGACAATTCCTTAAGCAATACACCGGGGTTAATCACCACTCCGTTCCCCAGTACGCAAAGCTTACCGGGATAGAGTATTCCCGACGGCACCAAATGGAGTTTAAATTCTTCTTCGCCAACTACCACAGTATGCCCGGCATTATTGCCGCCTTGATATCGCACCACCAGATCTGCTTGGCTAGCGAGGCAATCGGTAATCTTCCCCTTGCCTTCGTCTCCCCACTGCAATCCAACCACAACCACTGACGACATGGCTACCCCTCCTCATCTGCCCTTTTATACTACCATAAAGTATGGTATAATACAATTTAATCGTATTTATGTTTAGTATAAATATTTTTTATAGGTGATCCTATGGAACTCAATCAATTGCGCACCTTTCTCACGGCTGCAACCGAACATAGCTTTTCAAAAGCAGCCGAAATACTCCATCTCACCCAACCGGCAGTTACCCAACAGATAAAAAACCTGGAAGCGGAAATGGGAGAAGTGCTGTTTGAACGTCTCGGCCGCACTTTGGTCCTGACCCCGGCCGGGGAAACATTGCTCACCTTTGCCCAACCCTTGTTAAACCTGGCCGATCACGCCCTGGAAACAGTCCGCCAATTTAGCAATCAAAGAGGCCGGCTAACCATCGGCGCCGGAACCACCAATACCATCTATAGATTGCCAAATCTCCTCCAACATTATCATCGCGGATATCCCCAGGTTGAGCTGAAGATCAGGAGCGGCGATTCCGAGTTGATCACTAGGTTAGTATATGAAAACGCCGTCGACTTGGGCCTGGTGACCACAGTCAACCCCCTGCCGCCGGTTATCCAGAGCACCCCTTTATTTAAAGACGGCATCTGGTTGGTTGCGCCTCCAAACTACCCCTCGCAAATAACCGCCGCCGACCTGGCCTCCGAATCGCTAATTCTTTACCGGGCCGGTTCCGGTTTCCGGCGTTATTTGGAAGACCAATTCCGCAACTATCAATTCAAACCGAAAGTAACCATGGAATTGGAAAGCATTGAAGCAATAATCCGCTTGGTTAAGAGTGGCTTGGGACTGGCTTTTCTTCCCGAGGTAGCGGTTAAGGAGGAGTTAACTAACGGATCCCTTAAAACCATCGGGGTAGAGGGGTGGATGGAGATGACCCGCCAAACCTTTATTATCTTAAGGCATGATAAATATTTAACCTGGCCGGTTAAGGCTTTTTTAGAATTAGTAAATAAGTTAGTTTAAACCGCTATCGAATACGGCTAAAAAATACTTTCCCCTAGACGTATAAATTAATCTTTGCCTTCACATAATAATAGCGAGAAGCCGGTAGAATAGGGACAGCAATTCATGGCTCGCCATTGTGAGACTCAGGTTCATCGCTGGTGACTGCTTGTTCCCCGACCGGAACAAGTGAAAGGTTGGATGATCCTACCGGCTTCTTCAAAAATATTTCCTAAAAGCCCAGCCAGGAGAATGGCTGGGCTTTTAAATTCACGGTAAATATGGTATCGGGTTGGCAGGCGCCCCTTTAATCCGAACCTCAAAATGCAGGTGGGGACCGGTTGATAAACCGGTGTTGCCGGAGAGGGCTATTTTTTGCCCTTTACTTACTTTTTCGCCGGCCTTGACCAGCAACCGCGAGTTATGCCCGTAACAGGTTGAAATTCCATTGCCATGGTTGATCGCTACAAAATATCCATAACCGCCCCTCCAACCACTGACCAGGACTACCCCGCTGTCAGCGGCCAAAACCGGTGTGCCGCTTCGTACCGCGATGTCCAGGCCGCTATGGTATTTTTTCTTTTTTAGGACCGGGTGATACCTCCAGCCGAAATTAGAGGATATCCTGCCCCTGGCCGGCCACTGCATTGTGCCGGTGCCCAATGCCCCTTCCGGAGTGGATTGTTCTTGGTCTTTTCTGATGGCCTTTTCAATTTCTTTGGAGGTTTCCTCCAGTTCTTGGAGGGCTTTTTCCAGTTTGACCCGGTCTGATTGAATTTTAACCAATTCCTTTTTGGCCGAATTAACTTTGGAAGTAATTTTCTGTTGTTCCCTGGAGACTTGCTTTTTTAAATCAAGGGTTTTCCGGAATTCCGATTCGACTTGTTCCACTTTGGCTTCAACAGCTTCTTGTCTAGCCTCGATTTCCTGTTTAACTCGGCCTAATTCTTCAAGCAATCGGAGGTCGTTTTTGATCACATAATTTACGGTAGTAAATTTGGAAATCAAATCGCCAAAGTCGCCAGCGCTAAATAAAATTTCCAGATATGATTGGGGTCCGCGTTTATACAGGGCCACCACTCTTTGATTAAAAAGGCCTTGCTTTGCTTCGCGTTCCGCTTCGAGTGCGTTTATGCTTTTTTGAAGTTTCAGCAATTCTATTTTATTTAAATCATACTTCCGCTGCACGGTGGAAAGTTGGTTTTGAATCCGGCCATGACGGTTCTCCAGAGCCGCTAATTCCCGTTGTTGTTTAACCAAACTGCCCATAACCGATTTCTCTTTCCGTTTTTGCTGTTTAATTTCTTCCTTGGTACGATCAATTTGCTTTTCTAAGTTTTGGGGGCCGGCTGTTGCCGCAGGGCAAACCATCGGCGTCAGTATGATTGAATTGCCAAAAATAATTAATATTAAGCTCAATAATACCCGTCGGCGCAACAACAAAAATCCCCCTTACGGGGGATCACTTCGCCATCTATTGAGCTCATCCTTTATACTTCAGCTAGGCATTTACTGCCAATTTATTCTTTCCGGAACTGAGTATGGTATAATTTCGCATATAAACCGCCTTTGGCCAATAACTCTTGATGGTTCCCCATCTCAACTACTTGCCCTTGATCCATCACTACAATCCGATCAGCGCTCAAGATGGTTGAGAGCCGGTGCGCAATTACAAATGAGGTCCGATCCTTCATTAGCCGTTCTAAGGCCTCCTGAATCAAGGTTTCCGATTCGGTATCCAGCGCCGAAGTGGCTTCATCAAGGATCAGGATCCGCGGGTTACGCAAAATCGCCCTGGCAATCGCGATTCGTTGCCGCTGCCCTCCGGAGAGAGTGGCCCCTCGCGACCCTACCCTGGTTTGATAACCATCCGGCGCCTGCATGATGAAATTATGGGCATTGGCGGCTTTAGCGGCTTCGATGATCTCCTCCATTGAAGCGTCATTTTTACCGTAGGCGATATTATCAGCGATTGTCCCCCTGAACAAAATAGTTTCCTGAGGGACAATTCCCAACTGTTTCCGGAAAGTACTCAATTTTAAAAGCCGTAAATCATGATCGTCGATCTTAATCGTACCGGAAACCGGATCATAAAACCTGGCAATCAAGTTGATCATGGTAGTCTTCCCGGCGCCGCTCGGTCCGACCAAGGCTACCAATTCTCCGGATTTGACTTTTAAGTCAACATCTTTCAACACCATTTCATCCGATTGGTAAGCAAAAGAGACCTTCTCAAACTGGACTTTTCCCTTGATCGAAGGCAGCTCAATCGGATTGGCGGCCTCACTGACCTCGGAACGCTCGTCAAGGAGTTCAAAGACACGATCCGCCGCCGCTAGCGCCTTGGGAACATGCCCGAAGATCGAACCTACCTTCCGGATGGGGTCGGCGATGGAACTCATTAAAAAGCTGAAGGTGAAGAACTCTCCGGGGCTTAAATGATGGTTAATGACTAGATATCCTCCATAGGCCACAAAAATAGCAATCGCAAATGAAGCCGTGAAGTTAATTAAGGGATGGAACACCTGCCCCATTCTTAAGCCGCGCAAAGCTTTAGCGTAGTTCTCACGTGTCTCGCGTTGGAAACGTTTAATCTCATGCTCTTCCATCCCAAACGCCTTTACTACTTTAATTCCTGATAAAGTTTCCTCTAAAACCCCGGTAATGCTGGCCGTACTGTTCATAATCTCCGCATTGGCCCAGCGCACCTTTTTACTTAAAATACTAATCGGCCAGGCTATTAAGGGGAACACCAGGAAAAACAAGAGCGTTAATTGCCAGTTTAAAATGCAGCCCCAGGTGAGCCCGATAACAATAATCATCGGTTCCAACATGATATCCTGAATTCCCGAGGTAAAGAGATAATTTATGGAGTCAATATCGTTTAAGATCCGCGAAATCAGTTGGCCGGTTTGACCGGTTGCATTTTTTTCAAAATAGCTCAGGGAGAGGCTTTGGAGATTTTGATAAATGTCATTGCGAAGCCGCATAATAATTTTTTGGCCGGTCGATCCCAAAAGAAAACTCTGCCCGAACTTAAAGATTCCGATTAAAAAGAAGACCACGATTAAAACCAGGGGGATGATAAAAACAGTATAAGTATTGCCAAATAATACTAACTGGTTGCCCGGCCCCTTTTCTTCCGGGACAGAAACGTACACATCCACTGCGCCGAATTTCGGCCGGAGTTCCTGGCGTATTACATTGGTGAATTCCATTAAATCCTGGTTAAAGCCTTCCGGGGCTTTGGCATCCACAATCGCCACATTACCGTTAACCTTAGCCGGCTTGGCTTCTAAGCCCAGCCGGTTGAGTTCGGTTGTAATTTTCGCCCCCGCCGACGGCTCCCAAGCCTTGGGGGCGGTTAAGTTAAGCGATAAACTTTTTGTTTGCTGCCGATCCCAAGTAATGCTGATGGGGATCCCTTTTGTCCGATAAAAAATTGCATCGGTCAACCTTCCCATCAGCCAGGCCTGGGAAAGGTTCAGCACCGATAAAAATAACGAAATCAGGCAGACAACTATAAAACGGTTCTTATATGGATAAACATATTCTAAAATTCTTTTCACTGGATCCTCCAGGAGTAGATAATAATAGCCTCAATGGACTAATTCTAACATAACGGTATGAATCATGAAGTGTGAAGTTTCACCCGCAGGGCAATTTACCCTTTACCTTTACCCTTCAAGCTTCTTATTCAGGTCAGCCAATTCCAAAGCGGTCATAGCAGCATCCCAACCCTTATTTCCGCTCTTGGTGCCGGCCCGCTCGATAGCTTGCTCAATGTTGTCGGTGGTAATCACTCCGAAAATTACCGGAACTCCGGTATCAAGGCCGACAGCGGCTACTCCCTTGGAGACCTCGGCTGCCACATAATCGAAATGCGGTGTTGACCCTCGGATTACCGCTCCCAAACAGATCACAGCGTTATATTCCCCTGATTGAGCCAACTTTTTGGCGATCAAGGGAATCTCAAAAGCGCCCGGCGCCCAGACTGCCGTAATGTCCCCATCGGATACCCCATGTCGTTTCAAGGCGTCTTCGGCCCCTTCCAGCAAGCGCCCAGTGATAAAATGGTTAAAACGGCTGATGACAATGGCGAATTTTAAACCGATCCCGTTTAAATGGCCTTCAATTACTCTCATTTTTGCTCCTCCTCCAATAAATGCCCCATCTTCTTTTGTTTGGTTTCCAAGTAAAATTGGTTGGACGGCCGCGGTTTAATCTGAATTGGGACCCGTTCGGCGATTTCCAAACCGTGACCGTTTAAACCCACTAGCTTACGGGGATTATTAGTTAATAACCTAATCTTCGCTAAACCCAGGTCCCGTAATATTTGAACCCCAATCCCATACTCACGCAAATCAGCCTCAAATCCCAAACGTACATTGGCCTCGACTGTATCCAGCCCTTCATCCTGTAATTGGTAGGCCTTCATTTTATTCAACAAACCGATACCGCGCCCCTCTTGGCGCAGATAAAGGACAACTCCAGCCCCTTCGGCGGCGATCATCTCCATCGACTTCTCCAGCTGTTCGCCGCAGTCGCACCGGAAAGAGCCGAGGGCATCCCCGGTCAGGCATTCCGAATGCACCCTGACCAAAGGGGCTTTATCCTTCATTTTTTCCGGTTCCCCAAGGACCAACGCCAAATGTTCCTGATTGCAGTAAAGGGTGGAATATGCATAAAGTTTAAAGTCACCGTACTTATTGGGTATTTTGGTCTCAGCTTCGAGTTTCACTAATTTTTCTTGGTTGCAACGGTAAGAAATTAGATCGGCAACGCTGACCATTTTCAAGCCGTGCGCCGCGCCAAAAGCTTCCAAATCGGGACGCCTGGCCATGGTGCCGTCCTCATTCATAATCTCGCAAATCAAACCCGCCGGAACCAAACCCGCCAACCGGGCTAGGTCGGCTGAGGCTTCGGTATGCCCGGCCCTGACCATGACCCCCCCATCCTTGGCAATTAACGGAAAGATATGTCCCGGCCTTAAGAAATCATCCCCTTTGATATCGGGATTGGCTAAAGCCCTGATGGTAGCGGCCCTTTCCGAAGCGGAGATACCTGTAGTAACGCTTTTATGATCTACCGATACGGTAAATGCCGTTCTCATGTACTCGGTATTGTTATTGACCATCAGCGGCAGCTCCAACTCTCTCGCCCGCTCCTTGGTAATCGCTACGCACAATAAGCCACGGGCGTTTTTGACGATAAAATTGACCGCTTCCGGTGTCGCCATTTCAGCGGCCATAATCAGGTCGCCCTCATTCTCCCGATCCTCATCGTCAACCACGATCACCATCTTCCCAGCGCGAATATCTTCAATCGCTTCTTTGACTGTATCCATATGGCATCTCTCCCAGATAAAAATGAATCATCTTTAAACTCAAAATATTATGCTCGTCCTCAGTCGCGTGCTCGTAATCGTAATCGAAAAACCGTACACGAACCGATTACTTAAAACCGTGCCTTTCCAGGAATTCTTCGGTAATACCTCCTGCCTTCCCCCCAACTAATTTAGCTAGCTGCCGGGCCATCATATCAACCTCGATATTGACCTGATCGCCGGTCTTTAAGTATTGAAGGTTGGTCTCCTTAACCGTATGGGGAATCAAAGAAACCATCATTACCGTACCGGTAATCTCCTGGACAGTCAGGCTGATCCCGTTCACCGCCACCGAACCTTTATGGTTGATAAATCTAGTTAATCCCTGCGGGACGGAAATATAAAAGATCACGGCATTAGCCTGTTTACCGATACTGTTAACCCGGCCGGTCCCGTCCACATGTCCGCTGACCAAGTGGCCCCCGAACCTATCCCCGGCAGCCAGCGCCGGTTCCAAATTAACCCAGGAGCCCGGCTTTAACCCTGATAAATTGGTGGCCCTCCAAGTCTCAGGCATCACGTCTGCGATAAACCAATTATCGCCCAGCCTCGCTGCGGTAAGGCAAACCCCGTTGACAGCGATACTGTCGCCCAGGCCTATTTCTTTTCTTAACAGGGTCTCAATTTTTAACACTGCGCTAGATGTGGTATTTCTCTGTTCCAAAACCTTACCGACATCCTTGATTAAACCGGTAAACAACTTTTGGGTCCCTCCTTGTAAGCATGGACCAGGATATCCGATCTAATTTTTTTAACGGATTCAACTTCCAGCCGTTCCAAGTTTGTCAAGGAAATAACTCCCTCTCCTCCCAATATTCCGGGCGCCGTTTTACCACCAATGAAGAACGGCGCGTAAAATAAATAATACTCATTAACCAAGCCCGCCTCCCAAAACGAAGTGAAGATCGCGCTTCCCCCTTCAACCAATACGGACTGGATCCCCAATTGACCCAAGGTAAATAGGGCTTCGTCAAGCATTATCCTGCCGGAGGTATCCTGGCGGATAATCCGCGCCCCCATACTGCGCAGCTCCTTTTCTTTAGGACCCGGCGCCCGGGATGTACAAAAAATAATCAAATTTTCAGGGTTTTCGGCGATTAACCGATGCTCCCCTGTTATTTGCAAAGCGCTGTCAAATAACACTTTCAACGGTTGCCTGGTAACCGGTTTGGCCATTCGGTTGGTAAGTTGAGGGTCATCAGCAAGCAAGGTGCCGCTACCCACCAAAACCGAATTCACTTCCGCCCTAAGCCGGTGAACCAACTTCCGTGACTGCTCGCCGGTGATCCATTTGGACTCCCCGCCGGAAGTGGCGATTTTACCATCCAAACTCATGGCTGCTTTCATAATAACCCATGGCCGCCCGGTCAGGCAAAAGTGTAAAAATTTTCGATTAAGTTCAAGGGCTTCTGCCCTGCCCAGGCCGGCCTGAACTTTAATTCCCGCCTCGTGGAGGCGTTTGCCCCCTCCACCGGCCACCGGGTTTGGATCGGGGATCGCATACTTAACTTCCGCAATCCCGGCCTTAATAATCGCTTCGCTGCAAGGAGGAGTCCGGCCATAATGATTGCACGGTTCAAGGGTGACATACATTGTCGCCCCGGCAGGGTTGGCCTGGCACGCCTTCAAAGCTTCAATCTCGGCATGGGGAAGCCCGGGGCCATGGTGCCAACCCTCACCGATAATTTGGCCATCTTTGACGATCACCGCCCCCACCATTGGATTGGGGCAAGTCAGGCACTGGCCTTTTTTACTCAGTATCAAAGCGCGTTTCATAAACAGAAGGTCTTGATTCAACTTCATAACCCTTTCCGCCCTAATCCTCACCTAATAGTCATCATACTACGCTTACTGCTTCCGGTTAATTTAGTTTTGCCCATTGTCAAATCGATATCATGCTATAAAAACAAAAAGGGCCGTCAAATAACGGCTCTTCAGGATCACGCTGAAAAACACCTTCTCCCATCCAGACTGTACTGTCGGCTTTGGAATCTCACCAAATCTGCCGTTTCCACGGCTCGCGGGCTTTACCGCCGGTTCGGAATCACACCGAGTCCTGAAGGCCTATTCAATTAAGACTGATATTATTTTAACTCAACTTAAATAAGAAGGCAAGGTTTTGGAGGGCTAATTAATATTAATTTTAAAATTTTGCCCAATCATCGCCACGAAATTCATCGGTGGTTACCGCTGAAGCTTTCTCAATAACCGGGGGCTCGGTTTTGATTATTGGAGTTATCTTTTCCGGCTGAACTTTCAATTTAAATTGATTCACCATATTATTAAGGTTGCCAGCTTCCGTATTCAATGACTCGCCAGACGCGGACATCTCCTCGACTACCGCTGCATTTTGTTGCGTTACTTGATTTAGTTGCTCGATTGAAACTTGGACTTGTTGAGCTGACAACGCTTGTTCCCGTATGGCCAAAGCCAATTCGGCGATGACATCCACAGTTTGTTTGGTATTATCAATAATCTGTTTTAACATTTCGGATGATTGTTGGACTTGTTCATTCCCATTCTCGATTTTGGCAATGCTTTCTTTGATCAATACTTCAATCTCTTTGGCGGACTCAGCGGAGCGGCGCGCTAAGTTCCGAACCTCAGTCGCAACCACCGCAAAGCCACGCCCTTGTTCCCCTGCCCGGGCTGCTTCGATAGCAGCATTAAGCGCAAGCAAATTTGTTTGAAAAGCCAAGGCGTTGACAGCTTGGATAATTTCTCCAATTTGCCTACTGCTTTGCTGCAGTTGTTCCATGGCTTCCCGGGTTTCCCCAATCGAATCCTCTCCTTCCTAACCGCTTCCAGGGTTAGCTTAGATATTTTATCAGCCCGTTCGGAGTTGGCTGCCGCTTGAGATACTGAGGAACTTACTTCCTCCATCGTCGCCGCAGCCTCTTCCAGGGTCGCCGCTTGTTCCTAAGTGCGTTCCGACAAATCTTGACTAACCGTGGCGATCTGTTGAGACGAATTCCGGACCAATCGGCCGCTATCGATGATTTTTTGAACCACCCGCGCTAGGTTTTCCACCATCTGATTTATCGTTATAGACATCTCGCCAATCTCGTCCTTACCGTCCTCCGCCATTCGAACCATCAGGTCTCCCCCAGTAATTAATTTGATGTTGGAGACCATTGAATGGATTGGTTGAACGATAGATTTAGAAAAAATTAACCCAATAAATGACTGAAGAAAAATGGAGATTAAAATGACAACTCCAATCATTTGCAACATTATTATAATTGGTTGATGGGCTTCATTTTGATCAACTTCGATAATGACCCCGACAGGCTTCCCGCGAAGTCCCAACGCAGACAAACTGGCTAGAACCTTTTTGCCGGAGATCTGATTATAATAGCTCATCGTTTCTTTATAAGCAACCTGTATACCGCTTACAGCATGACTTAACTTTTTGGCGCCGCCGTTTTGAACCGTTTGATTGATCTCGTAACCTGTCCCGAACCGTGGCAATGACAACAGCTTACATTTGGAATCAATCAAATAGGCGTTAGCAGTTGCCCCGATGTTATCAAGCCCGTTGCTTAACATTGTATTAACCTGTTCGATTGAGAAATAAATACCCAATGTTCCTAAAGAACCGCTGGAAACTTGTTTAACCGCAGCTCCCATCAACACCGCCATAGAACCAACAGAATCAAGGTATTTCATATTACCAAATCCCGCTCCGCCGGAAAGTATCACTATCAAATCATCGGGTGTTAGTTTCTTGCCTTTATTTTCCGTAATCGTGCTGAGGATGATTTCTCCGCTGACATCGGCAATAAACATATCGGCATAATTGTTCTTGTTTTTTGTAGGATTTAACACTTGTTCTATCGATTGGCTCTTTTGGCTCCATTCCGATCCTCCCGCATTATAAGCTTTCAAGGCGCCGATAATCTCCTCAGAAGCAGCCAGGGTTTTAATGTAGGTATTCTGGTTCTGAAATCAATCCACAACCATCTGGTGTTTGTTCTCCGCATAAATACTTAGATTGGATTTTGTTCCTATTTCTAAGTGGCGCGCCCCGATAACAGTCGCAATTACCGCAACTAAGATCATTGGGATCAATCCGACTACCCAGAATATTAGCAAAAGTTTATATTTCATTTTGATATTTTTAAACCGCCTAGATCGAGAGGGGTTTTTGAGCGATTCCCGTTTTTTAGTAAACTTATTCGCATTCATCTTTTTAAAATTCCCTCCTAATTAAGAAGCGCCACACCCAGCCATGGAGAAAAAATCAAAAAGATAAAACATTTGGAACTTTTACCTTTTGCTTCTTGCCCCTTCATGCCTATTTTCTAATTGGATGGGAAAATTACAATGTAACATTTATATATTAATTCTCGGTTTATTCTGAATTCTTCTTAAGAAAAATTATGTCAAGTTAACCAACAATATAGCAACATAAATCAAAAAAATGCAACGCAAAACGTTACAATAATAGCGTTTTAAATATGTTTTAAATACCCTAAATAATAAACGCACCTAAAAACTATAATAATGCCCCGCCATCTATCGAAATAATACTTCCGTTCATATATTACGCTTCATCACAGCAGGCAAACAAGACGGCTTGGGCTATTTCTTCATCTTCCCAAACGTCCCATCGGCTGTCGAGCGATAAAAGCCGCCCGCGCCGCTTCCGGGTCGGGAAGGCCTGCATCCTTTCTTAAGTGTTTTGCAAACCATACACCGAATATTGCCGTTGCCGATAGTTCCCTATAATATCTGACGTCAATCAATGATGGCTTTTTTTTCATTTTTTAGTTAAAATATAACTTGAATTGATTCCACTCACTACATAGGTTTATAAACTTCTAAATATATTTTATTGCAAGCGTTAAAAGGAGGGGCTTTCTTGAATCAAAAACACGCTGTTCTCGGCCTTGGCATTGAAAACCTGGCTCTCACAAAATACCTGGCTGCCCGCGGTTATCATATAACTGTTTGCGATAATCGTAACCAAGCAGCTTTAGGCCACCGATACAAACTGCTCCAAAAGTTAGGTGTTGACTTTCGTTTAGGCCCCGACTACCTAAAGGATTTGGAAGATTTCAGCCTGCTTTACCGTTCACCCGGATTACCCCTCTTCCAACCCGAATTGATAAAGGCCACCGCCAACGGCGTCATTATTACCAGCGCAATGCGGCTCTTCTTGGAACTCTGTCCCTGCCCGATTATTGGGGTTACCGGCACCAAAGGAAAAGGGACTACTTCCACTTTGATTTTTAAAATTCTAAAACTGCACCAGGAAAATTTGGGCCGCCAGGCTTACCTTGGCGGGAATATCGGAATCGCTCCCTTTGAGTTCATCGAGGGTTTACAACCGGAGGACCGGGTAGTATTGGAACTCTCCAGTTTTCAATTGGAGGACTTCGACCGAAGTGTCGATATTGCGGTAATTACTAATATCACCGAGGATCATCTGGCGCCGGCCGACCCGTTAAATCCTAATTATCATAAATCTAGGCCCGATTATATCCGGGCCAAGGCCAACCTGTTCCGCCATCAAAAACCCGGCGGGCTTACCATTCTCAATGTTAATGACCCAACCAGCCGCGAATTAATTCCTCAAGTCCCGGAAAAATTATATACATACGGGAGCCTGCCGCTAGTTAACGGAGCCTGGTTTGCCAAACAACAAACCGGTGATTATTCCGTGTTTTGGAATGTTAACGGAGAGCCCGAGTTTGTAATCAATAGTAGCTCTATTCAAGTCCGGGGCGAACATAATCTTTTGAACATCTCCGCCGCAGCTTTAGCCTGCCATGGGGCAGGTGCCGGTTTGGGCCCAATCCGCGAAGGTATTAGCGGTTATACCGGCCTGGAACACCGCCTCGAATATGTGGCTACCGTCAATGGCATCCAATTTTTCGACGACTCCTTTGCCACCGCGCCCGACCCAACTATCGTAGCGTTGAAAGCCTTTACCGAACCCATCATTCTCATTGCCGGTGGGGCTGATAAGGGACACGATTATACCGGTTTAGGGGAGGAAATCGTCAAAAGCGCGGTGAAAACTGTAGTCTTAATTGGTACAATGGGTCCCAAGATCGGCGAAGCGATCCGCCAAGCCGGTATGCATCTCGGCAAACCAGCCCCCAAGTTGGCCGAAGGGGGTATAAATATGGGGGAGATTTTTTCCAAGGCGATCAGCAACGCCCGATCTGGGGATATAGTGCTTCTCTCCACGGCTTGCGCCAGTTTTGGATTGTTCAATAATTACAAGGAACGCGGGGACTTGTTCAAAGCGGAAGTGAAAAAACTACAGGATTCCAACGGATCAAAAAAACGGCCTCATTTTTTTCATAAATGAAGGCCGTTCATCCTTTATTGATTATCTTTCACAAATTAGCTACATTTTTTTCTTCGCCCAAAACCTTCTCGAGGCTCGCAAGTTGCACGCAAACCGCCACGATCTCCATGGCCTTCTTCAACTCGGCCAGGGCCGGAAAAGTCGGCGCAATCCGGATATTCCGATCTAATGGGTCATTCCCATACGGATAGGTCGCCCCGGCGCCGGTTAAAACCACCCCGGCCTCAGCCGCCATCTTCACCACTTTCTTGGCGCAACCTTCCAACGTATTCAGGCTGATAAAATAACCCCCGTTCGGTTTGGTCCAGGTAGCAATATTTTTCCCGCCCAACTCCGTTTCAAGGGTAGTCAATACCTGGTCAAATTTAGGCTTAATGATTGCCGCATGTTTCTTCATTTGGGATTCAATCCCGGCAAAATTTTTGAAAAAGCGTACGTGCCGCAGTTGGTTTAGTTTATCGGGACCAATTGTCTGGATGATAACCTGTTTCTTAAGCCAGTTAATATTGTTTTCGCTACCCGCCATCACGGATAAACCGGCTCCGGCAAAGCTAATCTTAGAAGTTGAACTAAAGAGGAGTACCCGGTCGGGGTTACCCGCCACCTTACAAGCCTGAAAAATATTTTTAAGGTGATCGGGCCGTTCGTTCAGATGATGCACAGCATAAGCATTGTCCCAGAATATGCGAAAGTCAGGGGCCTTGGCCTTCATTTTGGCGAGGCGATCCACCACTTCATCGGAATAGGTGGTACCGGTCGGGTTACAATATTTGGGCACGCACCAGATTCCCTTGATCGATTCGTCTTCAGCCACCAACCGTTCCACTTGATCCATATCTGGACCCGTCTCCCCGAGTTCCAGAGTTACCATCTCGATGCCCAACTGGTTACAGATAGCGAAGTGACGATCGTAACCGGGACTAGGGCATAAAAATTTAACCTTCGGTTGTTTTCCCCAAGGCGTGCTGCCGCCGGGAACCCCTAAAAGCAACCCCCTGACAATTAAATCATACATCAATGTCAGGCTGGAGTTGCCACTGACAATCACTTCCTCGGGATCGACATCGAGGATCGGGGCCAGTAGTTCCCGAGCCTCAGGGATTCCATCAACCCCGCCATAATTCCGGCAGTCGGTACCATCAAGGGTTTTATAGTCATCTTTAGTCAGGCAGGTGATTAACCCTAGCGATAAATCCAACTGTTCCGGACAAGGTTTCCCCCGTGACATATCCAAATTTAGCTTTTCAGCTTTGAATCTTTGATAACGTTCTAAAAGCTCAAATTGGTGTTCCCTTAAGCCGGTAGCACCCAGTGTTTGATACTCCATTCATACCCTCCCAAATGTTTTAAAACGAATCACAATTTAGATACTAATCAAGATTTTAAACGATTCTTTTATAAAGAGCAATCACCAGATTAGATGTATAATGTATTCTTTTTTAGGCTGTAACAATTATGTAAGGATCAACCGGGTAAACTGCGGCTGAATTTAGATTAATTTACAGTTTGAACCGGTTATGGATCATTCTTCTCACTGGAATAGCGCCTTAGAAACGGAAAATCCCAGAGCGAATAAGACAGGAAAAAGATTGATCGTATTGAATAGTTACCTTAAATAATATCTTTTATCTAAAACAATTATCAATGGATAATACCTTAATAAGCAATCCGGGATCCGGAGCCGATCCATTAATTAAAAATTTAAAAAGGGTGATTATCTTGGAGAACAATAACTATTCCATTCCAAACTTAGCCAGCCTAATCGACCATACTTTACTCAAACCGGACGCTACTCAAGAGCAGATTACCGCCATTTGCCGGGAAGCAGCCGAAAATAATTTCTGTTCAGCCTGTGTTAACCCTTTTTGGGTACCTTTGGCCGCCAAATTGCTCCAAGGGACCCCGGTTAAAGTCTGTACCGTTATTGGGTTTCCTCTCGGAGCAGCCTCTACCCGGACGAAGGCTTTTGAAGCCGCGGAAACCATCGGGCAAGGTGCGACAGAAGTCGATATGGTGCTAAATGTAGGCGCCTTAAAATCAGGGGATTATAATTTGGTAACGAAAGATATCCAAGCGGTAGTCAAAACAGCTTCAGGGAAAGCAATCGTTAAGGTGATCCTGGAAACCGGTTTTCTAAACGAGGCGGAGAAGGTTAAAGCTTGCCAACTTGCGATGGAGGCCGGGGCGGACTTTGTCAAAACATCAACCGGGTTCGGTCCCGGAGGGGCGACTGCAGAGGACATTTCCTTAATGCGCCGGGTTGTAGGTCCGGAGATCGGGGTCAAAGCTTCGGGAGGTGTCCGGGACTATGAGACGGCCATGGCGATGGTTAAGGCGGGGGCTAACCGCATTGGGACCAGTTCCGGGATTAAAATCATAGCTGAAATGGAAAAAACAATCTCAAATCCGGAATGACCCTTTCGATTTAATCAAAAAACCCCTTCCGTTCGCGAGTGAACCGCGGGAAGGGGTAGTCCGCTTAGCGTTTTCCTTTGTCGTATGGTTCTCCTGCGGCCCGCGGCGCATGGGACGTCTTGGAGAATAGAACCAGTACGATTAGGGTCGCCACATAAGGGAAGTTCTTGAGCAAAATTCCCGGGATATTGGAAAGGGTCGGGATAACTTGTGAGACATTGGCGATGGTGCTGGCGAAGCCGAAGAAAAAAGTGGCTCCCAAAATGCCCAGAGGTTTCCATTGCCCAAAAATTAGGGCAGCCAAAGCCAGGAATCCAAGGCCAGAAACGCTTCCATTGAATTCACCGGAATAAGTCACCAGGATAATCGCTCCCCCGAGGCCTGCAAACGCCCCGGAAAGCAGAACGGCAAGATAGCGGATTCGATAAACGTTAACTCCCGCCGCGTCGGCCGCCTGGGGGTGTTCCCCGCAAGCCCGCAATCGTAAACCAAAGGAGGTCTTATACAAGACGAACCATGAGATAAAGAGGATCGCCAGGACCAACCAAGTTGTGGCATAGGTTTGGGTAAATAATAACTTCCCCAGGACCGGCAGTTCCGCTAAAACAGGAATGTTCCGGCGGATCATTCCGTGAATGATATGAATATTCCCGCTACCGGTTATGTTCCGGGCGAGAAATACCGTTAAAGCCCCGGCAATCATGTTAATCGCCGTTCCGCTGATTACCTGGTTCGCATTCAGGTTGATACAAGCAAAAGCATGCAGTAACGAAAAGAGGGCCCCGGCAATCAAAGCAGCCAGCAGTCCGACCCAAACGGCGCTTCCGGGCATAAAAACCTCCAATTTAGCAATTACCAACGCCCCGGTGAAGAAACCAACCACCATTAAACCTTCCAACCCAATATTGACAACCCCGCTCCGCTCGCTAAATAAACCGCCCAAGGCGGTAATCAAGAGCGGGATGGTAAACGCAATGGCATACGGGAAAACCTGGATCATTGTCTCCCACATCACCGTCCACCTCCTATCCGCTCTTGCGCTTCAGCTTGATTTAGTCCCGGCTCAATGGTGCTTATTTTGTTCCTCCGGTTAAATCGCCCCCAAACCCTTTCAATCAGGACGGCAGTAGCTGAAAAATAGATAATCGTAGCAATAATCGTATCGGCAATCTCCGGGGGAATCCGGGTCATAGCATTCATTAACCCTTTCCCCGAATGGAGCCCTCCTAAAAAAATTGCGGACCCCAATACACCCCAAGGTGAATTACCTCCTAATAAAGAGACGGCAATCCCATCAAACCCCTGGGAAGGCAATACCCCAATTTGCATATTCGAAGCATATCCCAGATAAAAAACCGCCCCGCCCAAACCTGCCAATCCACCGGCAATCATCATCGAAAAAATTATGCTGACATCTGCATTTATTCCGGCAAATTCCGAAGCATGACGGTTAAAGCCAACTGCCTTCAGTTCATATCCGTTGGTGGTACGATCCAATAAGAAGGCTATTGCCACCACCGCCCCTAACGCCAAGAAAAAACCTAGATTGATATAAGAACCGTTAAATAGATCCGTCAGCCAATCAACTTTTAGAGAGGCCGCAGCCGGTATCTTGCGGGATTCCGTCTCTAAGTACGCTCCCTTAAAAAATTCCGGTATTACATAATAAACTGTCCAATAGGCAATCCAGTTCATCATAATAGTGGCCACAACCTCATGGACGTTATAACGGGCTTTTAAAAAGCCGGGCACCAAACCCCATATAGCTCCCCCCAATATAGCCGCTATGACAACCAATGGTAATAATACCAACTTCGGTAAGGCAAAAGTCAAACCGACGGCGGTGGCAGCCAACCCTCCGATTAACATTTGCCCGGAAGCCCCAATATTAAATAATCCAGTTTTAAAAGCAAAAGCAACCGATAAGCCGGTCAAGACTAAGGGGGACGCCGCGGCCAACGTATTACCGATTCGTTCGGCGTTCATCAGTCCGCCTCTCAAAAGGTAAAAATACCCTTGGAACGGATTATTTCCGGTTAACGCCATTAGGATCGCCCCGGCCAGTAAACCGAGGAATACGGCTAAGAGCGTCACCATATTTTCATTTTTAATTTTCATCTAAGCTCCCCCGTTTCACTCCGGCCATCATTAAACCGATTTCATTTTCATTCGCCGCTGCCGCTGCTATTGTCCCAACCAATTTGCCATAACTGATGACAGCGATTTGGTCGGAAAGATCTAATATTTCATCAAGTTCCAACGATATCAGGAGAACCGCTTTACCCTTGTCCCGTTGTTCAATCAAGCGTTTATGAATATATTCGATGGCGCCTACATCCAAACCCCGGGTCGGTTGAACCGCAATCAACAATTCAGGGTTAAGGCCAATTTCCCGGCCGACGATGGTTTTCTGTTGATTACCGCCCGAAAGGGACCGCACCTTGGAAATACCGCCTTGACCGGTTCGGACGTCAAATTCGGCAATCATCTTCTCAGAGTATTGATGAATGGAGCCTTTATTCAACAGGCCATTTCTGGAGTAAGGCGCTTGATAATAGGACTTTAGGACCAAGTTCTCCTCGACCGAATAATCCAGGATTAAACCATGTTTATGGCGATCCGCAGGAATATAAGCGATTCCGGAGCGAATTCGGTCCCGTACCGATAAGTTAGTGATATCCTTCTCTCGTAACCAAATTTGGCCTGAATCCGCTTTTCGGAGCCCAGTGATAGCTTCAACCAATTCCATCTGGCCGTTTCCGTCAACGCCTGCCACGCCCACGATCTCCCCGGAATGGACTTCCAGCGAAAAATCTTCTAACCCTAAGATTTTCCGGTTATTTGATACCGAAAGGTTTTGGATTTTAAGGATAACCGATCCCGGTTCCCGCTGGTCCTTAGGGACCCGGAAAGTAACCTCCCGTCCCACCATCATTTTAGCCATTTGGGTTTCAGTCGTCTTCTCAACCTCCACCGTGCCGATCAGCTTTCCCTTCCGGATTACTGAACACCGGTCGGCAATGGCTTTGATCTCTCTTAATTTATGAGTAATTAGAATAATTGATTTTCCCTCAGAAATCAGGTTACGCATAATCTTCATTAATTCTTGAATTTCTTGGGGAGTAAGTACCGAGGTGGGCTCATCAAAGATTAATACTTCGGCGTTCCGGTACAACATCTTTAAGATCTCGACCCGCTGTTGCATCCCCACCGTAATATCCTCGATCTTGGCCTCCGGCTCCACATTCAATCCGTACCTTTCGGATAATTCCTTGATCCGGACATTGGCCTCCTTGTTCTGCACCGTCAAACCACGTTTCGGTTCCATTCCCAGGATAATGTTTTCAGCGACTGTAAAATTATGAACCAATTTGAAATGTTGGTGTACCATTCCGATACCCAGTCCATTGGCTACATTAGGATTGGCGATACAAACTTCTTGGCCATGGATTTTAATAGTGCCCCGATCCGGCTGATACAACCCGAACAGAATGCTCATTAAGGTAGATTTACCGGCGCCGTTTTCACCCAACAGGGCATGGATCTCTCCCCGCCTTACTTGAAGTGTGATATCGTCATTGGCGACAATGCCAGGGAATTCCTTCCGGATATTTAACATTTCCACAACATACTCCATGGTTTCGTCCCCTTTGATACAGCAATTTCCATTTTGATACAAAACAAATATTAAGAATATCATTAGGTATATTATACCATATCGCCTTAAAGCATCAAACGCTATTCTATAGGATGAATCAAAGAATAAACATCCTCCAAAATCACGTTAACTGGTCGGTTAATTAAGCCTTTATCTTAAATTAATTTTGAGGAAATACCTAAAGATCAAAAAAGAGGGTGGAAACTCCACCCTCTCAAGTGTTAAAAATTGCTATTATTTAATTAAATTTCCCCTGGCTTTCGAAATTATAACACTGCCCGATTGAATTAACTTATAGACCTGGGCTACTTTATCCTGTACTTCTTTGCTCAAGTTCGGGTTTTCTTCAGGGATGCCCACCCCATTATTGGTAGCATCGAACGTTAGCGTCTGGCCGCCCGGAAATTTCCCGTCCTTTTCAGCTTTTACCATATCGTAAGCTGATTGATCGATTTTTTTCATTGCGGAGGTCAGGATAACTGATTTAGTACCGTCATAAATACCTTCCGAATACTGATCAACATCTACCCCGATAATCCAGGCATTTTTCCCTTCCTTAGCACGGGCTTTTGCTTCATTAATGGCGCCGATTCCAACACCACCGGCTGCGCAAAATATGGCTTTCACTCCCTTGTCAAACATTTGCGCGGCTAACTGTTGCCCGGCGGCTACGTTATCAAAGGAACCCTGATAGGTTACATTTTCGGGTTTAATCTCGATTTTAGTTCCAAAAGATTTATTGGCGTATTGCACTCCCTGTTGGAACCCCCAGTTGAACTTCTGTACGGGAGGAATTTCCATACCGCCGATAAAGCCGACTTGGCCATCTGCAAGTTGCAAAGCTGTTGCGACACCGGCCAGGAATCCCGATTGGTGCTCAGCATAGAAAATGGAGACTGTATTTTCATTAACCACCGTTTTATAGTCTCCAGCATGGGGGCTACCGTCAATCAACACAAATTTGGCGTCTTTATACTTATTCTGCGCCTGAAAAACAGCGGTTTCGAACTTGAAACCCGGACAAACAATGAATTTAAACCCGGCGTCATAAAGGTTCCCGATTTCTTTAACATAGTCCGCTTCGGTAGTCCCACTCGGTTTTAAATACTTTGTCTCAAGCTTAAAGTCTTCGCCGGCCTTGACTACCCCTTCCCAGGTCCCTTGGTTAAAGGACTTATCATCGATCGTGCCAGCATCGGTAACCATACCGACCTTGAGCTGTCCAGCGCCGCTGTCAAAACATCCTGTAATCACCAAAGACATCGCTAATAGAATAACCACAATCCAGATCCCTTTTTTCAGCACTTGCAAAAACCCCCTTTACATTTTTTCTCACTATCTTGCCTATAATAACCTACTAATACCATTTTAGACAATCCTGGCGATAGTTTCAACTAAAATATTAATCATTTTCCCTTACTTTCCATTTAAGCGTTTAGGTGAGATTAAATATTTATTGACACTATTTTCCGGGTATAGTATAATTTAGCTAACTATTTTTCCCACTAATTCGATGGGTTTTATATTGTTTGGGTTTATTATTGATTCAGGAGGGTTTAAAAAATGCCGCAGAAGAATTATCGGTTTGAAACGCTTTCCATTCATGCCGGTCAAGTTCCGGATCCTACTACCTTATCCCGGGGCGTACCGGTACACCGGACTAGTTCTTATCTATTTAAAAACACCGAACATGGGGCTAACCTTTTCGCCCTAAAGGAATTTGGCAATATTTATACCCGGATTACCAACCCCACCCATGCCATCCTTGAAGACCGCATTACCGCCCTCGAAGGCGGCGCAGCATCTGTGGCGGTCGCCTCCGGGACCAGCGCTATCCATTATGTGATCATTAATATCGCTCAACATGGCGATGAGATCGTATCCGCCAACAATCTTTACGGGGGCACTTACACCATGTTCGACGCAATTCTGCCCCAGTTCGGGATCACCACCAAATTCGTCGATCCGAAAGATCCGCAAAACTTCGAAAAGGCTATTACCCCGAAGACAAAATTAATCTATCTTGAAACAATCGGTAATCCGGTGCTTGATTTCACCGATATCAGCGAAGTTGCCAGGATTGCACACTTACATCAACTGCCGCTGGTCGTCGATGGGACATTTACCACTCCCTATCTTTTAAGGACCATTGACTACGGCGCGGACATTGTAATCAATTCGCTCACCAAATGGCTGGGCGGCCATGGTTCGGCCATTGGCGGGATTATCACGGACTCCGGTAAATTCAACTGGAAAGATCCGAAATTCCCGTTATTCACCGATCCAGATCCGAACTACCACGGCTTAAAATGGGCTTACGATCTTCCTGAATCCCTAGCGCCGATCGCTTTTGCACTTCGTTACCGCACTGTGCCCCTTCGTAATCTGGGGGCAGCGATTTCCCCCGACAATGCCTGGATTTTCATTCAAGGAATCGAGACGCTGCCGATACGGATGGAGAGACACTCAGCCAATGCCCTAAAAGTGGCGGAATTTTTGAAAAATGACCCTCGCGTAGCTTGGGTGCGGTATCCGGGGCTACCCGGCGATCCGTCCTATCCGGTCGCCAAAAAGTATCTCAACAAAGGGTTCGGCGGGATGGTAGTATTTGGCGTTAAAGGCGGCTATCATGCGGCGGTTAAATTCATCGATAATCTAAACTTGTTTTCACACCTTGCCAATGTAGGCGACGCGAAAAGCTTAGTACTTCACCCCGTTTCAACTTCTCATTCCCAACTAAGCGAAGCTCAACAACGGGAAAGCGGGCTTACTCCAGATTTGATCCGCCTTTCAATCGGGCTCGAACACCCGGACGATATCATTGAAGCCCTTGACGAAGGGTTAGCAGTTTCCCAGAAATAGCCGGTACAATTTGAGGGAAGCGTTTGAACCTATTTTGTGGCCTCCATAATTACGGGGGGCCATTTAAGTTTCCTGTTTACCAGGTTTCCAAGGCGGAGCTTATTGCCGCCACGGGATAATATATTTCCAAACCAGCGAGATGAAAAGGATGGTTAACGAAACAATTAAAAAAAACTTCACAACCCGGGCCCCTTTTTTAATAGCCAGCATACTGCCAAAATAATTCCCGATAACATTGGCGATTGCCAGCGGGAACCCAACCCAAAAAAGAACCTTCCCCTCGATGAGGAATACGGTTAACGCTCCAATATTCGAAATAAAGTTAAATACTTTAGCTGTGGCCGAAGCTTGAACCAAATTTAAACCAATCATCACATGAAAAGCGATAATTAAAAAACTACCAGTCCCCGGCCCAAAAAAACCATCATAAAATCCAATCGGAAAACAGATTAACGGGACTTTCAGGTATAAATCCCATTTTGAAAACGCCCCGCTAAAAGCCCGTTCCTTACGCGGCGCCAAAGCTACCAATATCGCCAAGGGCAACAAGAGCACAATAATTTTGCCTACCACTTGATTGGAAAAGAGTAAAATGGTTTTGGTTCCCAGAAAAGAACCGGCCAAAGTAAACAACACTCCGACCATTGCAATCCCCCAGATGACCTTGTTATTACGTATAAAATTAACTAAAGCCACCCCTGTCCCGAAGGTGGAACCGAACTTATTTGTTCCCAAAGCGTTCTGCGGCGGGATACCGGCCAGTAACAAAGCAGGTAATAGAATTAATCCTCCTCCGCCGGCAATACTATCAATAAAGCCGGCCAGAAAAGAGACAAATGAGAGAATTAAAGTAATGGTGGGCATATCCATGATCGCGGCTATTCCCCTATCTGTAAGGTATAATTCTTACTGTTGTGGTCCAATCCAAATTTATGATTACATATTACCATTAAGGCGCCAATAATTCAAAGCTTCATAGCTATTTTTTATTAATAATTAATTTTTTCAGTGACCCGATATTAATTGAACGCCTAAAACTTTTATCCTTTCCCCTTTGACAGTGAAAGCCGGTTTTCATTGAAATAAGGCACCTACTTTCAGTATAGTCGAGAAAATACCAATCCCATAAAATGAATGTATCTCCGATATTTATCATTTATAAAAAGGATTTTGATTTTAAATGACGAAAACTCGTTTAAAATTGGAGGGCTAATGTCAACGGAAACTCAACATCGATTCAGTAGAACGGAATTATTAATCGGAAAAGAGGGTTTGGAAAAACTCTACTCCGCTAAGGTGGCCGTTATCGGCCTGGGAGGGGTAGGTTCCTATACCGTTGAAGCCTTGGCCCGGGCCGGGGTCGGACGGCTTATTCTGGTAGATTTTGACGAGGTCTGCCTGACCAATACCAATCGCCAAATTCATGCCGTTACCGGTAATTACGGCCGCCCCAAAACCGAAGTAATGACCGAACGGGTGTACGCCATCAATCCCAAGGCGGAAGTGTTGGCTAGAAAAGAGTTTCTCTCCTCCGAAAACCTGGATCAAATTATTAATGCCGAGATCAACTATGTAGCCGACGCTATCGATACTGTTTGGTCAAAAGTAGCTTTGATCGAACATTGCAATAAAATCGGGATCCCGGTCATCTCGGCCATGGGCACCGGTAATAAAATGGATCCTATAGCTTTTCGGATCGACGATATTAGCAAGACCCATACTTGCCCATTGGCGAAATCCGTCCGCAAAGCTTTACGCGATAAAGGAATCACCAAAGGCGTGAAAGTGGTTTATTCCCCTGAACCGCCCCTTGAATCCCGTTCGGATGTTTTGACCTGCCACACCGGGTGTATCTGTCCGCAGCATGGCGAAGGCCAAGCCTGGAATTGCACCAAACGCCGGAAAATTCCCGGGAGCATGCCCTATCTACCCCCTATCGCCGGACTGATCATGGCCGGGACAATCATCCAAGACCTTTTAATAACAGAAACCCCAGCAGAGTAATTCTAGCTGTTCGGTAAGGAGAACCTTTCGATGGAAGCCTATTTAGACAACAGCGCAACCTCTAAACCAACCCCGGAAGCGATCGCCGCGATCCACCGGGTTTATTCGGACTATTATGGGAATCCATCTTCCTTACACCGGAAAGGCCTCGAAGCTGAGCGGATCCTCTCCAAATCCCGGCTGGAAATAGCTTCCTCGATTGGGGCGGCTCCCGAGGAGATCCTCTTCACTTCCGGCGGCACCGAGTCCAACAACTTGGCGATCTTCGGTTTCCTTAAAAGAGCCAAACATATAAATCAATATGTAGCGACCACCAAAATTGAACATCCGTCCGTCTTGAACACCTTTAAAAAGCTGGAAAGCGAGGGCTTTGAAGTTACTTATTTAAATGTCGGCCCTTCCGGAATAGTCGATATCAAAGAGGTCAAAGCGGTTTTGGATAAAGATCCGGCTTTAATGAGCGTGATGTTGGTGAATAATGAAACCGGCGCGATCCAACCGATAACTGAAATTGTTAAGCTGCTTCGTTCAGCGGGGAAGAGTCCGATTTTGCACGTGGATGCAGTCCAAGCCTTTGGTAAAATCCCTTTTGAAGTAAACTCTTTAAATGCCGACCTTTTATCCATAAGTGGCCACAAGTTTCACGGCCCGAAAGGTTCCGGGGCGCTTTTCATTAAAAAGGGAGTAAGGCTGGAGCCCCTATTCTACGGCGGCAATCAAGAATCCGGGTTCAGATCGGGGACAGAAAATGTCCCGGCCATTGCGGGAATGGGGACAGCCGCTGCCCAAACAGTTATATCCCTTACTGCCGATATTTCCAAAATGAAGTTATTAAAAAACCATCTCCTAACCGAGATTGAAAGAAACATTCCCGATATTAAAATCAACAGCCCTTCGGAAGAAAACTGCGCCCCGCATATCCTGAACATATCTTTTTTAGGGGTCAAAAGCGAAATTCTCCTTCACGCGCTTGAACAAGATGGAATCTATGTTTCCTCCGGATCTGCCTGTTCCTCCAGGAAAAAATCTTATAGTCACGTCCTACAAGCCATGGGCCGATCCGGCGCCGAATTGGAAGGGGCAATCCGTTTTAGTTTCAGCCGTTTTAATGAGTTGCCTGAAATTGAATATGTGGTTGATAAACTTCAGGCCCGGGTTACCGCCCTTCGTAAAACTATTTCAGGAGATCGAAAATGGAAAAAGTAATCATCGTCCGCCATGGGGAAATTAGCCTTAAAGGATTAAACCGCCCTTTCTTTGAAGACACCCTAGTAAAAAATGTCAAAAGCGCCCTTTATAAATATCAGGGATTGCAAATCTTTAAAAGGGACAGCCGGATCTACATTGAAAACCTGGGCGAGGCGGATCCCAGCCAAATTGCCCTACGGGCCGCAAAGGTTTTTGGAGTAGTCTCAGTCAGCATCGCTTCAAAATTTAATTCAGCTATCGGGCAAATTGAAGCAACCGCTTTGGATATGGTTATAAAAATTTTTGACGAAAGGCCTTTTAAAAGTTTTAAGGTTGAAACTAAAAGGGCTGATAAGAGCTTTCCCATGGAGTCGCTAGAGGTTAGTAGAAGGGTGGGCGCCTTCATCCTGAAACATCTCCCTCATCTGAATGTTGATGTCCATCATCCGGAGTTAACGGTTTATATCGAAATCAGGGATTATTCCTATCTATATGCTGATAAAATTCCAGGGTTCGGCGGGATGCCGTACACTACCAACGGTAAGGCCCTGTTGCTCTTATCGGGGGGGATCGACAGTCCGGTAGCCGGATGGTTGATGGCTAAAAGAGGGGTCGAATTGGAAGCCGTCCACTTCCACAGTTATCCGTTCACTAGCGAGCGCGCTAAGGAAAAGGTGATTAGCCTTGCCCGGATATTGGCCAAACATTGCCGGGCAATAAAACTTCACATCGTCAACTTACTGGAGATTCAACAAGCTATCCGGGGGAATTGCCCGGAAGATATTTTTACGCTGCTTTCCAGAAGGTATATGATGTTTATCGCTGAAAAAATCGCCACCCAAAACGAATGCTCCGGCCTGATCACCGGCGAAAGCATCGGCCAGGTAGCGAGCCAAACCATTCAAAGCCTGGCAGTGACTAATGCTGCCGTAAACCTTCCAGTATTCCGCCCCCTGATCTCCATGGACAAATCGGAAATTACGGGTTTGGCGCATAAAATCGAAACCTACGAAACCTCAATCTTGCCTTATGAAGATTGTTGCACTGTTTTCCTTCCGAAACGGCCTGCAATCAAGCCCAAACTGGCCAAGATCCTGAAGGCGGAAACCAGCCTGGATCGGGAAGCTTTAATTAACGACGCCTTAGGAACGGCGGAAACTTTGGTGATCAGGCCTTATTAGCGGTTCCCGGTTTAGGGTCAGTTAAAATATAACTTCCGCTATCATTGTGCTACACCCTGCGTGGATGCCACGAAGGGCCCGCACAAAAGCGAAAGTAATATTCTAACTCTCCCTTAAAATCTCATTCATACTTCCCGAACGAAAACCGTCCAGGTCTAAAGTGACATAAGGGTAGCCAATCTCATGTAACTTCCGGCTGATCGGTTCCCGGTTCTCCCAGGCCAACCCCAATTCGGTTTTGCTAACTTCAATCCTAGCCAAGGGAAAATGATCCCGGACCCGGATCTGGATCAAGCCAAGTGAAGTTAAGAAATTTTCCGCCAAATCGATCCTTCTTAAAACTTCGGGAGTAATCTCGTTTCCATAGGGAACCCTCGACGCCAGGCAAGCGTAAGCCGGTTTGTCCCAGGTCGGCAAAGACATTTCTTTCGATAAATCCCGGATTTCCTGTTTGGTTAGGCCAACTTCCTGTAAAAGGCTACGCACTCCCAGTTCTGCGGCGGCCCGGTGTCCCGGGCGATGGTCGGACAAATCATCCATATTAGCCCCATCCAACAATACCCAACCGCCTTGGGCGGCGGCGATCTTTTTTAATTCCTGAAACAAGGCCATTTTACAGTAATAACAACGATCCGGAGGGTTCTCGGTAAAATTTGGCTCATCGAACTCATTGGTTGTGATCACGGTATGGTTAATCCCAAAACGGACTGCCCATTCTTTGGCTTCGGAGAGTTGATGCTCGGGATAAGTGGGGGAAACAGCGGTTACTGCTAATGCCCGATCTCCCAATACCTCCCGGGCGATTACCGTTAAAAAAGTGCTGTCCACGCCCCCTGAATAAGCGATCACCGCGCCAGGTAAAGCCCTTAACAGTTCTTTTAGTTGCATTAGTTTATTCAAAACGTACCCCTCCAAAATACAAGAAAGTTAATGGGAATAAACATATTTTATCTTAGCTTAGTTAAACGATCAAGTAAATAATATGCCTTCCTTAAACTTTGGATTAAAATACCCGATCAGTTAATCCCTTGAAAGCGGTAACTATTTGTGTTAGAATTTCTTTAAATCCTATCATTTTGGTATAAATTATGAAAAGAGGTATTGGGGATGCAAGTTTCCACCCGGGGCCGTTATGGATTAAGGGCCATGGTCGATATGGCGTTGCATGCTACCCAAGGGCCAATGGCACTGAGGGTCATCGCCGAACGGCAAGGAATCTCCGAGTCTTACCTGGAGCAAGTATTCACCAGCCTGCGCAAATCCGGTTTGGTAAGGGCCTCCCGCGGCGCTCAGGGCGGATATGAACTTAGCCGCCCCCCCAACGAAATTACTGTTGGCCAAATTTTACGTTCATTGGAAGGTTCCATCGCGCCCGTTTATTGTGTGGATGAGCAATCATCCGGGACAGGCTGCGAACGGGAGAAATCCTGTATCACCAGGTCTTTTTGGGAGGAATTGCGGGACAAAATTAATGAATTCATTGATGGTGTCACACTCCAAGATTTAACCGATCGGGCCATAGCGATCATGCCGGATGAGCCGATGTACTTTATCTGACATAATTTCTGATCAGGCCTATTTTGTAAGGGGGCCAATTTAGAGTGAGCGAGACGTTAATTCAATTAAAACAGGTTTCAAAAGCATACCATAACGAAAAAGAAACCATAGCCGCGCTTATCGATGTCGATTTGGAGATCAAAAGTGGGGAGATCTTCGGGATCATCGGCCTAAGCGGAGCCGGCAAAAGCACTTTGCTACGAAGCATCAACCAATTGGAGATCCCCCAATCCGGTAATGTACTCGTGAAAGGCGTTGATATTACCAAACTTGTTGGGAATGAGTTGCGGGAAGCCAGGCGGAAAATCGGTATGATTTTCCAACATTTCAACCTCCTCTCCTCCCGGACTGTCTTTGATAATATCGGTTTTCCGTTAGAGGTGGCCGGTTATAAGCCTGCCGAGATCAAACAGCGGGTTTTGGAGTTACTAGATTTGGTTGGGCTTTCCGATAAGATGAACGCTTTCCCTTCGCAACTGAGCGGGGGGCAGAAACAAAGGGTCGGGATTGCCCGGGCCTTAGCGAATCATCCCGAGATCCTGCTTTGCGATGAAGCTACCTCAGCCCTGGATCCGCAAACTACCATATCAATTTTAAACTTGCTTCGCGATATTAATCGCCGTTTCGGTTTAACGATTGTCCTGATCACCCATGAAATTAATGTAATTAAGGAAATCTGCGATTCGGTGGCAATTATTGATAATGGCCAAATTATTGAAAGCGGGCCCGTAGTCCAGCTTTTCTCGGACCCGCAGACCGAGATTGCCCGCGATTTTATCCGGACAGCCACCAACGATAAAATCCCGGAGAACCTGCAAGTGTTAATTCACTCCCAGGCCGGTGCCGGTACCGGAAACCTACTGCGCATCTTTTTCCGGGGCGAGGCGGCCAAGGAACCGATCATCACCTCGTTAATCCGCCATTTCAATTTGGAAGTCAATATTTTATATGCCAATCTTGATTTTATTAACGATACTCCCTTTGGGTCGCTGATTGTCGAAATTACCGGTACCGTCGAGAATGTTTCGGCAGCGATCGTTTTTTTACGTGAACAAGGTTGCCGAATCGAGGTGTTGAGCGGTGTGGAACCCGCAACTTATAAATCTGCTAATTAATGCATTGTGGGAAACCATTTATATGGTGGGCGTCTCATTATTGATCGCCGCTTTGTTCGGCATCCCGCTCGGCGTGTTATTGGTGATCACCGGCCCGGGCCATATCCGCCCCCATCGGGCGATCCATTCCGCCCTTTCCATTGCTGTCAATATTGGGCGTTCCTTGCCGTTCATTATTTTACTGGTCGCTATCGTGCCGTTTACCAGGCTAGTGGTGGGGACCTCCATCGGCACCCTTGGAGCGATTGTCCCTTTGACTGTCAGCGCTATTCCTTTTTTAGCCCGGCTGGTTGAAACCACCCTGCTCGAAGTGGACGGCGGCGTGATCGAAGCTGCTCAGGCTATGGGCGCCACCAACTGGCAAATTATTAGCAAGGTGCTGATCCCGGAAGCCAAATCAGGCATAGTGCTGGTTATTACCAACTGCGCTGTCAGCCTGGTAAGTTATTCGGCAATGGCCGGCGCCGTCGGCGGAGGCGGATTGGGCGATTTGGCCATCCGTTACGGGTATCAGCGTTTTCAACCGGATGTAATGTTAGCTACTGTCATCATTCTAGTTATTTTAGTTCAAGGCATTCAATCGCTGGGTGATTGGATCGCTAGAAGTATAAATCACCGTTAATAATAAAAATTAGGAGGTAAGGTCATGAAAAAACAAGTATCGTCAGTTCTGGTCATCGCCTTAATCAGCATCCTGCTGATAGGCAGTTTTGGTAACGCCGCCACCATCTTGAAAGTGGGCGCTTCGCCGACGCCGCACGTACCGATCCTTGAGTTGATCAAACCGCAATTAGCCAAAGAAGGAATTACCTTGAAAATCATCGAGTTCCAGGACTACATCCAACCCAACCTGGCCTTGGCCGAGGGTGAACTGGACGCCAATTTCTTTCAACACATTCCGTATTTGAATCAGTTCAGTAAAGACCGCAAACTGGATTTGACTTACATTGCCAAAGTACATATTGAACCGATTGGAGTTTACTCCAAAAAAATCAATTCCCTCAAAGAGCTAAAAGACAAGTCCATTGTGGCTATCCCGAATGACCCCACCAATGGCGGGCGAGCCCTGTTGCTGCTACAACAAGCCAAATTGATCGAATTGCGCCAAGAAGCCGGCCTCTCCGCTACCGAATTGGATATAGTCAAAAATTCGAAAAGCCTTCAATTCAAAGCGCTCGAAGCCGCTCAATTACCCCGGGTCCTGGCTGATGTGGATATTGCGGTGATCAACACCAATTACGCTTTAACCATAAATCTGGTCCCGACCAAGGACGCGTTATTCATCGAAGGCAGCGAATCACCCTATGCCAATATCTTAGCCGTCCGGACCAAAGATAAAAACAATCCAGCGCTGCTTAAATTGGCCAAAGCGTTGAACAGCGAGGCCGTCAAGGATTACATCCTCAAAACCTACAAAGGCAGCATCGTACCGGCGTTTTAAAAGTATAAACCCTACACGTAATGAAAAAGGGACCGACAGGGATATGATACTGTCGGTCCCTAAGTTTTATTGGTTGCCTCGGCTCGTTTCCCCAAATCACCGGAATTTACCGAAAACTATAACTTATAAACTCAATATCCCCCTCGGTTGGAACGTCAGGCCTTTACTCATCAGCCACAATGACGCATCCTTTTAAAAAAATCAAACTACCCGCCAACCTGAAAGAGTTATGGTATCCACTAGCCGCCTCAGATCAAGGTGTTAAATACAAAATTTGTATTTCTGTTTAATCTTTTAAATTAGCCTAAATAAAAGTTAAAAGCATGTAACCATTGTTCCCCTTCCGGCATTTTAGGGATAAAATATAGTTATATTTATACCGCCATAAATTTACTTAACCCCATGAAAATGTGGTGGCGTATTTCGATAAACCATGAGTTAAAACAGCCCGTTGGATTAGTTTCGCACCCGAAATCATAACCTGAAATATGTTACAAGGTTTTCAGTTTAGATCGTTGCGAAGGGAAATAGGTGAATGCCAATCATCTTGTTACTTGTCCTTTTAATTCTGGTGATTGTCTCGTTAGCCTTAATGGAAAAGCAACCTACGGTTTCTCGCATCACTAACTCAATAAACCGGGAAATTTTCCCGGAAATACGGGTTGATCTCGGTCCTTGCGGCCAATCGGTTCAAACTGGTTGGGCTGAATGGAACGGTGGGTTTCTTAAAACCTTAAACACCCCGTTCGGTAATTTTACCGCTACTCTTAATTCCGGTAATGATTGGCTCGATAACGGCGAACTGATCGAGCTTGATCCCGATAATGACCCCCGCCTGATTAAGACCGCCAAAACGGAGTTGTTCCGTGACGGTTATGCTAATAATTCCGGAAATATCGTCCTAACCTTTAAAGGACTTAAGGCCGGTAGCTATACTATCACTTTATATAGCTGTAATACAGCTAGAGGCACTACCGGTTTTTGGGCCGACTATAAAGTCAGGTTAACTGATGTTAACCACCAAAATTCCATAATCCTCAAGAATCAGCATACCTATGCGTTAGATTCTTATCATTACGCCGCAGCTACCCCATTCTCCTTTACCGCCAACGGGAGCGATGATGTTGTGATTACTATGGCTAGGATCCGCGGCCAACTATGGTTAAACGGTTTTGTAATGACTCCCCTCAACTTGAACAGCTTACCTCTCACTCACCCAATGACCGTAATCAACCGTGAAGAAATTTCCATAGTCAATGAGCTAATTGCTAAAAAAGTTCAACCGCAAGTTACCGCCTATCAAAAACTAATCGCCGACGCCGATGAAGTGTTGCACTTTCAACCAGATCCCCCGGCAACCATGAATATTATGAGCAGTTACGAATTGGGGAGCACCCTTCAGGAGATGCGGGCTTGGCTTTGGAAAAATTGCCATGCGGCTTATGCTTCCGCTTTAGCCTATGTTTATTCCGGAAAAACCGGCTATGCCGATAAGGCTGTTGAAATCTTAAATACCTGGGCGGAGAAGAAGACCGTTTTTTATGGGGCTGAATGCGGGCTGCAATTAGGTTCCTTTTTCACACCAATGCTTTATGCCGCCGATTTATTAGCTGATTACCAAGGCTGGGATCCCAGGGATCAAAAAAATTTCAAAGAGTGGTGGCGGGAGAATTGCTTGATCCATACGCGAGAAGTAATGTATTCCAGGGACAATGATTGGAAAGACGCCGGATTACTAGGCGTCTTAGCAGCAGCGGTTGTTTTGGAGGATCAAACTCTATTTTATGAAGCATTGGTAGAGTTAACTTCGTACGCTTATGGCGATTGGAAACTGAAACGTAATAGCAACGGGGCTTTCCTCCCTCGCGAAGTCAACCGTAACAATGGCCGAAACGGTATCACATATACTAATTATGCATTTACATGCCTGGTTCAAGCATTGGAAATCGCCAGGTACTCCGGATTCAACCTCTGGAATTTGAAAACCACCGGCGGCGTCAGTCTCAAAGACGCAATTGAATCGCTTTTTAAATGGGATGTGCTTGGTTATCCTTTCCCTTGGAGCCCAAATCCGAGTAGAAAAATTATCCGTAAAAATACATTTGAAATTGCTAATAACCACTTTGAATTAATTCCCGAAATCCACTCTTGGTTGAAGAATAACCGTCCCGTCAGCGGAAGCCAAGGTGATGAATACGCGACCTTAAATAAAGGGGATATCCCTCCAATCACCCCAAAGAGAGTCCAACATTTAAGTTAAACAGCCTTTCGGCCCAGATAAGCCTGTTTAACTTCATCATTCGCCAACAACTCTTTGCCGTTGCCTTTTAGGATAATCCTACCGGTTTCCATTACATATCCGGTATCGGCAATTTGCAACGCGGCATTGGCGTTCTGCTCAATCAGCAATATGGTTACTCCCTGACGGTGAATCTCACCGATGATCCTAAAAATTTCTTTAACCATCATCGGCGCTAACCCTAGTGACGGTTCATCCATCATCAGAAGCTTCGGCCTGGACATCAACGCCCTGCCAACGGCCAGCATTTGTTGTTCCCCTCCGGAAAGCGTTCCCGCTAGTTGCCAAGTCCTCTCTTTCAAGATCGGAAATAAATCAAAGATCCAATTCAAGTCGGCTTTAATACCTTGATCATCATTACGGTAAAACGCGCCGATTTTCAGGTTCTCCATTACGGTAAGATTGGCGAAGACCTTACGCCCCTCCGGAACCAAGGCGATTCCATGCCTGACCATGTTTTGAGTTTTTTCTTTCAGTAGATCCATACCCCGGTAACTAATCCGGCCGCTTACCGGATTGACCAGGCCCATAATAGCCCTTAAGGTAGTACTCTTACCGGCGCCGTTGGCGCCTACCAAAGTGACTATCTTCCCTTCCTCCACTTCCAGGTTGATCCCTTTCAAGGCTTCGATTCCCCCGTAGGAAACGATCAGATTATCGATGTTCAGCATTGTTCCTCAACCCCCAGATAGGCTTCGATTACCCTTTGGTCCGATTGAATCTCCGCCGGGCTGCCGCTGGCAATGGTTATACCGTAATCCAGCACATAAATCCTTTGGGAGATATTCATTACTACATCCATATGATGTTCAATCATAAAGATGGTTAAATCGTATTCATCGTGGATTTCTTTAATAAACTGGGTTAAATCATCGGCTTCCTTGGGATTCATACCTGCAGCCGGTTCATCCAAGAGCATCAGTTTTGGCCTGGTTGCCAGGGCCCTGGCAATTTCCAAGCGGCGCTGCAACCCATAAGGAAGCGAATTAGCCAGGTCATTAAGGTGATTTTTTAACCCCACCCTTTCCAGTAAAGCAATGGATTTTTGGGTCATCATTTCTTCTTCAGCGCGATAACGTGGCAGTTTAGCTATAGTTTCAATAAATCCCGCTTTTAAATGGGTGTGGTTGGCAATTAACACATTCTCCAACACGCTGAGGCCTTTAAATAACCTGATATTTTGAAAGGTACGGGCAATACCTAGCTTGGTAATTAAATCCGGCCTCATGCCGGTTATATCTTGATCCTTAAAAACGATCCGGCCCAGGGTAGGTTTATAGACACCGGTGATCATGTTAAAGACGGTGGTCTTACCGGCTCCGTTCGGGCCGATTAAGGCCACAATCTCACCCCGGTTTAATTCTAAGCCCATGTCTTTTACTGCGGTTAAACCGCCAAATTGCATGGTAATATTTTCAATTTTAAGTAACGGCATCAGTTCGCCTTACCCCCTTTAACCAAAGGCCCCTTCCGAAAACGGCCAAACGGGGGCTTCCAATTTAAAAGCTTTTCCCAGCTAAATTCGTTATTCCCCATCAATCCATGCCGGTAGAATATTACAACCACCATTAATAAAGCAGAAAAAACCACCGTCCGCATTCCTACTTTGCCGTTGATCACCATGAAACCGAGGTTGATCGTTTCATCTAAGAACCGTAACACTTCATTGGCGATAGTGACAATAAATGCGGAAATGATACTGCCGGTGATGCTTCCCATTCCGCCCAACACGATAATGAGCAAGATATTAAAAGTAAACATGAAGCTGAACATCCTAGGGTCGATAGTGCCTAATAAGTTTCCCAGCAGCCCGCCGCCGATACCCGCAAAAAACGCGCCCGTAACAAACGCTAGGTTTTTGTGGCGTGAAAGATTAATTCCCATACTTTCAGCGGCGATTTCATCCTCGCGAATCGCTTTAAAAGCTCTCCCATAACTGCTATTGATTAGGGACATCAAAATAACCGCCGTTATAGCCGCCCCTCCAAAACTCCACCAAAGATTAGTGACCGCCGGGATTCCTTTTAAACCTAACGCGCCATTGGTTATACTTTGCGTATTGGTAAAAATGACCCTGATAATTTCGGCAAAACCCAAAGTGGCGATGGCTAGGTAATCTCCTTTTAACCTCAAAGCCGGCGCACCAATTAAAAATCCAACCAAAGCCGCAAAAAAGCCTCCTAGTAAGAGCGCCGCCGGGAATGGCAATGCCATTGCATCAAGGGGTTTGACCAAGGGTACCATATAAAAAATTTGAGCTTTTACCGACGGCGACATGGTTAGAAGGGCGGTAGTATAAGCCCCTACAGCCATAAAACCGGCGTGCCCCAATGAAAACAGTCCGGTAAAACCGTTAATCAAATTCATGCTCATTCCCAGAATGGCGTAAATCGCACAAACGTTAAGGATGCGGACTATATAAAGGTCCAAAAATTTTTCAGCTACAAATAAAAAGAGCGCCAATGACAGTAAGGCAATTAACGTCAAGATCCGGTCTCTCTGTCCCATGGGTCACACCTTCTCCGTAAGTTTTTCACCTATGATTCCGGTAGGCTTATATAATAAAATTACTATTAACAAAACAAAGGCAAAGGCGTCACGGTATCCGGTTAAATCAGGCAAGAAGGCGATTAGCATAATCTCTCCGATACCGAGGATAAAACCGCCGATCACCGCCCCTTTGATATTTCCAATTCCTCCGATTACTGCGGCTATAAAACACTTGAGTCCCGGTATCACACCCATTAATGGGGCAATTTGCGGAAACTTCAACCCCCACATGATTCCGCCTATCGCCGCCAGAGCCGATCCCAGGCCAAAAGTGGCCAGGATTGTCCGATCAACATTCACTCCCATAACCCGGGCAGTTTCATGATCCTTGGAGACCGCACGCATCGCCATTCCGGCCTTGGTTTTATTAATCAGGTATAAAAGGCAAATCAGGCAAATAATTGCGACTACCGGTATATAAAAGGTTAATTTCTGAATCGAAACCGTACCGATTTGGACTACGTCGGTAAAGGCCTTCGGGGTTGGAAAAGGTTTGGGTACCCCGCCAAAAAGTACGGTCGTCAAATTTTCTAAAAGAAAGGAAGCTCCAATCGCCGAAATCAAGATGGAAATCTTAGGGGCATCCCGCAGCGGCCGGTAAGCGGTGATTTCCACCGCCATACCCAATAACGCGGTAAGTACAATCACAATCGGAAAGGTTACATACCAAGGGAACCCAAAGGTTACTACTCCAAAAAACGCAAAATAGGTAGCCATCATAAAAATATCGCCATGAGCAAAGTTGATCAAACGTAAAATCCCATAGACCATGGTATAACCGATGGCGATCAAGGCGTAAAGGCTACCCAATGAAACCCCATTCGAAAGGTGTTGCGCAAAAAGGTCGAAGGTCATAAAAACACCACCAAAAATAGATTTCAAACCATGCCTCTTTTTTATAAAAAGGAGAACCCGGGACTCAAAACCGAGAGGGTTCAGCCCGCTTCGAAATTCCGGTCCCAGGTTCTAAATTCGAGCATTGATTGAATCTCCCGCATCAAATCGGGAGACTCCTATTTGGTCTCGATTGTATCCAGGTAAGTGAATTTGCCGCCTTTAACCTGTTTGATAACGGCATTTTTGACTGCGTTACGATCGGCGTCAAGGGTAATGATACCGGCAGCGCCTGGGAAGTTCTCGGTTCTTGCCAATTCTTCCCTGATTTTTACTCTATCGGTGGAACCAGCCCGCTTAATCGCATCTAGGATCAGGATATAAGCATCGTAGCCCAATGCCGTAACCGCAGCCGGCTCTTTTTGATATGCCTTCCGATATTCGTCGAGGAATTTCTGGGACTCACTGGTTATCGGTTTTTCAGTAGCAAAGAAGGTAGAGAAAACTGCGCCCTCAACCCCTTCTTTTCCGATGTCCAAGAATTCTTGGGTTTCCCAAGTGTCGCCGCCAATGATCGGGCAGGCAATCCCCAACTTCCGGGCTTGACTAATCACCAAAGCCGATTCGGTAAAGTTGCCGGGAGCGAAAATAACATCCGGTTTCTTGGCTTTAATATTGGTGAGTTGCGCTGAAAAATCCTGGTCTCCGGTATTATAATTGGCTACAGCTACGATACACTTGGAATCATTGGTTAACTTCTTAAAGCTTTCGGTGAAGAAATTGGCCAAACCAACCGCGTAATCATTGGAAACTTCCTGGACAATAGCGGCTTTTTTAGCGTTTAGTTTACTGAAAGCATAATTGGCCATCACCGTGCCCTGGAAAGGATCGATAAAGCAAACCCGGAAGTAGTATTCATTATCTTTAGTTACCAACGGGTTGGTGCAGGAAGCGCCTACCGCCGGGACTTTCCTTTTCTTGACAATATCCCCGGCAGCCATTGACAATGAGCTTCCCCAACTGCCGATGATGGCGGTGACTTTCTCTTTCTCAACTAAACGCGCCGCAGCGGTCGCCGCTTCAACTTTATCGGATTTGTTGTCGGCGATTACTAACTCAACTTTTTTGCCGAGGACTTCCGGATAGAGTTGGTTGGCAAGTTTAATCCCTTCAACCTCCAACTGCCCTCCGGCCGCATTGGCCCCGGTAATTGGTTCAAAAACACCGATCTTAATGACATTACTTGGGGTTTTTTCCCCGCAACCGGTTAAAACCAAAGCGCTAACCATCAAGATTGTAACTAAAACCAAAACCGTGCGTTTCATTCTTCTCCCCCTCTTTATTTTTTAAGAACGATTCAAATCGTTCCATTGCGCAAAAATACGTTTTTCGAGAATCGCCTATTGCATTTATAAAATCGATGGATCTTGCAACCTAATACACTATTAATTCCCATATTAATACTACACCATTTTCTGGTTCTTGTATAGACAAACTAATTTTGTATGACAATATAATTTAGGTATAAATAATTTATTTCTGCTTTTCTAAGGCTGGTTTCCAAATGATCCGTCGTAATTTAGCCCTTTCGCCTATTCTTTCTTTTTATTGAACCTAACAGGCTATTTCGCTTATAATGGAATTAATATGGTAAGCCCATTTGATTTTCAAGCCGAACAGGAGTGATTGACAATGAAAGTAATTGCCTTTAACGGCAGCCCGCATCAGAACGGCAACACAGCTATACTAATTAACCGGGTATTGGCTGCGTTGCGCAGACATGATATTGATACCGAAATGGTTCATGTTGGCGGGCAAGCATTACGGGGTTGCAGGGCCTGCGGCTGGTGCGGCCAGAACCCAGTCAGAAAATGCGTCCTTAGCGATGATCTATTTAATGAATGCCTTAATAAAATGGTGGCTGCGGACGGCATCATCATCGGATCCCCAACCTATTACGCCAACATGACCGCGGAGACCAAAGCCTTAATTGATCGGGCAGGTTCTGTGACCCGTAGGAACGGGTTCCTCTTGCAACGGAAAGCCGGAGCCGCAGTGGTCGCTCTTCGGCGAGCAGGAGGGATTAATACCTTCAATGCCATTAATGATTTCTTCTTAATCAATCAAATGATCGTTCCTGGATCCAGCTATTGGAACCTAGGAATGGGAAATGTCAATTCTGATGATGAAGGCTTTAAAACCATGGAAACCTTGGCGGAAAACATGGCCTGGTTGTTAAAACTGATTAAGTCAGCGCAGTAAGTAAAAACAGACAGGAGTGAGAACACCCGGTGGAGTTTTATGATCTAATTAATAGGCGCGAAAGCACTCGCAGCTATGATCCAGCCCGTAAAGTCGGGCACGAAGCCCTCAACCGGATCCTGGAAGCGGCCGGATGGCTCCTTCCGCGGTAAATCTGCAGCCATGGAAATTCTGGGTGATTGAATCTCAGGAGATGTTGGGAAAAGTCCGATCCTGCTATAACCGGCCCTGGTTTCAGGATGCGCCGCAAATTTTGATTGTGGTTGGAAATATTGATGAAGCTTGGGTCAGGAAATACGATGGCTATAACTCATTGGAGACCGATTTGGCCATTGCCATGTGTCATTTGATTTTAGCTGCGGAAAACGAAGGAGTGGCCACTTGTTGGATCGAGGCTTTTCAGCCGGAACAGTTAAAAGAGGCCCTTGGCCTCAAAGAAAATGAACGGGTTTTTGCCATCACTCCGCTTGGTTATCCTAGGGAAGGGTTTACTAAGCGCAACGACAAACAGCGTAAGCCATTGGATGAAATTGTCCGGATTATTTAACCGGGATCAGGTTAAACGGATTTCACAGATTGTACGCCATTTCTCCATGTGAAAATATAGAAACCGGGAGCACCCTTATGTTCAATTTAATTGATCTGTCCCATTTAATCGAAGGCCAAATGCCGACTTACCCTGGAGATTTATCAACACAGTTGTTAAAAACCAAAACTTTTGAAACGGATGGTTTTACTAACTATCAATTAGAGATCGGCATGCATTCCGGGACCCACCTTGACGGGCCGATGCATCTTACCGGACAAACCAAATTCATCTCCGAGCTACCTCCGGAGTCATTCTATGGCGAGGGTTGCTTGCTCGATGTCCGGGGTGAACGGGTAATTGGAATGAAGGATCACTACCGCTCCAAGATTATTGACCGAAGCATCGTCTTATTTTATACCGGTTATGATCAAAAATACGGGACTGACGAATATTATACCGGGCACCCCGAAATTCACCCCGAATTAGCCGAATTCTTAATCGCCAAACAGGCCAAAATAATTGGAATGGATCTCCCATCTCCGGATTTGGCTCCATATCCGATCCATAAAAAGCTCCTGGACTATCAGGTTTTAATCTTGGAAAACCTGACTAATCTAGGATCCTTGCTGAAGGCGGAACAATTTGAAGTGATGGCCTTTCCGCTTAAGATTAAGGCAGATAGCTCCCCGCTCCGAGTATTAGCAAAAATTATCAAGTAGTCAACTATCTCCCTTCCGGAGTAACCGCAAGCATAAAAAAAGCAGACAGGCTGAACATTCAGCACCCTTGCCTATTACTCCCTATTGCCTACTACCTAAGAATTTGATCAGCTCATACCCGTTTTTCGTTAATAACCGGATTAATTAATTCCCCAACTTGTTCGATGATCACCTTCACCTCATCCCCGTGTTTCAAAAACACCGGTGGTTTTCTGGCAAAACCGACTCCGGGCGGGGTGCCGGTGGCGATGATATCTCCCGTTTCTAAGGTGAATAGTTGGGAAAGAAATGCAATCAGGCGCGGTATATTAAAAATGAGCTTATCGGTGGAAGAATCCTGCATTATTTTACCGTTTAGCGATAGGCTAATCTTCAACTGGTACGGGTCCGGTATTTCATCCTTGGTTACAATATATGGCCCTAATGGGGCAAAGGTATCCAGCGCCTTCCCTTTAATCCACTGACCCCCGCGGAACTGTAAGTCCCTAGCGCTGACATCGTTAAAAGCGGTATATCCGGCCACATGCTCCATAGCTTCAGCTTCCGGAATATGTTTGCCCGGTTTGCCGATGATCACTGCCAGTTCCGCTTCGTAATCGATTTGATCCGAAACCGGGGGGATGACAATCGCTTCTCTCGGACCGACTATTGAAGACTTGAACTTACAGAAAAAAACTGGCTCCTCGGGAACGGCCATTTTCGATTCGGCGGCGTGATCATTATAATTCAGCCCGATACAAATGATCTTATCCGGATCTGCCAGCGGAGGCAGTACTATTAAACCGCCCAACGGATAACCGATGTAATTTCCCTTAGCCGCTTCCAACATTGCGGCAAGGTCGTTAAGATGCGAAAGTAAAGGCCGCATTTTGGAAAAGACTGCTCCAAACTTCTGAAACTCAGGCATCACGGTTGCGGTTTTTTCAAGGTCAATTACGGTGTCGCCCTTGGCTATCCCGGCAAAAACCCGGTCTCCCATTTTAAATCTGCCTAATCTCATTGCTAAACCCCCTATCAGTGAGTGATTGTCAATCTATTATTCCATTTTCATTTTATAATCCCTTTACTCAATAAGTAAAAGTTATTTCAACTAAGCCGGGTGAAGTTTCTTTATCCAACTATTGCATTCCTAGCCTCGGATCGTGCCCGTGCCCGGCGAAGCGGCGCCCGTACCCGTAATCGATTTTAAACCATTCCGCCGATTACGGATATACGCGTGAGTACGAAATACTAATTCGGTTAATCTACTGTAAGCCAATTAAAAAACGGGGTTTTTATCCCCGTCGGTTCATTCCAAAATATAGACTTTAACCTTTTTCCGTCCGAACCTCAAAGCCTCTTGATATGTTTCATAACAAAGATCAATCTTGTTCCCTTTAATGGCGCCCCCGATATCGGCAGCTTCCGCTTTACCGTATCCCTCAATATAAAGCTGGGTGCCAAGGCGAATAATTCTGGGATCTACCGCTACCACCCCATAACCGGCTTTCTTCCCGGTATAAGTATACCCGTCAGCCCACTTGCCGCAACTCTCAGGCCCCGGGTAATAGGATGTCGCTTCCATTACTTTGGCTTCGATATAACGGTAAGAACCTCGTGAAGTAACCAGGGTACGGACCACGGGTTTAGTCCCGACCACAACTATTTCGTTTACCGGGGCTTTAAGTATCTTTCTAGACAAAGTTGCCTGTTTAGTTAAAGTTTCATCATGGTAGGTCATTTGAATTTCATGTTCGGCCAGGCCGGGCTCGCCGGAGCAAATGGTTTTTCTTACGCCCCGTTCCATGCTTTTATCGCTGCGGTATTCGGTTTCGGGGTTAACCGTCACTTGTTTAGTGATAATCTCAGTACGGACTTTGACTATCTTTACTGTTTCATTGGGCTTAATCACCGTCTCCAGGCCCGGTTTAATAATATCGTCGCCGTCAAATTCGATCTTGGCCTTGGCCAATACCTCTTTAACCGGCCGGGCGATGGTATAAAAATCGGTAGTTTTACCTCCAACGGTTATGTGAACCCTGAAAGACCTGATTACCTCAATTTTGGTATTTTCTCGAATAGCATCAGAGAGGGCTGGCCTTACTTCATCACCCTGTTTTAGGGTTACCTTTTTTTCATGAAGCACTTTGGCCACGGTTGGGCTAAAGGTCTTCCAGTGATACTTATGCCCGTCGACCGTCAATTCCACCCGATCAAGGGCCAGGGTGTAATAGATTAAACCGGTTAATAATAAAGTTAAGGTAACCGCTGAGCAAATAAATAAATAGTGGTAGTTCTTTTTCTCCCAACGGCTCGATATGACTTTTAACCTCATTCTGTCCCTCCCGGAGCTTAAATTGGCGCGCTTAATCCGGAACCATGTTATATTTTCTCTATTTGACCAGCTCGATCCTGCCTTATAATGTTCATTCCAAATATTCCCTGATACGGAACTCCACGCCGATTTCCTCTGCGATAGCAGCCGCTTTTTCCAGGTTAACCTCAGGGTAATTAACAACCGACAGGATAACTCGGGAAATAAATTCCCGGCTCCGCTTGGCAAACCCGAGGATAGCCGGAAAGGCTTGCTCGCCAAATTCACTCCGGCACAATTTTTGATAAAGTTGGGGATTGTCAGCATTTAAACTGATCGACACAATGTCGATCAACCCCTTTAACCGGGGTAGAATATCGTAGCCCAGAAATAAATCGGCCAAACCGTTGGTATTTAACCTTACCGTCACCGGCCATTGTTTAAGCCAACGGGCAGTCTCCTCCACCACTTCCGGCCGGAGTAACGGCTCCCCATACCCGCAAAAAACAATTTCCCGGTAACCTTTTGGATCCTGAATCGCAGTAATAATTTCAGTCGCCGTAGGCTCATGCTCCAACCATAAATTATATCCTACTCCCGCTTTACTTCCCCTAATACAAAAAGCGCAAGCGTTTGGGCAACGGTTGGTAATATTTAAATAAAGTGACCCATTAAGTTGGTAAGCAATGTTCATTGCCGTTCTCGCCTTAGGGCTGTTCTCCAAGTAACTCACCTAATTTTATAAGACTTTAATTAGCTTATTTTGGCATAAACTTCCCTAATTGTTTGTCTTAATTTATTATGCCAATTTTCCCAATTAAATTACATCAAGCTTCTTGCCTGTTTTATCTCGCTGCCCTTTTAAATGGTAAGCGTAAGCCATTATCAAAATCCCCTAAATCCTGAATCTGTCAAAATAAAAACCTTCTTTTAGCCAGAATTTACTCCGATCATAGCTTATCGGGGTAAATGAAAGGGTGAAACCAGCGCCAAATGCCGGACAATCAACTCCTTGCCTCAGCCTATTGACTATTGCCTACTTTTCCTATCCCAAATAGGGCTTGGGCATTAGCAGAGGTTAAACGCATAACCTCTTCTGCCGGTAGTTTCTTGATCTCCGCCAATTTGCCCCCAACTAACTTCACGTTGGCCGGGCCATTGCGCTGCCCCCTTAAAGGGTGAGGCGCTAAATAAGGGCTGTCGGTTTCCACCAATAACATATCTAAAGGGATACTTAAGGCTGCTTCGCGCAGTTTTACGGCATTCGAAAAAGTAAGTGGGCCCGCGAAAGAAATATGGAGGCCTAAACGGAGGAACTGAGCCGCCATTTCTTCGCTGCCGCTAAAACAATGCATCACTCCGCCCGCCTCTCCGACTTTCTCCCTGTCCAATGTCTCCAACGTGTCCTGATGCGCCTCTCGGTTATGAATAATAATCGGTTTATTATATTGCTTGGCAATGCTTATTTGTTCAATAAAGGCTTTACGCTGGTCTTCTTTTGTCGAATAATTATAATGGTAATCCAAACCGATCTCCCCCACCGCCACCACTTTTGGTTCGGCCAGAAGTTGCCCTAACTTGATTGCAGTGTCTTGATCCCAAGTTTTAGCGTCATGAGGATGGACACCCACGGCAGCCCAGAGCAATTGATACCGCTCTGCTAGTTCGACAGCTTTCACGGACGAAGCTAAGTCAAAACCAGGGACAATGATAGCCTTTAGCCCGGCTTCCAAAGCGCAGTCGATTACCTGCCCCAAGTCATTCTCGAAAGCGGCGTCATTAAGATGGGCATGGCTGTCGACCCAGCTCATTTTATTTTAGCCCCTTCGCCGATGGCTATTTCCGGACGGACTACCGCCAACTGACCCGCTTCGTTTGACGCCGCTAGCAACATGCCTTCCGAAAGTAGGCCCCTTAACTTGGCCGGTTTCAAGTTGGCAACCACCACGATCTCCTTACCGACCATTTGCTCGGCGGAATAATGCTGGGCGATACCGGCCACAATTTGCCTTTCCTTTCCCCCGATGCTGATCTGCAGTTTTAAGAGCTTATCCGAACCTTCCACTTTTTCGGCGGCCAATACCTTAGCCACCCGCAGATCGATTTTAGCAAAGTCTTCAATGGAAATTTGATCGGAATTAACTTCCGGTTGTTTTGTTTCGGTTTTTTGGGGCTCCGGCTGTTTCTGAGGGGTAGTCTCCACCACAGGCTTCTCATCCTCAATCCTTGGAAAAATCGGCATTCCCTTTTTAATTTGAACCCCTGGCTTTAACCCGCCCCATTTGATATTATCAAGGTAGCTTGCTCCGGCGCTGTCTCCTCCGCCAATCCCCAATTGTTCCCGAATCTTAGCGGGAGTTTCGACCAAGAAGGGTTCAAGCAATACCGCTGTGAGCCGTAATGTTTCCGCCATCGCGTAGAGGACCGTTTTTAAGCGTTCTTGTTGATCAGGTTGTTTAGCCAAAGCCCAGGGAGCGGCCTCGTCGATATATTTATTAGCCCTAGAAACCAACTTAAAAATAGATATTAGCGCCTGATTTATCTCTAGTTTTTCCATGGCAGTTTTTAACTCAGACACGCTTTCTTCCGCTTGTTTAATTAATTGCAGATCCAGGTCTTGATAACTACCGGGAGTGGGGATGACACCGCCATTAAATTTTTCAATCATTGATAAAGAACGATGCAATAGATTGCCCAAATCATTAGCCAGGTCCTGGTTTATTCTAAGAACCAGTGCTTCTTCAGAATAGTGCCCGTCAGAGCCGAAAGGAATCTCACGTAATAGATAATATCTAATTGCATCCAAGCTGTATTTCTCGATCAGTACAACGGGATCAATAACATTACCTTTTGATTTTGACATTTTACCACCATCCAAAACCAGCCAACCATGTCCGAAAATTTGCTTTGGCAGTGGTAAATCTAAGGCCATTAAAAGGATCGGCCAAATTATCGTATGGAAACGGACAATCTCCTTCGCCATTAAATGTACATCAGCCGGCCAATAATTAACAAATTGAGGTGTTTGTTCAGGGTATCCCAAAGCGCTAATATAGTTTGAAAGAGCATCCAACCATACATATACCACATGTTTAGGGTCGAATGGAACTTGAATTCCCCAATTAAATGTAGTCCGGGAAACACACAAGTCTTCCAGTCCGGGTTTGAGAAAATTATTAATCATTTCATTCTTTCGTGAAACTGGTAAAATAAACTCAGGATGCGCTTCAATATGTTTCATCAATCGATCTGCATACTTGGATACTCGGAAAAAATAACTTTCTTCCTTAACTAACTCGACCTCCCGCCCACAATCCGGGCATTTTCCATCCTGTAACTGACGTTCCAGCCAGAATGCTTCACAAGGCGTACAATACCAGCCTTCATATTCACTTTTATAAATATCACCTTGTTGATATAAACGATCGAAGATTGCCTGTACCGTCTTCTTGTGTCGTAATTCTGTTGTCCGAATAAAATCATCGTGACTAATTTTTAATTTCCGCCACAAATTTTCAATGTTAACCACAATTTGGTCAACAAAGGCTTGAGGTGTTACCCCAGCCGCTTCCGCCCGCCGTTGAATTTTCTGGCCATGCTCGTCTGTTCCGGTTAAAAACCATACATCATCTCCAATTTGTCGATGATACCGAGCAAATGCATCGGCAACCACCGTTGTATAGGCGTGGCCGATATGTAAATTGTCGCTCGGATAATAAATCGGTGTGGTAATATAAAACTTACTCACTTAAAAACCCTCCTTTTATTTTTAAAGCATCTTCCTGAAATTGAAACAAGTTCATTATTTATACTCTCCACCGGAAAAATACTGACTCCTGTCTCCTAACTTCTGACTACTATAGACCATATAATCCGTCCTTTTTTAAACAAAAATACCCCTCATCCCATAGGGGACGAGAGGTTGCCTTCGTGGTACCACCCCAGTTCTCCTCTTAGTAGTGCTTTAAGAGGACTTCTGTAGTTTGATAACGTTAACCAAACGGCCGTTTCTACTAATCTACTTTGGTAAATTCAATATTTTAAAACGTTTTGAAAATAATCACGAACAGGTTTAGCGTGTTATTTTCAAAAGGCAAGTTTAAATTTACCATAGTAGAAATAACTTCTAAACGGCAACTCCGGAACCATATTCTTTACTTATGCCGGTCAGCTTTCAGCATCCGCTGACTCTCTTTTGACGGTTTCGGTAAAGACTCTTTCCCTCATTGCTTTTATTGATTTGAACTAGCCTACATTAACAAAACCAACTGATTTCCTTTAAATATAGCTACAAATGAGGCGTTTGTCAAGCACCAATTGAGTATGTAACAAAATCCTACGATTCGATATAATAACTTTTTATACAACATTTATAATATTTATTCCATTTCCACAGCTAGAAGTGAAAATGAAAATTTTTTGTTAAAAATTTTGGATCAATTTGACTTTGCATGTAATTTTAGGTATAATGTCACTGTTGGTGTCGAATTTTAACAGAAAGGGGTTCCATAATCATGATGAAATCAACAGGGATTGTTAGAAAGGTAGACGAGCTTGGGCGGGTAGTGATTCCAATCGAATTACGCCGTACCCTCCAAATTGACGAGAAAGACGCTTTAGAAATTTATGTGGATGGCGAGAAGATTATTCTCAAGAAGTATGAACCAGCTTGCATCTTCTGTGGCAATGCTGAAAACATCAAAAACTTCAAAGAAAAAAACATCTGCAAATCTTGCTTGGAATCAATGAAAGGCGCTTGTTAGTAATTTGAGGAGGGAATAAACCTCCTCTATTTTTTTTGTTTTTCAGAGAGATACATCCGATAAACTTCTTTAGTGCTTTTCCCAGTTTCTTCAGCTATTTCTTTAAGTTTTTGACGCAAACTCATTTCGCCGCCATCTCCATCGTTCCCTTTTTTGGAATTATCTTGGTTTGTCGAATTTTGACGGTTTTCTTCTCCGGCAATTAAGATTGTAAATTCCCCTCTCGGAGAATCATTTTCAATCTTGGCAATGATTTCTGATAAACGCCCTCGGATAAATTCCTCATGGACTTTTGTCAGTTCCCTGGCGATTACCGTTTCCCGATCGCCCAAGATTTCAAATATGCCTTTGAGAGTAGCCAACAACCGGTGTGGGGCTTCATAAAAGACTAATGTGCCTTTGACGTTTGCCAATCCGGATAATATTCCGGTCCGTTCTTTGGCTTTACGCGGTAAAAATCCTTCAAACCAAAAAGAATTAGTCGGCAGGCCAGACGCAGCCAGGGCAGTGACCACCGCCGAAGCGCCTGGGATTGGAATAACGGTAATCCCTTGTTTCACCGCTTCGGCAACTAAAAAATAACCAGGATCGGATATTCCGGGCATTCCGGCATCGGAAACCAAAGCCACGTTTAGCCCAGAAAGTAATCTATCGATTATTTCCCGGGTTCGTTCCCGTTCATTATGAAGAAAATAACTGAGCATTTTTTGTTTAATGCCGAAGTGGTTCAATAACTTCAAAGTATGCCTGGTATCCTCGGCTGCGATTAGGTCGACTTCAGCCAAGATCCTTAAGGCCCGTTGAGTTATATCTTCCAGGTTCCCCAGGGGGGTAGCTACCAGATATAATTTCCCCGCTTCTATCTTCATTTTAACTTTCGATACCTTCCATCGCCATAATACGCTGCTTAACCAATTTTAACTGTTCGCTACCGCTTTTGTCCACTTTTAAATAACGCTCCTCAAGTCCCCATTCTATAAGTTGCTCGATTTCCGCAGGGAGAAGATTGTCGTCGATCAGGTAAAACTCATCTGAATTAGGGTCAATCCCATCGGTTTTTAAATTGCGCCACTCCCTATAACCAATCCGTAACGACCTCCGATCAATATAGAGCGATTCCAGTAAGGCCTGAACTCGCGGCCAAGACCAACAAGTCAGAAATTCACAGCGGAAATTGCGGCTGGCCCAAAGGAAAAACGAGGAAACCCCGGGCCGGAGTTGATAGTAACCATCATATTCCCCGAATAAAACACCGTCAATGTCAATGAAGAGGATTTTATCTTTATTCAGCATTTTTACCGCCGCAGTTATATTTTGTAATTTTCCATTATTCATCTGATTTACCATTTTCGTGTTTAAATGAGCTAACCCTCTTCTTAAAAACAAAATTTAAAACTCAGGAAGCTTCACATTTAAAATCAATAAACAAATCAACTCAATCAATTCATTGGCCGCCCCCAGAAGATCCCCGGTAATCCCCCCGAACTTCCGCTTCACCAATGGATTGATAACCAGTAATGTTGCCCCAGTTAGGCCCATCAGGATTAGGCCGATCGGAAACGCCCAAATACCTAACAACACTGTCAATAGAGAGGTAATCACAATTCCCGAAACCTTTTTTTCAACTGCAAAACTTTTTAATAAACCTTCGGAAACAGAAGGTTGAGTATAGAGCTGAAATGCCATCGCCCAGCGGGAGATACTGAAAACGCCGATCAATACTTCGAGTGAAATGTTGGTCAATGATTTCAATAATATAATTTTCCCGGTTATTAAAAAAATGAGGGTGATGCCGCCAAAAGCCCCCATCCGGCTATCCTTCATAATCGCCCGGCTTTGTTCGGGAGTCCGGCCTCCTAATCCATCCATAGTATCGGCAAAACCATCCATATGAATAGCGCCGTTAAGTACGGTAATTAGAAAAACCGTCAGCCAGGCGGCGATAGTCCCTGAAAAAACATGACTGAATAACCTTAACGAACCCCAGGCGGCAATGGCATAAATTACACCGACTAACGGGAATAAGGCCACCGCTTTTCCCATATCAGCCGATCCAATTTGTTTCGGGGAAACCGGCAGGATGGTTAGAAAACCCGTTGCTACTCTGAAGGATTTAAACATCTTTTCCTCCCTTGATCCGGACAGGTAGGCCACTTACCATTAAATAAACTTCATCACTGACAGCTGCCATCCTTTGGTTGGCGCTACCCGCCAAATCCCTGAACCTTCTGGCCAAAGCGTTCTCTGGAACCAACCCCCATCCTATCTCATTACTTACTATTATAATATTGGCACTACTTTGGTTAACAGCCTTGGTCAGATCCGCAATTTGAGCGTCAATGGCTTGCTCCTGACGATCCACAGGCAAATCATCATATTTAAATAATAAATTACTCAAAAAAAGCGTCAAACAATCCAACAAAATAGTGGTTCCGTTTTGGAACCCGGCAATAACCGGCACTACTTCCAAAGGTTCTTCGATGGTAGTCCAATCCACCGGGCGGTGTTCCCGATGTTTATTGATCCGTTCCTCCATCTCGGCGTCAAGCGCCTGCGCCGTAGCGAGATAAATTACTCTGCCTCCCAGTTCCTTGGCAAAAATTTCGGCGAACTTACTCTTGCCGGAACGAACCCCACCGGTAATCAAAATGTGGCGCGGTATTTTTGATCCGGTCATGCGCCCGCCACCCCGGCTGACTCAAAGGTCGCCATTTCTTTAACAATCTTAACCGCCGCTTCAATCAAGGGAAAGGCCAGGACCGCTCCAGTCCCCTCTCCCAAGCGCATATCTAATTCCAAAACCGGCCTCAACCCTAAATATTGTAACAATTTACGGTGAGCCATTTCCGCCGAGCAATGGGAGGCAATCATATAGCCTAACGAACGCGGCGCAAACTTCGCGGCAATTAAAGCCGCCGCAGAACTGATAAAACCATCGATTACCACCGGTATCCGATTGGCGGCTGCGCCTAATATTAACCCGGCCAATGCGGCTATCTCCAAACCGCCCACCTTTGCCAGTACATCTAAAGGATACTTGGGATCGGGCCGGTTGATGGCAATCGACCGGTCGATCACCTCTGCCTTGTGTTTGACGGCCTCGGCTTTGAGCCCAGTCCCTCTCCCGGTCACTTCTGCTGCAGGAACCCCTAAATAAACCGCAACCAGGGCGCTGGCAGCTGTGGTATTGCCGATCCCCATTTCTCCGGTGGCTAAGATCCGATATCCCTTACCAATTAAATCGTTAGCTATCTTAATTCCAACTTCCAGGGCTTGTACTGCTTCCGTTTCAGCCATTGCCGGGCCTTGCGCCATGTTCCCGGTACCGGGCCTGATTTTATAAGCTAAAACCTTAGCATTATCAATGGACGCCGCCACCCCCACATCGGCCACTACCAGATCAGCCCCGGTATGCCTAGCCAATACATTAATCGCTGCGCCGCCTTGAATGAAGTTAGATACCATTTGCGGGGTGACTTCACTAGGATAAGCGCTGATCCCTTCTTGAACCACGCCGTGATCCCCGGCCATTATGACTACTACTTTTTTCCCTAAATCGGGGCATTTTTGACCGGTAATCCCGCCCAGTTGAACCGAGATTGCTTCTAAAACCCCTAAACTACCCCGAGGTTTGGTCAATTTGTCTTGGTAGTCTTTAACCTCCTGAACCGCCTGAAAGTCTAACTCCTTAATATCGGCTATCGTTCTTTCCAGTAACGGCATAGTCTTAATCCTCCCTGACTGATTCCGGTTCCGGGAATTACTAATATTCAATCCCTTCCCGGGCAGGCAGCCCCTTTTGATAGGGATGTTTGACCGACTTCATCTCAGTCACCAAATCCGCCAGAGCAATTATTTCACTGGGCATGTCGCGGCCAGTCAAAACCAGTTCCAACCGGGCCGGCTTTCCTTTTAAAACTGCCAATACTTTCTCCAATGGTAATAAGTTTTGATTAATCACGTGGCTTAACTCGTCAACAACGATTAGATCCAATGTATCCGAGCAGAGCGCTTTCTCTACCTGCTTCCAGCCATCAGCCGTTGAAGCTATTTCCGCAGGGGATGGAGGCCGGTTTAGGATAAATTCGCCGCTGCCCAAGGGATAAATGTGAAGGGGAGGGTTAAAACTTAAGAAAGCCCAGTGTTCCCCGGAGCCTCCAGGGGACTTCAAAAACTGAAAGACTTTGACCTTTAACCCCCGCCCATATGCCCGTACCGCCAAGCCAATCGCCGCAGTGGTTTTCCCTTTGCCATCGCCGGTGTAAACTTGAATTATCCCTGGTTGCATTGTTCTGCCCCTTATGTTAGTTTCCGCCAAAACAATCAAACCCGCCAACGGCGGGTTTGATTTAATAATATCATCGAGACCCTAACCGCGAAAGTCTTGACTAACAAATCTTCTGGCAGGTCTCCTGGCTGCCGTTTCATCGTAAGTTATTCATTCCCCATAGGGGTGGTTTTAGTATCTCCTCCAGCGGCACAGTGCGTCCGCGGACTTAAGGCTCAAATGGCCTTGTCTCTTCCCAATTATTCTTATTGTTCCCAAGGCGCCAGAATTTATTTTTAAATTTTACCCTTTTATTCGATACATGATCGTTTTATTCCTTTAAGCAACCATAAATAAATATCCCCCGGCACAGCCGGGGGTTTTTCATTAACGGGCATAGCCCTTTATTACTAGCCACGCCTAAACGGCGTTGGTACGATCTGCCACACGCGATAAGCTTGTTACTTGCTACCCGTA
>JAEZJK010000074.1 GCA_023415835.1 Bacillota bacterium
ATTTAGGCGGTTTCATAATTCCTTTTTTCTGGCTTCGCATACAATATATTGATAGACTAAAATAAAACCTACACTATATATTGCATGCGAAGATAAATTTTTGTAATTATGAAACTCGCTCAATTAATAATAAAAATAATCCCAGAATTAAACCTGGGATTATTTTTTAAAATGGTTCGGGTTAAATTTGTCGAATAATTATATACTTTGGTTGCTTTGCAATAGAAAGTAGAGGTCCGTCGTGGAAATACCTTTTAATGTCCCTTATTTCACCGGAACGGAAATCGGATTTGTAGAGGATGTTTTCGTCAGGGGCCAGCTTTGTGGCGATGGCTATTACACCCAACTGGTCAACGATTTACTCAAAACCAAATTCGGCGCCCAAAAAGCGCTCTTGACAACTTCAGCAACGCATGCTTTGGAATTGGCTGCTTTATTATTGGAACTAAAACCGGGCGACGAGGTGATTATGCCTTCGTTTACTTTTCCCTCAACCGCCAACGCGGTCTTACTGAGAGGAGCCCAGCCGGTCTTTATGGAAATCAACCCCGATACCTTAAATATGGATCCGGAAGCGGTGGAGGCCAGGATTACACCTAGAACTAAGGCCATTATCCCGGTCCACTATGGGGGGATCAGTTGCGAGATGGATAAGTTGATGGCGCTGGCCGATTGCCATCAAATTGCAGTGATTGAAGACGCCGCCCAGGCCGTTAATGCGGTTTATCAAGGCAGGTATCTCGGAACCTGGGGGCAGCTTGGCTGTTTCAGTTTTCACGGAACCAAAAACTTTTCGTGCGGCGAGGGAGGAGCCATCCTGATCAACACGGAAGATCCGGCTATTTTACGGCGGGCAGAGATTTTAATCCAAAAAGGGACCAACCGTAAACAATTTCTCCAAGGCGAAGTAGCCAAATATTGTTGGGTGGACCAAGGTTCCAGTTATACCCCTTCCGAAATACTAGCGGCTGTCCTTTATGCCCAGCTTCAGGCGATCGTTCTGATTACTGCAAAGCGAAAAGCGATTCACGAACGTTACTCCACCGGTTTAAAGCCTTATGTGACACGCGGCCAGATTAGTATTACAAGCGTTCCGCCAAATTGCCAATCCAATTATCATTTGTTTTATCTAATTTTGGAAAGCGAGACATTGCGGGACCGGGTTAAAAGGGAATTGGGCGAACGGGGAATAGCTACCGCTTTTCACTATGTGCCGTTACATAGTTCCCCGATGGGGAAAAGTTTGGGATACGCTCCCGAAGATTTGCCGATTACGGAATCGCTAAGCAGGCGCTTGTTAAGGCTGCCATTCTCAACCGGAATGACCGATCCGGAAGTGGAGTATGTAATCTCCAATTTGAAGGCGGTTTTGGAACGTTTGTCGAAATAAAGGAATGAAAATGGATATTTCAATAGTGGTTCCGGTCTATCATAGCGGGCCAACCTTAATCGAACTATATCACCGGTTGATTTCGGTTTTGTCTAAAGAGGCCGAAGATTTTGAATTGATCTTCGTGGATGACGCCAGCAGTGACGATAGCTTTGCCAAACTACGGGAGCTTCGGGCGGGGGATCGACGGGTCAAAATAATCCGGCTTGCCAAAAACTACGGTCAGCAACAGGCTCTTTTCTGCGGTTTTCAATATGCAACCGGCGACTTGGCAATCACCATCGATGACGATTTGCAGCATCCGCCGGAGGAGATTCCGTTGCTCCTCCGAAAGATTGAAGAAGGGTATGATGTGGTATTCGGGATCCCGATAACAAAAAAACATTCTTGGTATCGAAACTACGGTTCGGCAGCGATTAATTTGATACTTGGCTTGATTTGCCGGAAACCGAGAAAAATTAAGGTAAGCAGTTTTCGAGTTCTCCGGGGGAGTGTAGTTCGGGAGATTTGTAAAACCCATAAGCTATTTATCTATTTAGCTCCGTTAATCTTTTTAGCAACAACCAAAATTGTAAATGTGGCTGTTAGGCATGAATCAAGGAAGTTTGGGCGCTCGGGATATAATTTGGCGAAGTTAGTGAAATTATCTGCTAAACTAATCTTGTATTATTCTTTCCTTGATAAACTGGTTTCAAATATTGAACGCCCCCAGTTTGAGATCGCGGAAATCTATTTGTAAAATAATTTTGCATATTCAGGTATATTAAATACGATTACGATTACAAACACGGAGACAATGATACGAACTTCATCTTAAAATGGGGAAATATGATGAAACTTTTGATACTTGGAGCGGGACATATTCAGGAAAATGCAATCCAGCGGGCCAAGGCCCTGGGGCATACGGTAATCGTTTCCGATTATTTCCCGGATCCGCCTGGAAAAGCCTTTGCCGATTATCATGAACAAGCCAGCACCTTCGACATTGAAAAGAATATTGAAATCGGTTTGAAATACCAAATTGACGGGATCATGACTTTAGGGACCGATCAGCCGGTATACACCGCGGCACGGGTTGCGGCTGCGCTAAAACTACCGGCTTTGCTCGATGTAACCACCGCCAAAGCGGTCACCAATAAAAAAGTGATGAAACAAATTTTTATCGAGGCTGGGATTCCTACTGTCAATTATCATTTGACAACTGAAGATTTTAATGATACTGAATTAAGCGATTTGCATTTTCCGGTAGTAGTAAAGCCCTTGGATAGCCAGGGGCAGAGGGGGGTTTACAAACTCGGCTCCATTGAAGAGATCCGTGAAGTTTTTCGGGATGTTTTGAGTTATTCAAGGGAACGGGAGATTTTAATTGAAGAATATTATCCCAGCTCGGAAATTACGGTCAGCGGCTGGGTCATCGGGGGAGAGCTTTATTTAATTTCGGTGGTGGATCGGATATCCTTAGAGAACCAACGGCATATCGGGATCTGTACCGCCCACCGGTTCCCTTCCCGGTTTCTTAAATTGCATTTTCCTCAGATTAAGGCAATCTCGGAACGGATTGTCGCTGCTTTTCAGATAAAAAACGGGCCGGTTTATTTTCAAATGCTGGTGGGCGATGAAGGTATTAAAGTAAACGAGATCGCCTGCCGGATCGGCGGGGCTTATGAAGATCTTTACTTGCACCGGGCCACCGGGATCGACCTGCTGGAAATGTTAATCAAAACAAGTCTAAACCAGACAGTTGATTTTAGGCGTTTAACCGAGTATGACCTTTTGGCTAATAAAAAATTCCTCTCAGTCGAGATGTTTTTCACCAAACCCTGTGAAGTCGGATCGGTAACGAATCGGGAATCATTGGAAAAATTACCCAGTATTATTCGAGCCGGATTCAATTTTAAACCCGGCGACCGAATTCCGGAAATAATTAATGCCACTCAACGAGCAGGTTATTTCATTGTTGAAGGCGAGAATGAGGCGGTATTACGGGAGAATATCGAACGGGCTTATGCGAACCTGGGTATCTATGATTTCGAGGGGAAGAATCAGTTGATCAGGTTCTAATATCAGAACAGGCAAAAGGCATGAGGCAAGAGTATAGCAAGCTAAACCTTTGAAGCATATTTGACGGTTATGAACTGTCAGTCAAAGATGTAATAATAACAAAGAAGGTGATCAGTTAATGAAACCACGTTTTTGGTTGATTTTGACCCTTTTGGCACTGGTAATGGCTTGGTCGGTAGCCGGATGGGCCAAAGGGCAGCCAAAGGGGGAATTAAAGATTTCCATCGCCGAGCAATACGGACTGGCTTATGCACCGATACAGGTGATGAAAGAATTGAAATTGTTAGAGAAAAACCTACCCGGGGTTAAGGCCGATTGGAAACAGTTGAATAATACCGCGGCGATTCGTGAGGCTATGCTGGCCGGTAGGGTCGATGCCGGATTTATTGCTATCCCCCCTTTTTTAATCGGTTGGGACAAGGGCATGCCTTGGAAGATAGCCAGCGGGCTTTCGGAGAGCCCGGTAGGGTTGGTGACTTGGAAAAAAGAGATCCGTTCGTTGCAGGATTTCACTAAAAATGACCGGATTGCCGCCCCGCAACCGGGAAGCGTCCAACACATTTTACTGGCGATGGCCTGTGAAAGGGAGTTCGGCGACGCTAAGAAGTTCGATAATCAATTGGTCACCTTGGCCCATCCCGACGGGATGAACGCCTTACTCGCTAAAAAAGAAATTACCGCCCATTTTACCGCTCCGCCTTATTTGATGAAAGAATTGGAACATCCGGGAATGACAGAGGTTTTGAGCGGTACAGCCGCTTTTGGCGGGGAATTTACTTTCATCGTCGGGGTGGCCACCGCGGAATTTCATGACCGCAATCCCCGGATTTATCAGGCGTATCTAAAATCGCTCCATCAAGCAATCGAATTTGTCCGGAAGAATCCCAAACAAACAGCCTCAATGTTAAGCGCCGCCTATCAAATTCCCGAAGCGGAGTTGCTCAAATACCTTCAGGCGCCCGGAACGGATTACCGTCCGGAAATTAAAGGAATTAAAGAATTTGCGGCCTTTATGAAACGTAACGGCTATATCGATAAGGTACCCCGGAAAAATTCCGAAATATTATGGGAAAATGTCAAATATGAAGAGTAAGGTTTGGGAAAGTCAATGGCTAAAACGTCTGCTCTGGATAACCCTTTTCGGTGTAACCTGGCAGGCCATCTCAGCATTCAATTGGGTCAATCCGGCGCTTTTGCCGCCGTTGACCAAGATATTCGGCTCATTAAACCAATCGTTGCATAGCGGGGAAATGTTTCAAGCGACTTGGTTATCGCTGAAGCTGATCATGGGCGGATTGCTCATTGGCATGCTAGCGGCCTTATTGCTGGCGGGTATGAGCATGATTAGTAAGATCGGCCAGTCATTTACCGATACGGTAACCGCTATCGCCCATCCATTGCCCGGGATTGCGCTCCTCCCGGTGATTATTTTATGGTTGGGGACCGGAAGCGAAGCGATTCTTTTTATTATCATCCATTCGGTAACCTGGCCGATGACCCTCAATTTATTGGCCGGGTTTCGCTCAATCCCGCCTATCTATCGGGAAGTGGGGCGGAATATCGGATTAAACCCGCTCCAAAACACCGGGTTGATCATGATCCCGGCGGCTCTTCCTTTTCTGTTGGCCGGTTTGAAAATCGGTTGGGCCAGGGCTTGGCGGGCCTTAATTAGTGCAGAGATGATCTTCGGGGCAGCCGGCGGAGAAGGGGGCCTAGGTTGGTATATCTTTAAAAAGCGGGTCTTTATGGATACGCCTGGGATTTACGCCGGAATCATTGTGATTGTGATCATCGGGATCCTGGTGGAGGATGTATTTTTCCGGCAGGTGGAACGGGTGACTGTCAAAAAATGGGGCATGAGCAGCTAACTGGAGGCAGTATGGGTCTTAGTTTAGAGTTGAAAGGTATTTCGAAATCGTTCTTAAACCGGGAAGAGCTGAACTTGGTACTAAAAGAATTCCAGCTGGGGATCGCCAAGGGTGAGTTCATTTGCCTACTGGGGCCGTCCGGCTCTGGGAAATCTACTTTGTTACGGATTATTGCCGGATTGGAAACCCAGGACGCAGGGATGGTTTTGCTGAACGGGGAACATTTAATCAACCCCGATGCTCGGCGGGTCATGGTTTTTCAAGACTTCAACCAGTTGTTTCCCTGGCTGACCGTGCGGGAAAATATTATTTTTCCCATCAAAGCCCAAAAAACGGGTATTTCCAAACGGGAGCTTCGGGCAATGGCCGACCGTTATTTGGCAATGGTCAAGCTGGAAAAGTATGACGATTATTATCCCCACCAATTATCAGGCGGAATGAAACAGAAAGCGGCAATTGCCCGGGCCTTGGCGTTACAACCCGAGGTTTTGCTGATGGACGAGCCTTTCGGTAGTTTGGACGCTCAGGCTCGCCAGTTGTTACAGCGGATGCTCCTGAATGTTTGGGAGGAGACCGGGGTTACCATTGTCTTTGTGACCCACGATATTCAGGAAGCTGTCATTTTGGCGGACCGGATCCCGATTTTAAGTAAAAACACCCATTCAATCAAAGAAATCATTGTTAATCCCCTGCTGCGGCCAAGGCTTCAAGGGACAGCCGAGTTCGCCCAAGTTTGGCAAGATATATATCAATTATTGGATGCGGCCGAATAGTAACGTTAAGTTAAGTCAAGGCAACACTCGGTAAATGGCGATCCGCCAATTTTTTTCGCCTACATAGGCCGGAATTTCAATTCCATAAGCGGGAGCGTTAAAAGAGGTGACTCGCCGGCAATTCTCCCGTAAGAATTGTCGCAGCTCACGATAATAAGGGAGATGCCCGTAAACCCCGTTCCACCTTGGCCGGGTCCGGTAGATGAAGTCCAACCCTTCGGGGTAAATAAGGTATTCGATTTGGTTCTTCCGAAGATATTCCTCAATGGTAAATCCCTGTCGCCTCAGAAAAGACAGGTTCCTTAAGTCATAAAGGCAACCATCATTAAAAGTGTATTCCACATTCAGGCTGGCCAGGACTTTCCGATCGGGGTCAACCGCTGCGGCAACCTTCCTTAAATAAGATTGGTAATCATATTTTAAAAACGGGCCAATATTCAATACTGTACAGGAAATTAAAGCTAGGGCTAACAAGGGCGGGATTGTTTTGCCGAATTGCTCCGGAATTTTGGCTAAACTTAACCCGATCAGCAGATAAACCATGGGTGTAAAAAGTACAATGCTGGTTATGTTATAACGCCCGATAACCACCAAACCTACGATTATCGCGATGATGGAGGATATCAGCCAGGACGGGGCTAAGCTCCGTTCAATGCCCCGGTTGCGCCCGGATGTTGTCAGGCCTAACAAAAACGTAGCTGTTAACAGTAAGAACGCCATTTTAAAATCGGGAAGATAGTAAGTGCCGCCCTGCCGGAGGTAAATAGCTTTGGTAAAATCGGCTAACCGGGAGAGCCTAGCGGAGAAAGGATTTAAGATTTTGAATTGCTCCTGGCCATAGGCGAAATAATTGGCCAGGAAATTAGGATCAAACCGATAACTTAAAATAATAAAGCAGAAGGCCAGAAGAATTATTGTGGAACTAAAAATGAGGAAAGATCGGAACTTGATTCTTTTTTTAAAGACATGAGTCAGATAGATTCCGGAAAATACCAGCATCATAATCAGGCTGTTCGGATGAATGCCGATACTTAACCCGGCCAGGGCGCCCAAGACCAAGTCCTGCCGGTAATGATGGGCATCCAAGCTTTTAAAATAATAATACATCCCAAAAACCATCGCCCATAGCAGCACAATCTCCTGACGGCCGAAATGTGAAGCGTAAATGAATTGGAGATCGATCCCCATCAGGAAGCAAGCCCAAAGAGCCCATTTTTTAGCGGGCAATACCATCAGGCCGAGCCGGTAAAAGAAATAAAGCGTTGTCAGGCCAAAGATTAACGATAAAAGCCGTACATTAAAAAGGCTGTATCCAAAGGCTTTAATTATTAATATTTGCAGGCTGTGGAAGATAATTTTTAAAGCATGCGGGTGGCGTGGTTTTAAATCGAAGAAAGGTTCGGTCACGGAGAAATCCCCCGTAACTAGGATATGCCGGGACAAACCGCTCAACCAGGTTTCATCGGAATGCATCAACGGAAATTTGGTTAGGGTAGCTAGATTAAGAACGATATAGAGAATGATGAGTATAGGTAAAAAATATTTTCGAAATCTAGACATCTGTAAACTTCCATCGGTATTATTTCTAAAATATTCATTCTAGTCATCGTGCTTGTGCCGTAATCGTAATTGAAAAATAAATAATTAAAGATTACGGTAGCGAAAAGACGATTACGTGGATGGGCACGATAAAAAGATCGGATTTTCAGCCTTCACGGCCACAGTAAAGCCGGGATAGGGGGTTACTTTAAAGCAATCACTAATGCCCCGGCTATAATCAATAAACCTCCGGTCACGGTTTTAAGGTCCGCTTTTTCACCTAAGAAGATAAATGCCAGAACCATCGCAAAGACCACTCCTAGCTTGTCTACAGGAGCTACTTTGGAGGCCGGACCAAGTTGTAGGGCACGGTAATAGCATAACCATGAGGCTCCTGTCGCTAAGGCCGATAAAACTAAAAAGGTTAAGGTTTTGCCGGAAAGTTTGGCCGGATTTTGCCATTCCCCGAAGCTAAAAACGATGCCTCCGGAAAAGATCAGGACTACGCTGGTCCGGAGAAAAGTAGCCAGGTTGGAAGGGATTCCGGTGACTCCGACTTTACCGAAGATGGCGGTCAAACCGGCAAAGAAGGCGGAGCCTAGGGCGTAATAAACCCATGTTGGAACCATTAACGGCGTCAACTCCTTTTGAAAGGTATTTTATTTAACTATAGTATGAACCGGTTTGAAATGCAACTCTATAATAGAGATCGGGAAATGGTGCCTCGGGTGTTCTACGGTATGCAGACCAGTTGTTGCGTCCGGGCGACATCGATAAATAGGTTAACAGGTCTAAGGTGAAGGTAATTGGAGTTGCGATTGCCACTCAAAGGCCTTGGGGACTTTAGGATGGTTTTATAAGAAATTTGAGAAAAGCAAGCTCGAATTATAAAGGGCGAGGATTTCATCAATTTATACTAATAGATAACAGGCTGAAAGGACAGGTAACCGTCTTTTCAGCCTGTTATGATATGGATCTTTACTAAAAAATAAAATCAGTCGAGAGAAAGTTCGACTTGCGCTCCCTGATGATCCGGGTTAGAAGTTCCTGGTTGATCTCGCTGTCTTTGGCCGCCACCAGGGTCCGGATGGAGAAAACCCTTAAGGCGTCGCTGACCGAGAGGGTCCCTTCGGCGGAATCTTTTCTCCCGGTAAATGGAAAAGTATCCGGCCCGCGTTGGCATTGGCTGTTGATGTTCACCCGTGAGACCTGGTTCACCAGCGGATCGACCATTTGGGCGACTAAGTCGGGATCGTTGCTGAAGATACTGACCTGTTGCCCAAAGCTGGATTCTTCAATGTAACGGATTGGGGCCTCGACTTCGGTAAAAGGGATGACCGGTATAACCGGTCCGAATTGCTCTTCGGTAAAAATGCGCATCTCCGGATTAACCGGGTATAGTACAGCCGGGTAGAAAAGGGTCTCGGCGGTAGTGCCGCCGTTTTGATTGATCACCTTTGCCCCTTTGACGGTAGCGTCTGCAATTAACTCCGACAGGTATTGAGCCTTTCCGTTTTCCGGAAGCGGAGTAATCATTACCTCCGGCGTCCAGGGCATTCCTACTTTAAAATCTGCTAAAGCTGTATTTAACCGCTCCAGGAAAGCTGTGGCGATTGTTTCGTGGACAAAAATGATTTTAAGAGCGGTGCATCTTTGACCGTTAAAGGAGAGCGTTCCCAAGAGGCACTCTTTAACGGCGAGGTCTAAGTCGGCGTCAGGCAGGATGATTGCCGGATTTTTAGCGTCAAGCCCTAAGACACAACGGAGACGGTGGGGCTTGGGGTGCTGTTTTTTAACTGTATCCGCGATTTTACTGGTTCCGATGAAGGCCAGGACATCAATTTTTCCCGATGTAACCAGCGGGGTGATGATATTGGAACCCCGCCCGTAAATAATATTGACCACTCCCGGCGGAAAACAATCCCGGAAGATCTCAAGTAGGGGGCGATAGAGCAGGGTCCCTAATTTCGGAGGTTTGCAGACCACTGTATTTCCCATAATTAAGGCTGGGATTAGGGTAGTAAAGGTCTCATTTAGAGGATAATTAAACGGCCCCATGCAAAGGGTTACTCCCAGGGGAGCCCGTCGGATCTGGCCGATGATCCCCTGTTCGATTACGAAACGGGAAGAAACACGGTCCAGTTCTTTCAGGGCGTCGATGGTATCTTTGATATATGCGACAGTCCGATCAAATTCTTTAACCGAGTCTTGATAGCTTTTGCCAATCTCCCACATTAGCAATTTAACGATCTCCGATTTTTTGGCTTTAAAACGGAAGATAAACTCCTCAATCCGACTAATTCTCTCTTCAACCGGCAAGGTCGGCCAAAGGCCTTTTCCGTTTTGATAAGCTTTTACGGCAGCCTCCAGCGCTTCTAAAACCGTAGTTTCGGAAAGAAGCGGATAACTGCCGATTTTTTTACGGGAAAGTCCCGTGGCGGTTTTAATGCAAATCGGGGAAAGTACTTCCTGAGAGGGACCTTCCCAGCAACGTAGTTCGCCATTAACCAGATATTCGGTTTGGCAAATAGGATCTGTAATTTGAAACTCCGCAGGAAGATCGTTTTCTCCAGGATATAATGCCTTTAATTGGTCAGGGTTCATTTTTAACCTCCACCAGATTAACATAAATAACTACAATTAGAATACTTCTTTGCCTATTAAATACTTTCCTGCAAAATATGTTAAGGATCTTTGAAATTATAATTAACAAATCAGTTAATTATCCTAATGAAAAAAATATTTCTAAACCTAGAAGTTTAAAAAGAAATTAAGCTAATCAAACCGTAAAAGGCAGGAATATACAACCCCGCGCCGAATTAAGTGGAATATAAACAGTTAATTTCGAGGAGGTCTTTAAGAAATGATTGTTGAATTTTGGTACATATTAGCGGCTCCATTAGTAATCGGACTTATTGTATATTTTATTAATTTTTGGTTGGCGAAACGTAAAGGCGCTACTCTAACACATAGTTTCTGGATTTCGCTCCTTGTTTTGGTTTTGGCCGCAGGGGGTTTATTATATTTACTTCAGGTAAGGAACAATCTGGATCACTCTTTGAAGGTTGTCCAGCTTAATCAGAAACATCAAGCAGAATTAGAGAAAGTAAAAGAAGAATATCGCAAGGAAATGGCTTATCTGGAGTGGAGGAATAAAGTCTTTCCCACCAGCGCTCAAATGGAAAAAGAATTGGCTGAGAATGCTAAAACTTATAAGTTGAGCAAAGTTGAAGTGGCTAATTGGAGAGACGCCGCTCACGACAACACCTTAGAAAAATTAATGCCCAAACGGGACATGCAGGATGTAATGAAAGAATATCAAACCCGCCTGAAAGCGAGTTTATCCCAGATCCAGTCTGGGGAAACCTTGTTATCTTCGGATATTAGGGTGTTAACTGAAAACATCAATACTATCCGGCTTCTCGGGAAGGAATATGAGAAAGTATTGTTCTCTTTTAGGGAGTTATATAATAACATTACCGCTAATCCCGGCCAGGAAATGGAGCTCCCCAAACAAAAGTATTTTTTATTCTTCCCAATCAAACGGAAAGAGTATAACGCTTTAGTGCAAGAATATTATGAAAAACGCGGCAATAATGCCGCAACCGCTGATGTGGCAGTCAAACTCAAAGGGACAATCGAAAAAGCCGAAGTGGAGTTTAAGGAGATTAACCGCAAATTTGAGGAAAATTTAGGCTTTCTGGACAGCACCTCTACTTCGATTACTTATAATTCGGATAAATTGCAAAAACTAATCGAAGCCGCTATTCAACAGGCTGATGTCATTAATGAGTCCGAGCCCAGTACTAGGGTGAAGGTAAATAGCAAGAATAAGAACTAAAGGTTAAAAATCAAAAAAATGGGGGTGAGTTCGGATACTTACCCCTTTTCGATTGAATTTTATTTATAATCGTTTTGAAACGCTGATTGTTAAAACGAGCTTCTTGATCTTCCTCGCCCTTTGCATATTAGACCTTAACCGGAAAGCGGTAATAACTTCAACCAGGTTTAATTCCGGTATGGATTGCCGCGATTCCCCAAGTCAACTCATAACATTGGGGATTTAAAAATCCCAATTCACTAAAGATTTTAGTTACTTGACCCTGTTTAGGGTAGTTTCGGACCGATTCAGCGAGGTATTGGTAGGCATATTGGTTACCTGCCAATATCTTGCCGATGAACGGGATCCAACGGTTTAAATATAAATAATAAAGTGGTTTAAAAACCGGCAGGTAGGGGTGAGCCAGTTCCAAAGAGGCCAATCTGGCTCCGGGCTTAATGACCCGCATTATCTCTAATAAAGCTTGCCTAAGATTGTTCATATTGCGCAAACCATAACCGATTACCGCACAGTCGAAGGTATTAGCGGCAAAGGGCAGACTCAGGGCGTCAGCCTGAAGCAACTCAATGGCCTTTCCCAATCCGGCTTTGTTACAATTTCTCCGGGCGATCTCCAACATACCTTCAGAAAAATCAACTCCAATTACTTTTCCCTGTGTTCCCGTTTTTTTCGCTATTCCGATGGATATCAATCCAGTGCCGCAACAAACATCAAGTACTGCTGCTCCTAAGGATACTCCCGACAGTTCAATTAAAGCCTGTCGCCAATAGTGATGCCTGCCGAAACTGGCAAGGGAGTTAATGAAGTCGTAATACGGAGCTATCCGGTTAAACAGGTCGCAGACTGCCGTTCCTTTTTCGGTTGTTATCGACATCGTAAAAACCTCACTGTTTTTACATTATCCCCAACCGTACAGCCAACATTTTTAAATCAGCGGGTAATTCCGACTTCAACTTAATCCTCCGCCCTAACCGTGGATGGGTGAACGATATACTTACCGCATGTAATGCGGTACGGGCCAAATTTGGATCGGGAGACCCATAAAGAGGGTCACCCCAAAGCGGGTAACCTAGATGTGATAAATGGACCCGAATTTGGTGGGTCCGCCCGGTATATAATTTAACCGCTAATAAAGCAGAATATTCTGTCGTTTGGATTACCCGGTACCGGGTAATTGCCGGTTTACCGTCGGCTTCGATTATTCTTAGAGCTGAATCATCCTGATCTTTGATGGGCGCGTTGATTTTGCCGCTAACTGACATAATCTTTCCCTTACAAAATGCCAGATATAAGCGGGATATTTCATCCGAACCCAATTGTAACGATAGTTGTTGATGGATCCATTGATTTTTGGCAATCAACACTAATCCCGAGGTTAACCGATCCAAACGGTGGATCGGGTGAAATGAGAAGCTTTCACCAGCGGCGCGCCACCGGTAAAGTAAGGCATTAGCCAGGGTCCCCGATTGAAATTTTTTAACCGGGTGCACCAGCATCCCCGGAGGTTTATCGACTACCACCAGGTCTTGGTCTTCATAAATTATTGCAAGAGGGAGCGGCTCCGGATTAATATTTTGTTTCACTAAAGGAAGATAAAGTTCCAATTGTTCGCCGCCGTCAAGTTGACGCCAAGCCGGCACAACTTGGCCATCAATTTGAATTCCCCCCTCTTTTTTTAAAGAGCGAAGTATCCTTCGGGATAACCGCATTTGATTTCTAAGAAAGGAATCGATGGTCCTTCCTTTCCAGTTTGAAGAAATATTAAAAGTCAAAAGGGTTGAATGGGGCATTAAAACCTCTTTAATGAAATATTTTTAACCTTATTATTATAACACAACCATTCGGTAAGATTTACCCAAATCGAAGTATCCTTTCTAGCGCTTGTTGAACATAAATAATTGAATAAGCCTAGAGCACATAGCAGATAATACTATCGGAGGTGGAAGATAATTGAATCGGATAAAATGTAGTGTCAACAGTTGTAAATACAATGAAGCAGGTGAGGTATGCCAAGCCGACGAAATTAAAGTAAGAAATAATCTTGGTGGAACCGATGACATGGAGATTGGAGCCTTGGAAGAAACAAAAGCCCGGACTTCAATGGAAACTTGCTGTGAAACCTTTGCGCCTCAGGCCAAAAAAGAATAATGGTTTCAATAAATGATTAGTTATCGATGATGCTTGTCAATCCACGTCAGCTAATTTAGATAAGGCCACTGGTCTTAAGTTACGGCTGACGTGGAACTGTTTTATGGTTGCTAGAATACCAGGCACAAGTATTTTTTTCAGGAACGAAATAATATTATTTTTAATTTTCGGAAGGATCTTCCGGCTCCGATAGTTAATTATATAGTATGAAAGTAACTAGTCAGGAATAAGAGTTTAAAAAAGTGATAGTTCCAGAATTATCACTTGTCTTGGTTCATACATTATTTGAATTACGGCCTAATATTTCATTGATGACCTGAATAGTTACTAAAAAGAGGTTAATGTCGTTTAACCGAACATTTATTATCTTGAGAGGAGCTGGTTGCGATGTTAGTAACCGTCACAGGCAAAAACGTTGAAGTCACAAGCGCCTTAAGAGACTATGCCGAGAAGAAAGTAGCCAAGATCGGCAAGTTCTTTGAGAAAAGCCCGGGCGGGGCTAAGGTAACGCTCAGTACTGAACGGAACAAACATATTGTTGATATTACAGTGCAAGTTAACGGAATATTATTACGGGGCGAAGACAGAACCGGTGACATGTATGCTTCGATTGATGGGGCAATTGAAAAAATAGAGCGCCAAGTACATAAGTTTAAAACTAGGATTAATCGCAAGTTACGTGAAGAAAATCAAGTTGTAGTTGCTTCACCTTCGCAAAACGAAGAAGTAGCCGCGCCGGTTATTAAAAGGACCAAACGTTTTGCTATTAAACCGATGTCGGTTGAAGAGGCAGTAATGCAAATGGATCTGCTCGACCACGACTTTTACGTTTTTTCTAATAGCGATACCGAGGAAGTAAATGTAGTCTACCGTAGGAAAGACGGAAATTTTGGACTGATCGAACCGGAGTTTTAGGCGAAATAAAAAAGAAAGGGCTTGAGAATATTCAAGCCCTTTCTTTTTTTATCAGGCCTTGGATTGTTAAGATGATTTCCTTGCTTATTCGGGAGTATTGTTCTTTCTTGTCCAAACCCTCCAATTCCGCTTTGGAATCAAAATGGATTGGCTTACCGATAATCACCTTTACTCTTTTAAAGGAACGTAAAATTCGATTGGTATTAATTACTGCCACCGGGACTACCGGAACTCCGCTTTTAAGCGCGAGCATCGCTGCTCCAGGCTGAGGTTTAAGCATTGTTTCCGGGTTTTTGAGATTACGTTTCCCCTCAATAAAGATTCCAATCACTTTGCCATCTTTCAATAGCTCTAAAGATTTTGAAAGCGCTTCCCGGTCGCCGCGCCCTCTTTTAAGAGGTATGATTCCCCAAGCCCTAAGGAGAAAACCGATCAGGGGGATCCTGAAAAGTTCTTCTTTGGCTAGAAAGCTGACTTGTCGTGGCATGGCCACGCCTACCATTAACGGATCCCAATTACTGACGTGATTGGAGACGACAATAACCGAACCGGAACTGGGGAAATTTTCACTTCCGAAAATCCGATAACGGCCAAAAATTTTAATGATTATTGCGAAAAACGACCTAAAGATCTTATAAAGCACGGCTAATCTCCTTTTAAAAAGTGTTTGTTATTTTTTCAAAGTAACAGGAAAATTTGTTTATAAAATCGAATTTTTGCTGAAAGAATGCTTTACCCGATAGACATATTTTGGGCAGTGGCTGCCACTAATTGATTGCTGCCAAGTTTTCTGGCCTGGAGCAATGCCGACTCTACCGCGTTTACTAAGGTTTTAATATTTTTCGCTTGAGCCGGATAGGAAGCAATCCCAATCGAAACCGTAGTGGTAATCGGTCGGCCATCAATGATACTCGGACTATTAAGCACTTGGTTTTTTATTCTTTCGCCTAAGAATATTGCTTCATCCAGCGTAGTTTGAGGTAAGATAATCATGAAAATATCCCGATCATAACGAGCGATTAAATCAGAGTTTCGGGTGGTTGTTTTAAAGATCTCCGCTAAATACTTGATATGCATGAACCCTTGCGTATTACCATAAGTATTTTTAATCTCCCGGAAACAATCGGAATCAATCATCATTAAACTGCAGGATTGTTGGTAGCGTTCAGCCACTGCCAGGCAGTGTTCAAGCTGTTGGTAAAAGTAGCGCAGGTTTCCAACGCCTGTCAAATAGTCATTCACACCCAAATTGGCGGTGGTCCTAAATAAATTGGCGTTAACCATTCCGATGGCTGCATATTCGCTCATGGTTTCCAAGATCAATTTGTCGTCCTTTGTCAAAGGACTGGTTTGAGAATCGCTTAATAAAAAGAATAGACCCAAGAATTCCCCTTTAGACAAAATGGGAGAAGAAATCAGGAAATTATATTGTTCATCTAGAGGAGAGGCAGTATCTAAAATTTTGGCATTAATTTTTGAAAAGGCGATCTTTCGTTCGTTTAATGAATGGCCGAGCAGTCCGTCTCCAGGATGGACTTCTTTGCCGATTAATGTTTTAGGGATTCCTTTAGCGGCTTTGATCCGGTATGAATTATCACTCTCTATAGTGATGATTCCGACGACATTTGATTTCATCAGCTCACTAGTTTTTTGGACAATTAAATTTAATAATTTATCAAGTTCAAGTTCGCTGGTTATTTCTTTAGCGATTCGTGATAAAGTTTGAAGACGGAACAGCTGTTTTTTGGAATCCTCTTTTTCAAAGTGAATGGTTACGAGTATCTTTTTGATCTTCCATCCGATCATACTGACTAAAATAGCGATCAAATTAAAATTGAATAATAACAGGTAAAAATGTTGATATTGTTCCGGATTTAAATGATGGAAGACAGCGAAAGTATAACATATATTAACTAACAAAGAGAGGAGAATACTGGAAAGATAACCGCCGTAAAGGACATTGACGATTATCCCAACCAAATAGAGTAAAAAACCTCCGGCAATAAGCTCATTCGGAAAAAGAAAAAATCCCAATGAAACTAATAGTATCTCGGGAAAGGAAAGGATGGTATTGATCTTTCGGTAACAGAAAAAATTTGGGCCAAACCAGATCAATAATCCATAAACCAAAAAAAATAGAGGTGTTGCTAAATGGATAAAATGAGTAATAAGCCCAACAGCCTGGGCTCGATGGAAAATAAACCAATAGTTAAAAATGACAATTGCCAGTCGGGTTATAAGAATTGATCGCTCATTTAAGAGAAGACCATTAAATTTTTTTAATTGGCTCCGAAGTCCGGATGACGGAATTTTCGTCATCCCGAACACGACCTTTCTCTTTCTAAATAACAATAAAGGATTTTATTATGAAAAGCCAAACTTAAGATGAATTCGTTAGATGGGTGAATTATTCCTGTTATCTTTTAATAAAAAAATAAAAAATTTTAGGAGGTATTAAGAGTGTACGATATTGCTATTGTTGGCGGAGGTCCGGCTGGATTGAGCGCTGCTGTAAACGCCTGTCGGCGTAACAAGAAAGCAGTGGTAATCTCCAAGGAGGATCAGAGTTCTAAAATTCTCCAAGCCCATTTAATCGATAACTATTTGGGGCTGCCCGAGATTAGCGGCCTGGAGTTAGGCCGAAGGATGAAGGAGCATGCTCTGGCGCTGGGAACGGACTTTCAAAAGGATGAGATTCAGTCATTTTATCAGGATGGCCGAAGCTTTACATTGATTGGCCGTGAAAATGCTTTTGAAGCAGCTACTGTTATTCTGTCGGTGGGTATAGCTTTAGGGAAAGCAATTAATGGTGAATCGGATTTTGTTGGCCGTGGAGTAAGTTACTGCGCTACCTGCGACGGAATGTTTTTTAGAGGAAAGGATGTGGCTTTAATCGGTTATATTCCCGAAGCTGAGACGGAAGTGAACTTTTTAGCGGAAGTCTGCCAAAAAGTATATTTTCTACCACAGTATAGTTTTATGGGGGAACTAAACCCGAAAATCGAACTATGGAAGGGAAAACCGTTAAGTATTTTAGGCAACGAGAAGGTGGAGTCGTTAGAAACCAATAATGGCGTCTTGACAGTTGACGGTATTTTTATTGAACGGGCAGGACGTCCTGCTGATCAACTTATTGAAGGGTTGAAGGTGGACAACGGTTTTATTGTTATAGATGCTGATCAAGCTACTAATATTGCCGGAGTGTTCGCAGCCGGCGATTGCGTTGGGAAGCCCTGGCAGATCGGCAAGGCAATTGGACAGGGACAAGTTGCCGCATTATCAGCGGTCCATTATCTGGAAACATTATCTGATACGTAACCATCCGTAATCATTCAGGGAATAGATCTAAATCATCTCTGCCATAGTATTACCTACAATTACCTGTTGAGAGTATTAAATCTATTGATATAATGTTAATAAAGGTTTAAATATTGATTAATATTTAATCATGTATTGGTTTCCCTGGTCGATCATAACCAAATCCCAAAAGTATTCTTTCATGAACTGTGCAAACCTTTGAGTTTCGCAATTGGTGATATTTTTTTACCATTTGCATTACAAATTTAGCAGAGGTGATAAATTTGACTCAACCGGGATATGCGGATAATAAAGAATTCACGGACCCCTCTAAGGCATCGGTTTCCAATCTGCCGCCGTCTTGGGCCGCAAAGTCCATCTTTTATCAAATTTTCCCGGATCGTTTTTGCAATGGTGATCCCAGTAATGATCCAGATAATAAAGTTAATTGGGATGATCAACCTTCCTGTTACAATTTTTTCGGTGGCGATCTCAAAGGTGTTATTAAACAGATCCCTTATTTGAAACAATTGGGAGTTACTGCGCTCTACTTGAACCCGATTTTTGATTCTCCATCCAACCATAAATACGATACCAGGGACTATCTGAAAATAGCGCCGGAGTTTGGCGATTTATGGACTTTCAAACATTTGGTGGAACAACTTCACCAGGAAGGGATGAAAGTAATTATCGACGGTGTTTTTAATCATACCGGCGATACTTTTTGGGCGTTTCAAGATATCGTTAAACGGGGTGATAATTCTCGTTTTAAAGACTGGTACTATTGCCGAGGGTTCCCGATTGTCCAAGGACATTCTCCTAACTATGAGTGTTGGTGGAACTTCGGTACGCTTCCGAAACTAAACCATTACAATCCTGAGGTAGTCCGCTACTTGCTCAGGGTGGTCTCTTTTTGGACCAGCATTGGGATTGATGGCTGGCGGTTGGATGTTCCCAATGAGGTCCATATGGACTTTTGGAGGGTTTTCCGGCAATTGGTGCGGTCGATTAATCCTGAAGCTTATATTGTAGGCGAGATTTGGGATGATCCACGCGGATGGCTTACCGGGGACACTTGTGACGCGGTAATGAATTATAAATGGCGGGAAGCTGCAATTCGTTATTTTGCCTACGGAGAAACCTCAGCCGAGCAATTTAGGATGGAGTTAGCGGGAAACCGTCACAATTTACCGTGGGAATATATTATCAGCGCTTATAATCTACTTGGCAGCCATGATACGCCTCGTTTTTTAACTGTTTGCGGTCAGGATCGGCGCAAGATGCAAGCGGCGTTGGCATTTCAATTTACCTATCCCGGGGTGCCTGCTTTGTATTACGGCGATGAAATAGGTATTTGTGGCGATAAGGATCCGGATTGCCGGAAAACAATGCGGTGGGATGAGAACAAACAGGATCAAATGATCCTTGAAACCACCAAAAAACTGGCTAAATTACGGCAGCAGTACCAATCGTTACAAAGCGGTTCTTACCATGATCTATATCTGGGAGACGGTCTATTTGGTTTTGTTAGGACCGGTAGAAACGAACAAATTTTAGCCTGTTTCAATATGACCAGGGATTGTCGGCTGTTGGAAGTGCCTCAGGAATGGAATAACGGTTGGGAACCGATCTATGCCTCGGGATGCAGCCTGTCCGGATTGAGTTATCCGGAGATTCCGTCAACCGGAGTTCGGATTTTTAAACGGGATGTAAAATAAGGCGTAAGGCGTGAGTATAGGCCAAACGGCAATAGTTTTTCCTGTTTATAAATATTGGCAAATATTGGAATGCTAGATAAGGAATATAAGATTGGCTATAGTATTCACCAGTGCTTATCACGCCTTACACCTTAACAGATTTTATTTGACATTCTTCGCGTTTTTGTGGTAAAATAGCTTTTGCACAGATGGTGGACGTAGCTCAGTTGGTTAGAGCGCCAGGTTGTGGCCCTGGAGGTCGTGGGTTCGACTCCCATCGTTCACCCCAAATATGTAGAGAATGAGGGACATCGAGTCCCTCTTTTTTTATTGGTTTGTCATTAAAAATTAGGTTATGATAGACTATAAATGCTATTACAATAATTTATAACCTAATATACATACCGGGGGGCTTTATAGATGAGAAACATCCTGAATTGGCAAGTTTTTGTCCTAACCTTTAGCACACTCTTCATTGCTGAAATGGGAGACAAAACTCAACTGGCGGTCTTTACGCTAGTCACCGAATCGAAGCAGCCATTTTCAGTCTTCTTAGGCGCTAGCCTGGCTTTGGCAGTGGTAACTCTAATCGGGGTCATTTTTGGCGGGCTCGTTGCCAAAATTGTGCCGCCGCAATACCTAAAGATCGGCGCTGGAATATTGTTTGTGGGGATTGGTTTTTATACTTTATGGGAGGCTTTTTCCGGTATGATGGCGCAATAAATTTGATTTGATTAGAGGTGTGACTTTAGATGACTAGATCCGATTGGTTACTTGTAGCCATAGTAGCATCGGCCCCATTTCTTTTAATGGGGCTTCGGTTGTTGCTGGTCTCCGGGGAACAAATCCGAGTTCGGGTCGGATTGAAAGGCAAAACTGTCCGGGTAATCAATCTGGAAGCAGTTGACGGTAGTGTGGCCACGGTACCTTTTGAACGGGGCAAGGCTCAATTAGAAGTAAAACAAGGGGCAATCCGCCTTTTACCGATGCCGGGTTCGATTTGCCCGCGCAAAATATGCTCCCATACAGGATGGATTAGACGGCCGGGTGAGTCGATTATCTGTGTAATGAACCGGTTGGTAATCCGGTTGACCGGAGAGGCGCCGGGTAGGTTGATGCAGTTACTAATTAAACGGGTGGTCCGAGGAAGGGGAATGCGGAAGACTGACCCCTGTATCCCGGCTACTTTCTTTCCTGGTTCCAAATCCGATGCTTTTTGCATATGATCATTGTTGAAAGGGGCGGGTTTGGTTGTTGACTAAAACCTCAGAATTAAGGGAACGCGAGGTTGTTAACATCTTGGACGGCAAACGGCTCGGGCTTGCCAGCGACCTGGAGATTGAAGCGGAAACGGGCAGGATAAAGGCGATTATCGTTCCCGGACCGGGCAAGTTTTTATGGTTGTTTGGCAAAAGCGAAGACTTTATCATTCCCTGGGAACGGATCAAAAAAATCGGGATCGATGTTATTTTGGTAGACGCCCCCAACTATGTCGAAGATCAATCCACAGTGGTCAGTTTTGGGTAACTATTCAGAAATTAATGTTACGTAACTTCAGTCAACCAAAAGGTTGGCTTTGTTTTTTTAGTAAAACACGAAGCGTGAGGCGCTAGATGAGACGCGTTATACATGGGATGTTCAGGTTACTTTTGTCAAATACGTGCTTCTATAATAAGTAGTTTTTGGATGAAGCATTATATCTATTTCATCTTTAATTTACAAACGCAATAACTTGCGCCTCTCGCTCCTAAGCAATAATTTGACTCACCCCGGAATCTATGTTAGATTTAAACCTAAAGGAGTTAATTATGAATTTTAAATGTTTTAAACTTGCGGTTTTTGACTTGGACGGCACGTTAGTCGAATATGGTTCGGATCTAATAACACCAGCCATTCGGGAAACTATCAATACGCTTCATGAAAATAATACCCTTACCACTATCGCTACCGGACGGAGTTGGAAACAAACCAGAACCCTGGTGGAGGAACTTAAGATTCGGATACCGGTCATCGTTCAGACCGGAGCAATAATCATCGACCCTTTGACCGGGAAGGTATTAAAATCACAGCCTCTGAGAGCCGCTCTTGAAAGAAAGCTCCATGGAATAATCGACATTTCCCAGGTGGATCAGTTCTGCCTTTTGGAAACTGGGACTTTTTTCGCTACCAGGCTTTCAACTTCCGGAGGGAAATGGGTATTTAATAATGAGGACTGCCGTTTAGCGGCAATGGATCAAGGGCAACAATCAGTCATCAAGCACCTTTTTATTGGTTCCGAGGCCGTGATAAGGCCGCTGGCGAAACTAGCCGAAGAACTTAAGCCAACCCCGAATACCATACTGTGGCCGCCCGATCTGAAAACCGATGATTGGTTTTTGGAGGTATTTGACCCATTAGCCTCTAAAGGTCGAGCTTTAAGTTGGTTGGCTGAGTATCTGGGATTGGCACTAAAAGAGATTATCGCTTTCGGTGATGGTTATAACGATTTGGATCTGTTGCAAACAGCCGGTTATGGAGTGGCGATGCATGGCGCTCCGCAAGAACTAATCGAACAAGCCGACTTAGTTATTCCTGGGGCAGCAGAGGAAGGAATCGCCCGCTTGTTCCGGGGCGAACCGGTTGGCGTTAAAACAAAAGCAAGCTGAATCGGTTTTTTAGGATACTTTAATTATGAAGTTTGATTGCAAGTTTAGTTCCTAGTTTCCAGAAGGCAAAAATAATTATCAAGAATAACTGCTAGCTGTGGACTGGAAACTGGAAACTTATAAGCAACCGGAGGTTAGTATGGTCTATGATTTTCATACCCATTCCTTTTTAAGCGATGGGGAGCTCTCGCCGGTTGAATTGATTCGGAGGGCGGTAGTCAACGGGTATCAGGCGATTGCCGTCACCGATCATGTGGGGCCGGGAAACATGGAACGGGTTTTGCAGGAATTGATTAAAGAATGCCGTTTGGCGGAGCGATATTGGCCGATTATTGCTATTCCGGGGGTAGAACTGACCCATGTTCCGGCGGAGAGTATTCCGGACCTAGCCCTGGAAGCCCGGAAATTAGGGGCGGAACTGGTGGTGGTTCATGGCGAGACTTTGGTGGAACCGGTTGAACCGGGGACTAACAAAGCAGCTGTCTCTTGTCAGGCGGTGGATATTTTGGCCCACCCCGGGTTATTGAATGAGGAAGAGGCAAAGCTGGCGGCGATTAATAATGTATTTATCGAGATTACCGCCAGGGGCGGTCACAATGTAGGCAACGGGCATGTGGTTAAGGTCGGCCGGAAGGCCGGAGTTAAGTTTGTCGTGGATTCCGATACCCATCAGCCGGGGAATTTGCTCACCGAGAGTTGGGCGAAGGTGGTTGCCAAAGGGTCTGGATTGGATGAGGCCGAAGTGGAAGAGGCTGTTCTTCAGAATCCTTTAAAAATTTTGGAACTGGTTCATTGCAGGCGTAAATGAAACTATAAAATATTATATCTAGTTGACAGCCAAGCTTGACTGATGGTAAAATTTAGCCAACAGTTATTTAGATACCTGTAAAAAATGATGAACAAGGAAAGTACGTTATTCTCCGTCTCCAAGAGAAAAGGGATCGTAGGCTGTGAGTCCCTTGAGGCTAAAATAGCGGAAGTTCCCTTGGGAGTTGATTGCTGAAAAGGGTGGCTGGTTTAGCCTCCCGAACTAGGTTAATCCGGAAGCCCACCGTTAAAGGGGATAGGATATCGAGTTAAAAGTTAGGCTCCGTATCCGAATAAGAGAGCCTTTTTAAGGCTAATTTGGGTGGTACCGCGGAATCGGCCCACGTTTCGTCCCAATTTTTTATGGGAAAACGTGGGTTATTTTATTTTAGGAGGTACTACTGATGGTTATAGTTACTAACCGGGAAATTACTAATGAACAATGGGAGAATTTATGCTGTAAGTTAAAGGAGTGGGGTTTTCAGATCCATACCATCCAAGGAGTGGAAAAAAAGGTTATTGGAGCGGTAGGGGACAAACGGCGGGTCGATTTTCGTTTCTTGGAAAACATCCCCGGGGTCGAAAAAGTAATCCCGATTTTAAGCCCTTATAAACTAGTGGCGCGGGACGCCAAACCGGAAGGGACATTGATACAGGTAGGCGGTTTAAAAATCGGCGCTGGGTTTTTTGGAGTAATAGCCGGGCCTTGCGCGGTTGAAAGCCGGGCTCAACTTTTGGAAGTAGCAATGGGATTGAAAAAAGCCGGATCCGGAGGTTTACGCGGCGGCGCCTTTAAACCCAGGACATCTCCATACAGTTTCCAGGGACTTGAGGAAGAAGGTTTAAAGTTATTGGCTCAGGCCCGTGAACGTACCGGATTGCCGGTTATTACCGAATTAATGAACCTGACCGAATTGGATTTGGTAAAAGAATATACCGATATTATTCAAATCGGGGCCCGTAACATGCAGAACTTCGGCCTGCTTAGGGCGGTAGGGCGACAGCCGAAACCGGTATTGTTAAAACGCGGCTTAGCGGCAACTGTCGAAGAATGGCTAATGGCGGCTGAATATATCATGTCTGAAGGAAACCCTCAAGTTATCCTTTGTGAACGCGGCATTCGTACTTTTGAAACCGCTACCCGTAATACTCTGGATCTAAGCGCGGTATCGTTGGCTAAGAGTCTCTCCCATTTACCGGTGGTAGTTGACCCGAGCCATGGAACGGGAAAACGTAAACTAGTGCTGCCGATGGCCAAAGCGGCGGTAGTTGCGGGGGCCGATGGCCTATTAATCGAAGTGCACCCTGATCCAGCCAACGCTTTGAGCGATGGAGAGCAGTCACTTGACTTACCTGAATTTGAAAAGCTGATGATCCAAATAATAGAATTGGTTAAATTTGAGGGGAAACAGACAAAATAAATACAGTCTATAGTCAAAAGTTCCAAAATTCATCTTTGGTTCAAGATCCAAGAAACCTAATTTTAACTTTCGATCGACTTTTGACCTTTGACATTTGGCTTCCGATATTTTTTTAAGCAGGGAAATAAACTTGGGAAATCGAATTACTTTGGCGGAGGGATAAAAATATGGAAAAAGAAAAACTGCAAGAACTTTTAAAAGGAAAGGCCATAAATCGGGCAGACCTTAGCCATGGTACGGTTAAGCTTTATTTTAGCGATGGAACTTACTTTGAAAGGGAGAAAACCTGTGAAGGCGAAATCATGGCGAAACTTATCGGCGCGGACGGGAAAACGATTTTAAGCACTCGTATTTAGGCCACAGAGGCCACTGATTACGTTGATAACACATATGACGCTGATGACACGGATTACCGGTTATTCTAATAGTCTGGACTTCTTTTTATCTAGATGTTTAAAATGTTTTTTTATTGAATTTAAGTTTAATTGATTAAACAATAGTAACTTTAAACCACCCATTGCGGGTGGTTTTTTGCAATGTTATAAAGAACATCTTAGAAATTTTATTCATAATGCAGGTTACCACATTTTATCAAGAACGATAAAATGCAATATAGGTCTAAACCAAAGGAGGAATAAAGGTGAATGTTACTTATTCTTCGATAGATACTACCCGGGAGATGAATGTAAGTACTGAAAGAATCAAAGTTTTGAAAGTTATCGGTGAAACCGTAGGTCAGTTGGTATTAGCGAACTCAACTTGTATTAATGCAGTGAAAATCGACCGCATTAATGCAAAACTGCTTAACGCCACCGATCATCTTTTCCAAAATAAGGTTGTTAAACAAGGCACAATCCGAAAAGAGATATTTTTTGTAGATCCTGAAGGAGTGGTTCGTTTTAAGGCTGAAGATATTCCGTTCATGCTGACGGTTGATATTCCGGGATTTAGGCCAAATGCTTTTAGCCACGTTCAAAACCATTTGCTTGATATCGATGTGGATTTTAATTTGACCCCCGCGCGGCAATGTATTCCAGGTTGCCTTCAACAAAAGATTGTAGCACATATCTTAGTGATTGTGGCGGAATGGACTCAACTGGATGTTGTTACAAAGGTAAATGCGTTTCCAAAAGTTTTTTCGTCTAGGGTTTTATGCTCCAATATCTTTTAATGAAAAAGCTTATAAGAGGCCTGTTTTAGGCCTTTTTTTAGCACAATGAAAGAATAAATGCAATCGGTGGATGCGATAGTTTCATAATGTCTTAAATTCTCTTCGAAAATTAGAACATGTGTTTTAAAAATAACACGTTAAAGCCATTCATGATTATTTCAAAACGTTTTATTAATCCTAATTAACCAAGATAGACTTAATAACATTTTTAAGTATTTCGTTTAAAGTGTTTTACGCAGTATCTCATTGGGTAAAAAAGCTTCATATAATGGATATCATCGTAAAAGGGAGGTGAATGATTTTGAGTAATGAAATGCCTAACATTCCCAACCTTGATGCTTTATTAATACAACTTAGGGATAAAATAGCGCAAGCAAATTTACCAAATGATTTTAAAGATGTTTTATTTGAAGATATTCAATTAGCAAGGGAATGCTTGCAAAATGACGACATCCTATGTGTAATCAATGTTTTAGGTGTAATCTTCGACAAACTGGTAGCCAGGTTGTTAAACTGTCCTAATCTATGCAATGATATCGTTCCGTTGTTAGTTTTGATCAATGCGATTCAACAAATATTGATTCGAATACCAATTATAATTGTTGGAGCAACTGGGGCCACCGGACCTAGAGGAGCAACTGGGGCAACTGGGGCAACTGGAGCCACTGGGGCCACCGGACCTAGAGGAGCAACTGGGGCAACTGGGGCAAC
>JAEZJK010000075.1 GCA_023415835.1 Bacillota bacterium
TACGGGTAGCAAGTAACAAGCTTATCGCGTGTGGCAGATCGTACCAACGCCGTTTAGGCGTGGCTAGTAATAAAGGGCTATGCCCGTTAATGAAAAACCCCCGGCTGTGCCGGGGGATATTTATTTACTCCTGAAAGGCTGGTTCTGAAATAAGCCTTTACCCCGGCCTATCATGACATTCGAAAGATAAAAAAGCCTATAAGGTTAATATTAGATACTCTTGCCTCAAGCCTCATATCTCATGCCTTTCCCCCTATTTACTATTGAGTTGTAGTCTCAAGACGCAAGGAATCAGGTTCAGTCTCAAACTGCGGGATTTGAAAATGATAATAATTTGAAATGTCTTTGGCAATTCCCTCGCTAATTGTTTCGGCCATTTTCATGACCAAATTTAACCTGGTGTTTTGGAGGACCATGTATTCCATAAATCCACCAACATTAACGATTCCTACGATATGGAGGTCTCCTACAGCAGGGAGGGTTTTATTGACACCGGTTCCCGGTTGGAGGGGCCCTTCTTTGATGCTAATATAACCGACACTTTCTGAACGTCCCAGGCAAGCGTCAACAGCGATAATGAATGATTTGGGATAGCTATCGTCAATTATTTTAAGGGTATCTTGAAGGTTAACGGCATGGACCGGTTCATCAAGTGTTCCAAAGATAGGTATGTTTGCCATGCAATCCATTGATTTTAATTTGGTGCCAACCAATGGCCCCAGGCTGTCACCGGTTGAACGGTCAGTCCCAATACAAAGGATAATTAATTGTGAGGCCTGATCATATAATTGAGTAATAAACAAATCCAAATTTGCCTGGAAGATGGAGATAGCGGAAGGATGATCGATATGGACTCGGGAATTATATTTAAAAAGATCTTTAGGATTTTTTTTCTTGATTAGCTGGTTCCACATTTTAGAGTTTCTCCCATATAGCCGTCCACGTCAATTTCCAATTGACCCAAGTACTGAATGGAAATGATTGGCATTGATTGACAAGCATCGATAATATTTTTTGATCAGATGGTTTATTTTATGCCTATAGCCTGGGGAGTATACTAGATTTATTAATGATCGCTAATTATTCATTGAACACTGACTTTTTATATTGGAGGGGCGGGTTTTGGAATTTTCGATAAAAAGACGGATGGAAATAATACTATTCAGTGGAAAAATAGTGATTGGCACGCTACTATTTTTGTCAATCAGTTTAATTACCGTTTATTTGATATGGAGCGAAGGAAGGATTTTACCCGGAGTAACGGTGGGCGGAATCAGATTGGGCGGGATGAAGTCGCACGAAGCTACTAAGGTGCTTGCGGAACAAATGGAAGCCCCGGCTGAGAAAAGAGTTATTTTGATCTATAAAAAACGCCCATTAAATTTAGTCCTCAATTCAGTAGGTATTAAGCTAGATATTGCCAAGACTATTGCTAAAGCTTACCAAATAGGCAGGGACGGTTCTTTTTGGCGGCAAATGGCGTCGCGATTGAGGATCTACCGTCAGGGTTATATTGTGAAGCCAGTTTTTAATAATAATCCAGTCCCTTTAAACTCATTTTTCCATTTACTTGAGGCCGGTATCGCCATTGAGCCGATCCGTTCGGTAATAATAGTCAACCGGGAGGGCGAAATATCTTACTCTCCTAGCCGTATCGGAATAGTTATTGATCAGGCGGGGCTAACCGAGAAACTGGAAATGGCGGCATTGCAGAAGGAGGATTCGGTTGTTGAAATTCCAACTAAAAAAGTGATCCCAGCATTAACTGAAAATGATATTAAAAGATGGGGGATGGATCAGGTCCTGGGGATATTTACCACCAAATACGAACTCGCAGATGAAGGCCGGGTCAATAATCTCTTAATTGCAAATAGCGCGATTAATAATGTTATCGTATATCCCGGCCAGGACTTTTCCTTCAATACCTGGGTTGGTCCCCGGGTCACCGAGGTTGGTTACAAAGAAGCCCCAGTGATATATTTGGGTAAACTTATCCCCGGAGTAGGCGGAGGAGTCTGTCAAGTATCCTCAACTTTATACAATGCCGCTTTATTGGCTAACCTAAAAATTGTTCAAAGAATGAATCATTCTATACCAAGCGTTTATGTACCTTTGGCCAGGGACGCTACGGTTGTTGATGATGGTGTCGACTTAATCATTGAAAACACTAGTAACTTTCCAATATTATTAGTATCCAACGTTAAACCCCCTTATTTAACAGTTGCCGTTTTAGGAAGAAAAACCGACTGGAAAAGCATTAAGTTAGAAACCAAGATTATCGAGACTTACCCTTTTAAAACCAAATCAACTCCTGACCAAACCCTTGCTAGGGGAAGCAAAAACAAAATAAAGAGTGGGCGTAAAGGTATCAAAGCAGAATTATGGAGGACGATTGAATTTTTAGATGGGGCATTAAAGAAAGAATTGGTAAATACCAGTATATATCCGGCTCAACCTGAAGAATATAAAATAGGGGTAAAACTAGATTGAATGGTTGCCAGGGAAGCGGATAAGGAGCGATTAGCACGGGGCCGGTTGTGTATAAGAAAGTGGTAGGGCTTTGTTTTAGCCCTTTAGGAGATGCTTTATTTACAACACCTGCGATTCGGGCTTTACGGTTCAACCTGCCGGAAGCCCAAATAGTAATTTTGGCTAATCAATTAGGGGTGGAAGTTTTTAAGAGAAACCCTTATCAAATTGAAGTCGTGAATTGTTTAGACCAGTGGGATTTACTAAAAAAAACGGTTGAAATCCGTAAATCCGGTTTTGATTTGGCGTTGGGCCTCTCTCAAATCGGTAGCTTTTTTACAAGATTTTGTAGTACTCCTTTTCGGAGTGATTTTTTTTCAATTTCCGAAAAAAATTCTTTATCCGTAGTTAAATTATGCCTGGAAGTGTTAATCCAGGCAGGGTTAGCGGTCAATACCTACGAGACGGAATTCTGGCTTAGTGAGTCTGAGCGAGATACAGTCGGCCTTTTTCTAAAAAAAGCAGGGTGTGACGGTGGTAAACCAATAATCGCAGTTCATTGCGGCGGGCATTATTTTGCCAGAAAACGCTGGCCGCTGCAAAATTTTATCAGATTAATCGAAGCTATCATTGAGGAATCTTCTTATCAGGTAATGCTGGTGGGAGGAAAAGAGGACGTGGAAGATGCTGCCATAATCGATTCAATTATACCGGAGGTAATTAATACGGTAGGCCGGTTTTCTCTGGGAGAAACAGCTGCCCTGCTCCGAAGGTGCAAACTGTTAATCGCTAATGACTCGGGACCGCTGCATTTGGGGGCGGCGATCGGTATTCCCACCGTCGGCCTTTTCGGCCCCACCACCCCTGAACAATTTTACCCTTACCGCCAACCCTTACACCGTTGTATTTATAAAAAACTTTCATGCAGCCCTTGTTATCGATTTGGCGGAGGGCTTTGGCAGTATTTGCCCCGTTGTTCAAAAGCCTATTGTATGGAGGCGATTGAAGTCAGCGAAGTATTGGGGCTTATTATGGATAAGGTTTCAACTGGAATGAACGCAATAGTCGAGGTGACGTGAGATCGCTAACCAAAACAAAATACAAAAAAGCATCTGGTACACGGTACTCTTTAGTATTATCGGCTTGGTTGTGATTTTTAGAGGGATCGCTAAAGATTCTTTGAAGTTTGACCTAAATAGGATTAAATTCCCGTTTCTTGGGTTTGGCTTTATAGCGCTCTTAATAGTATGGCTCTCCAAAGCATTTCGAATCTATGTAGTTACCCGTGGGATGGGTCAAAAAATCACTCTCGGGGATTGTTTTCAAATTTATTTGGCTTCCTGTTTTGTGTCACATGTTACTCCTTTTAATGCCGGAGGGACACCTCTTCAAATATATTTGCTTCATAAAAAAGGGCTAAGCCTTGGCAGGGCGACTGCTGTAACCACAATCGACTTGGGATTGCATTCAATCGTATATTTATTAATTTTAATTGGAACGTTCTCTTTGAATCTCGGTTTTTTGAAACAAATAGGTTTTTTAGAAGCAGGGTTGGTTTGGGAAGGATTGGCGGTAATAACTTTTTTAATATTACTCGGTGGGATATTGTATTATCTAATTCGGTTAAGATGGGCTAATAAAATTGGTTCATTCGTAGCGGAAAAAGGTTGGCTAAAACGGCTGCGGCAGGAGTTGTTTTTATTTAAAGAAGGCTCTCAATTATTAATCAAAAGCAACTGGCCGGCTATGCTTAAAGCGGTGATGGCAAGTATTTCATATTGGTTTTTTTATCTATTATTGGCTCCGATTATCATGTTAGCCATGGGTAAACCGGTGGATTTTTTCGGCTTGATGTATAGTCAATTAATTTTTAACGTAGCCCAACCCCTCATTCCCACCCCGGGAGGGAGCGGGGGTGCGGAAGTACTTTTATCATACCTGTTTCGTGGCATAACAGGTGATCAAGGGTTGGGTTTATTTGTTTTATTATGGAGAATATATACTTTTTTCAGCTCTTTACTGGCCGGCGGTTTTTTCTTTTGGAGGTTAACTATCTGTAAAGAGGCTGATCCTTTGCGAAAATAATAAACCTAAAATTAATTCATGAAAAATAATCTTCCGTACAAACTATAGTATTGGAGGATGATTTTTCATGGGGCGCCAATTATTGAAAGCTTTTGAAATAAAACGGCAAAAGCCTGATTTTTCGACTGGGGAGATTGGGGGCTGGCTGTTACCGTCTTGGTTTATCAAGCAAAGTAACCCCTTAAGCGCAGGTTATGTTTTTGGGAAATATCGATTTGCTAATGTATGTTATCGCAATTGGACTGCGTTTAGTAATGAGAAGGGTGAACAAGCCTTACTAATTGATAGGGAAGGGACAATCTCGTTTCCGAAAATTGGGGTTTCGGTTGAAGTATGGATCAACGATGGCGAAACCCTTTATACACCCGGCCGGTTTCTTCAAACTGAACAAACGGCGTCCCCGGAATTTCTTTGTATTGAAACCAAAAGCAGATTTCAAAACGGAACCTGTAAAAGCCGGCTCTTTCCAATGGAAGGGTTCCGAGACGCTTCGTTCGGGTTCGACCTAGAACTTTATGCAACGGGTGAATCTGCTTTCAGAAACTATTTAATCTTGCTGGTGGTACGGCCATTTGACCATAATGGGTTAACGGCAATTAATCGATTGGAATTAAAAAACAAGCGTATTAAGCTAAATAATATCGAGCTGATTCAATTAGAAACCGAACCTAAGATAGTATTTTGCACCCATGCCGGGTTAGGGGATGTCACCGAATATTTTAAATTAGAACGGAATAATTTAACAGTTACCTCTATGGATGGAAGTTGTACCGGTTTGATCGGTTATTCGATTCGCCCGGCGGATCAGACTGGAATCAAACTGTTTTATAAACCCGGTTCTTTCAAAATTTTTGCAAAGCAGGAAGGCGATTTTTCCAAGGGATGGTTTTTTGAAAGCAAACAAATTTGGCTTAGCCGCGACATTTTGCAACATCAGATGTTAAAGATCACCCCTGAAATAGATCTTATCTACCATAACAATCTTAATTACCTTAAAATGTTTAATGGACCTTCCTCTGATCTAGTTGATGTTTACCACATCCTCGCCTTAAACCGTTTTGCGTTTTTGACTCAAAGCAGGGCGTGCCTTCTAAAGGTTTTAAAAAAAGTCCGTTGGGATGGTTCTCTTCCCAGCGGTTCTTTGACACCAGGAAAACTGATTTATGCCCTGACCGACTACTATCAATTTAGTGGTGACCAAAAATTAGTTAGGGATAACTGGCAGATTTTAAAACGGATCGGGTTTTGGCTTGTTCAAAATCAAACATACCTAATAAACAATTTAAGCCCGGAGTGTTACGATAATTTGGTATGGATCTGCGCTTCATTTAAAGCTATAGTTTTATTGAGTGATGTTAATAATGACTTTGAAAATTATACGATTTTCAATCAACATTATCAGGAACTTTGGCCGCAGATTTTAGGATTTTTTTCACGAAAGTTTAAAGATAATACTGGCGGCAGTTTTAAAAAAAATTGGCCAACCAGTCAGGCTGTTGCAGGCCTTTGCCTTTCATATCCACTACGGTTATTCCAGAGGAACGAAAGATTTATTAGGGAGTGGTTGAATCAGGTTATTGATAAATCTACCTTTAATGGCGGAGTAATCTCACCGCTGGAATTTCAAGGGGTCGATCTGGGATTGACTGCCCGGTTGGGCATGGCCTTATTACGGGAAGGGCGGGAATACGATTCGGTATTCAAGTTATTAATAGATACAGTAAGCCCTACAGGAAGCTGGCCGGATCGGATCCACCTTTTTTCTGGCGGGGGAATAGGCTTCGCAGGGCATGATCCAGAAGTATGTTGCTACTTCTTACTATTGCTACGAAACATAATGGTTATGGAAGAGGGAGAGACCCTTTATTTGTTGCCCGGTATTTTTACCAGTAAAGTCTGGAAGCGCCAAAACATTGAATTAAGACGCCTTCCAACTACTTTTGGGGAAATTTCCCTAAGATTACATAACATTAGTGAAATTGCCCAGATTGAATTTAATGCTTGTTTCAGGGAAAAACCCCAGCAAATTAGATTAATACTTTCTGCATATGACCGTTTACTTTATACGGATTCAGAAACCCTCCGCATTGGTGAGCACGTTGAATTAGGACCTGATTTTAAAATAGTTAGGCTCCGCCGTGGTTCACCATAAGCATGTCTTGACAACACTTTTGTCTGGAAGTTATAATATATATTATTAAGCGGTTTTCATAATTCCTAAACTCTGAAAAAAGTTGATGATCTCTGAAATAACCTCCGGGGTTCAGCTGTTTATGAAAACACAAATATGAACGCGATAGGAAGCCGAGGGAGGAATTGTTGAAGTATGGCATTGGAAGTTGGCCAGATCGTGGAAGGTAAGGTAACGGGTATTACAAATTTCGGCGCTTTTATCGAGCTTTCCAACGGTCAGACTGGTTTGGTTCATATTTCCGAAGTGGCGGATGAGTATGTTAAGGATGTTAATCATTTTCTTAAACAAAATGATCTGGTCAAAGTGAAGGTCTTAAATTTGGATAAGGGCAAAATCGGGCTTTCAATCAAACAGGCCCAACCCCGTGTTGAACGTGTTCCAAAGCAGAACCACCAAAATTTTGAAGATAAATTAGCTAAGTTTATGAAAGACTCCGATGAAAGGCAATCTACTTTACGTAGGAATACAGATGCCAAAAGGGGCGGCCGTGGCGGGGGACGGGCGCCAAGCATGTAAAAGGGAATAAACCGGCGATTAAATGTAATGATTAATGTCGTTGCATTTATCAGCCGGTTTTTTGTTATTCTATTACGGTTAGGGAAACGGGGTCGAGATTTATATTTGGGTTCAATTCAGTAATGATCTGATGAAGATATTGTATAATATTTGGTTTTTTGCGGAAATAAAAACGTTGGTTGGGTAATTGTAAAGCTATTTCCCCAAAAGTCCAAGGCCTATAAAAGGGACTATTTATTTCCTTGGCAATTTCAAGCGCTGTTTGATGATCCCCCGCACTGGCGGAAAGAACTGCTATTTTAGATAGAACCGAAGCCCGATTTACTTCAAGAGCGGTTGTATCATCATCAATACGGTGGGCAAGTTCGATTGCTTTTTGATATTGCCGATTTCCGGCGTATTGAAGCGCTAGGCGGGCTAACGTACCGGCTCGGATGTCAATAGTAAGATAATCGGGGATATAGAATGTAACCAGTTCAAGCGCTTTTTTAAACCCACCGGTTTGACCATAGGCGACTGCTATTTCTGCAAACGCTTCGGCCCGGTTGAATTCCGGCATAGTTTTGGCTAAAGCGCTGTTCGATTCCAATATTTGAACGGCGTTTTTGTTATCTTGGAGTTCAATAAAACGAAAAGCAATATAATTCAGAACGGACAATTTTTGAGCTAACTCATAAGATTCAAACTGATTGGCGGTTTTGATGGCTTTTTCAAAATATGAAACCGCTAAGTCTCTTTTGCCTTCTTTCCCTGCATGGAAGGCAATGTCAGCCAGAGCTTTTACTTTCAAAACGGTGTCTAATGGATTGATTTTAGATACTAATTTGGCGGCCCTTTCAAACCGGCCGGTTGCCGCAATTTGAGGGATAATGACTCGTAATGTTTTGGCTTGGAGGTTATCGTCTTTGATATTTTCAGCCGTTTTAAGCGCTGTCCTCAATTTCCCCTTTCTGGCGTAACTTTGCGAAACGATTGACCAAGACTCATCATGGATCAGGGATTTATGTGTTATCAGGCCTTCGGCTGAATCGAATTCTTCGATTATACAATAAGCTGATATTATTTTTAGGAGAACTTCCGGGAGTTCGCTGTGGGGCATAGTATTAGCGATGGTTTTTGCTTGGCTAAGCAGTTCAATGGCCTCGCCCTTTTTCCCAGCCGTCCCTAAAATTTGAGCCATTTCAGCTAGGGCGCCAACTTTAAATGAATCGGAAGATATTGTTTTGACGATTGCTTTTCCTTCGGTCAGGACTAAAGCGGCTTTTCTAAACTGCCAATTCTTTGAAAACCTGGTGGAAATATCGGCTAATTTGGCAGCTTTCATCAGTTTTAGCTTATCATCGAACTGAATTGTATCCAATAGGTTAACTGCATAAAAAGAGCAATCTAACGGATTATTTTCAGCTTCGGCCCTTAATTTAGCCCGGGGAATAATATCTTCTTTGAATTCAAGAAAGGGATAGGGTCCGATTGTCAGTTGATTTCTAAATAAATTAATGGCAATTTCGGAGGAAGAATATTTAACAATAATATTATCCAATTTAGCAATGGCGCTTTTATAAAGTTTAAAGGCCGAAGCATAGCTCTTGTTTTCCATTTCCCGTGCGGCAATTACCTCTTGACAAGCTTGTTGAAAACTCTGGACGATTTTGGCGCCAGGATCAGAAAAACTGGAGAGTAGATAGGTGATTAGTGCCAGCGAAGCTATGATCCAGAATGCTACCTTTTTCAATTTGGTCTCCTTGAACAAATGTTATTTGGTAGTTTTATGAATTTTGACGTTGGCTTTGTGTAAATGGATAATTTTAACCCTATATTTTATTTCCACTATTTTTTTGTCAATCCTGCTTTTTTCGGTGATTTAAAATTATTAATGCCAATAGGCTAATTATTTCCTGACGATTCCCGCCAAAACTTTTCCAGGGCCTCCCGATATTCGGGATCTGAAAAGGGGCGGCCGGGGATAAACCAATCCGGCGGGAGCAGCTCTTGATAACGCTCGTCCCCAAAACGGTCATCGATCAGTAATACTAAGCCAATATCCTCGGGAGAACGGAAAACGCGTCCAGCGGCTTGGATTACTTTTATTAAGCCTGGAACCAGGTAAGCATGGAAAAATCCGGAATTATCCCGTTCGTCAAAGTAAATCCGGATCAATTCTTGTTCCTCGTTGACCATTGGTAGGCCAGGTCCGACAATAATCACCCCAATTAATTGTTCTCCCGGCAAATCAATGCCTTCGCCGAAACTTCCGCCCAATACCGCTAAACCGAGTTTGGTTTGAACGGTATGGTTGCGAAAGAGTTTTGACAAGAACTGTTGCCGCTGCTCTTCCCCCATGCCGGGAAACTGGGCGTAGACAAGCGCTTGGCCGTTCAACTTTTGACGGAGCATTGGCAAGGTTGATTGTAAATAAGAGTATGACGGGAAAAAGACCAAATAATTTCCGGGATGCGCTTGAACCGTTGTTTCAATACATTCAACCAACTGAGATAGGGAATTGGAGCGGACCCGATAGCGGGTATCTATTTCCGGGACATGCAGATAAAGCCGTGTTTCTTTAGGGAATGGCGATGGGAGCCTAATGTGTAAAGCATCATTACAGCCTAAAAGTTCCCGGAAATATTCGTGGGGTGAAAGAGTGGCCGAAAAAAAGATTGCCGAACGCCCCTTGTCAAGCCTTTTCCGGAGCAGAGGACCTGGATTAAGGCATAAAATACGTAAGGATAGGTTATGGCCTTCCAACTTTGTGTAGATTGCATAATTCTGGTTAAGTAGGGTTATGATTCGGATAAATTTGATAATTTCAAAATAGATAGTTTTAATTTGATCCCGGTATACCGATAATAGATTTGAGTGGATTGTTTTTTCTAAAAGTGCGCTCCATTGTTCGAGGCTGGGTTCCAAAAGCGGGTGAAGCGATGGCAGTACCATTGCTTGTTGGTTACTTTCTTCAAGTTCTAAGCGATATTCGTTTAAGATTGCCTCTAATTTCCTACCGTGGGCTGTGAGTTCCGGATTTATCTTTTTGAGCTCGTTAAGCCAACGTTTTAAATCATTTTGAGTAAGCGCCGCCGAATACATTTCCCGGCCCCGATTGACTAGGTTATGGGCTTCATCGATCAGAAAGATGGAATCCCGTTTGGATGATAGGAAAAAGCGGCGGAGATAAACGCCGGGGTCAAATAGATAATTATAGTCGCAAATGATTAAATCAGCCCGAAGGGACAAGTCCAATGACAATTCAAAGGGGCAAAGCAGTTCCTCGGCTGCGATCTTGGTTAAAGTTTCGGGAGTGATAAATTCTAAACGGAGCAACCGTGGAAGCGCGGATTCGATTTTAAGGTAATAGCCTTCGGCATATTGACAATATTCGCATTGGGAGCCGGGTGAAAGGCAGGACCGTTCTTTGGCTTCAATGAAAACAGAGCGTAAACGGAGCCCTTGCTCCATCAGGCCTTCGAGGGTTGTTCGGAGAATTTCTTTACCGGCGGCCTTGGCGGTAAGCATAAAGATTCTACGAAAGCGGCCGCTAAAGGCTAATTGTTTTAAAGACGGGAAGAGAACGGAAATTGTCTTACCGATTCCGGTAGCGGCTTCAATAAATAAATCTTGTTCTTGTTGAAGCGCCTGGGTAACGGATTCCATTAGCTCATTTTGCCCAGGCCGAAGTTTGAAAAAGGGAAAAGCGAGTCCCTTAAGGGAATGATTGCGGGTTTCCAACCAGTCGAGATTTTCCTTTTGGAAAGTGAGATATTTAACTGCAAGGGCTTCAAATTCCGTCTGGCCTTGTTCAGGGGTAATTGTAATCGGGAATGGCCGCTCGGAGAGGTTTTCCAAGTTAAGATAGGTTAGGCGGCCGGTTACTTTCTGGTGCGGATTTTGGCTCATTATAAAATAAAGATAGATTTGGAGCTGAGTTAGGTGCAGGGGATAAGGAATAGCGGAAAGTCCGTCAACCGGAAGGTGGGTGGTTTTTATTTCTTCTACGATAATCTCAGTTTCGGTTACAATTAAACCGTCAATGCGGCCATGGACTGTTAGGTGAAAACTTTCCCATTCATATTCATGTTCCACCGGTACTTCGGCCTGATATCCTTTCGGCCTAGCCGAGATTAATAACTGATGGCCGGCAGTCCCTTCCTGGGCACGGGAACGGAGTTCCGCGGCAGAGCGTAAATCTCCCGGGGAAATAAAGAATTCCAGTAATTCAGTAACGCTTACTTCAAAATCATGGTTCAAATTACTAACCCTAACCTTATCGGCAACTATTATTCTGAAAATACGTTATAATTATCTTGATTTGACAGGGATTACTGTTACTACATCTAATATCTCTTATATTAAATATAAATTAATTATAATACTTCGGGGGCAAAAATGACAGTAAGGTTTGATTTGTCGGATTTTGAAATCAGCGGTGAATGGGATGAAAATAGTAGGTTGTTGCTCCTGGATAATCTAGGCGGAACTATAGGTTTGTCAGGAAAGGTTATGGGTTGGAGGTTTACCGTCCGGGCTCTGATTGAAACCGGATTGAATAACTTAATCTGTCTTCGGGTCAATACAGTTGATGGGATCCCAAACTTTTTAATACCTTGGCTCCTCAAACTGCTGATCAGGTTTAATCGGAATGTCTTCAAGGCAGAGGCTTTTATTTTACGAAAAGATGTTATCTTGATTGACCCAAATTTGTTGTTTCCGAAATCCTCCAATGCCCGAGTCTTAATCCAACCTACAACTGAAGTTGATAATTTAGAAGAAAAGGTTGTGCCGAAGCTAAGAAATAAGGTTTTAAACTGGGTAAAAGGGCATGGAGGTGGGCTTGCTAAGGAGATCACCGACTTAATATTAGTCCTGCCTGATCTACTACTGCTACTGATTAAGCTCATGAAAGACCAGCGGGTACCGGCTGAATTAAAATTGAAAATAACCTTGGCAGTCGCTTATGTGGTTTCACCGATAGATCTTATCCCTGAAGCTTTGGGAAGTGTTTTGGGTTTTGTGGATGACACCTTGGCAATGGCCGTTTTGATAGCCGGATTAATTGATGATATTCCGAATGAAGTTATTTACGATAACTGGACCGGCCGGGCGGATATTTTGGAATTGATAATCAAAGGCAAAGGCCTACTTTCCAAAATGCTTCCTCCTAATATCTCAGAAAAGTTAATTTCACTTTTCGGTATTACCAAAAAAGAAGCCGCTGCCGCTAATGAAGGCAATAATTTTACGGCTAAATAATTTTATAAACTTAATAATAAGTTGCGGGAATAATGGTTAAACGTGGAGGAAGTAAAATGCTGTTTGAAACAAGCCGTAACAGGATAGAGCGACGCCGGGGGCCGGATTTTTGGATGAAATTTATCAATTGGGTCGCTGTTGGCGGCTGGGTTTTGATGTTTGCCGGGTTAATTATTTTTGGAAAAGCCAAACCGGAAATGTCGACTTTTTTTGACAGGATGCGAAATGTCCCGATTAGAACCGATTGGGATCAAGGCTTAATCAATAACATAATTCCCTTGATGTTAATTATCTTGTGTTTTTGTACGATCGGGCTTGGAATTAATTCACAACGGGTCAAACGCCGGGATGATCAATATAATATCTCGTTGATTATATTAGGGACGATGGCTGGGATTGTAATTATGTTATTTGTATTTTACTTTAGAGAACGGTTAAGCATTCTGTAATCTTAGGGACTCTTCCGTTTGGAGGGGTTTTATGTTTTTCTGCCCTTAGCGAGGGGAATGAGCAATAGTAATGCTGTTTAACAACACTTCCAGATCGGACTTTTTGAGTTTATCAACCGTTAAATTTTGGCGTAATTCGGCTCTTGGAACCACTACAGTAAGTTCATGAGGGCAATCTGCCGGTAGTTCACGGGAGATTTCGACCTTTAGGCCGAATATATTAAGTTTAACCGTATCCAATAGAGTATTTTTTTGAAACCTTTTCTTAAAATTCTTCAGTTTTTCCCATAAGTTTTGCAGGAAATCACCGATTCTTTTCAGAAACATTATTATGCACCTCTTAGATATCTTATAATATGTGAAAAAGCCCTGGGGGTGTATGCCTATCATTACAATGGATTTGCATGGTTATAGCTGCGAAGAAGCACGATCCAAGTTGGCTAAGGGACTGGCTAATGCTTTAAACTATGGTAATCAGGTAGTCCGGATAATCCATGGACAAGGAAAGCATAGTGAAGTTTTTCCGGTTATTAAGTCTATGGTCCGCCATTGGCTTGAGGATTCCGATTTTGCGCGGGAGCATGTTGAGGCGTTCTTTCGGGGAGAGGATGGTTCTCCGTTTACTTCCCCGAACCCCGGTGAGACAATAGTATTATTAAAAAATCACAGCCAAAAAGGGCTCGTATCTCAGTTGGATTTTGAAGCTGAAGAGCAACGCGAAGCGCGTCAGAACTCAAAAAAAATTAGGGCTGACCGGCTTCGGGTTGCGCGCCGACGTCGCTAAAAATAGTGACCTGCCACGTTGCCTTCGATGAAACGAATCATGCCGTAAAGATGGGTACATAGTAGGAGGCGGCCTTCGTCAAACACGATGAGAGGCTTCATTTATTAAAAGCTGAAGTTGATGGTTGATAATGGAAACTTTCAGCCATTTTGTCCGTTATTTTTCATAAAAAAGCCGATTCATAAACAATGCCAGGAGGTAATGTTAATGCCTGAAGGATTAACAGCAATAAATGAAGCTATTAAAGGCAGTAGCGGATTTATAACTAAAATTAAGGAGCAAATAGGCAAGGTGGTCGTCGGGCAAGAAAAACTCATTGATGGGCTACTCCTTGGAATTCTTGCTAACGGCCATGTGTTACTTGAAGGAGTTCCCGGACTTGCCAAGACCCTCTCCGTAAAAAGCTTGGCTGCTTCAGTGAACGCCTGTTTTCAAAGGATTCAGTTTACTCCGGACTTGCTACCGGCGGATCTGGTCGGCACATTAATCTATAATCCTCAATCCGGAAGTTTTACAACGAAAAAGGGACCTGTTTTTGCCAATATTATCCTGGCGGATGAAATTAACCGGGCCCCGGCTAAAGTTCAAAGCGCACTTTTAGAAGCAATGGAAGAAAGGCAGGTTACAATAGGGGAAAATACTTACCCCCTGCCCGAGCCTTTCATGGTTTTAGCTACTCAAAACCCCATCGAACAACAGGGCACTTACCCATTACCTGAGGCTCAGTTGGATCGGTTTATGTTGAAGTTGAAGATCGGGTATCCCACCAGGGAAGAAGAAATGTTGATTATGGAAAGAATGGCTCAAACTTCGCGTTCAACATCAATCCAACCGGTGATCGCGCCAGAGGAGATTCTCGAAGTACGGAAAGTGGTAGATATGGTCTATATGGATGCCAAGATTAAGGAGTATATCGTTAACCTGATTATGGCTACCAGGGAACCGGCCAAGTATAAATTAGATGTAGCCGATTTCATCGAGTTCGGCGCTTCGCCGCGGGCCACCATCAATTTGGCCATCGCCGCTAAGGCCTATGCCTTTATGCAAGGCAGGGGTTATGTAGTGCCAAACGATATTAAGGCAATCGGACCCGATATTTTGCGTCACCGGATCATTATCACCTATGAAGCTGAGGCGGAAGAGTTAAAAGTTGAGGATATTATTCAAAAGATTTTTGACGGGGTGGAAGTACCCTGATGTTATCTAAGGAAATATTGAAAAAAGTTAGAAAGATTCAATATAAAATTTCCAGGATCAGCAATGAGATGATCTCCGGGCAATATACCAGTGTTTTTAAGGGCGCGGGCATCGAATTTGACGAGGTTCGGGAGTATGTGCCCGGGGATGATATTCGTTCAATTGATTGGAATGTTACCGCCCGGAGCGGTGTCCCTCATATAAAACGTTTTGCCGAAGAACGGGAGCTTACGCTGATGTTGGCGATCGATTTGAGCGGCTCCCAACGGTTCGGCTCCGTTGGGCCTTTAAAAAGCGAGTTAGCAGCGGAATTATCGGCGCTACTTGCTTTTCTGGCTATTAAGAACAATGACAAAGTCGGCCTGCTGATTTTTACCGATACCTGTGAAAAGTACCTTCCGCCCCAAAAAGGGAGGCGCCATGTACTCCGGGTGATACGGGAAATATTAGGATATCAGCCCAGCGGGACTGGTACCCGAATCGAAGAAGCCTTAAAATTTGTCAATAAAATATTGAAACAAAGAAGTATTGTTTTTTTGGTTTCCGACTTCATGGACGATAACTTTGAGAAGGTTATGGGAACTACGGCCCGCCGCCATGACTTGGTAGCGGTGAGAATTAGGGATCCCAAAGAGTCGGAATTACCTAGCGTAGGTTTGGTTGAGTTTCAGGATAATGAGACTGGCCGGAGAGTCTTGGTCGATACCTCAGCCGGCCAAGTTAGGGAGATGGTCAGGGCTAAAGCGGAGCAACGCGATGAGTTATTAGCAAAACTTTTCCGCCGGAATAAGGTTGATTTAATCGATATCCTAACTGATCAGCCGTATCTGGGACCAATTCAAAGATTCTTTAAGCTAAGGGAGCGACGGATGCGTTGAAATTGAGATCCTTGCTGAGGAAAATCCAATTAAAATATGAAAATAGGCAGCTTACTGCTGTGTTATTAACCTCCGCTCTGGTGGTTCTCTTATGGCCGCTGTCAGCGGGCAAGGTAATGGCCGCAAAACCGGACGGAGATTCGGCTAGTAATCTCCTCAAAGCTAGATTGGAACTGAAAAGCCAAGGCCCGTTTTATATCGGGGATATAATTCCGGTTAATTTAATAGTAGAAGGCGTTTCTGGAACCGAATACCTACTTGGGGAGTTCGAATCCAAGCAATTGGATGGTTTGGAACTAGCGGCGCAGGATAAAGCCAAGAAAGAAGAGGTAAAAGGCGGATGGAGGCATACCATTCCCTATAGCTTTCTCGGCTGGCGGGCTGGTGAATATCGGGTTTCCGGATTAACCGTAAACTTTCAGGATCGTACTGGTAAGAAAGGTTCAATTCAAGTAAAAGAGCTTCAAATCAAAATCACTTCACTGTTGCCCGCCAATTTGAGCGAGGAAGAGATATTGGCGGATGGCCTAAAGAGCCTCAAAAAACCGGTAGGCCTCCCGCCGCGCTATCAATATTTTTGGTTTCTCTTGGCCGGGCTAGCCCTATTAGGCTTAATTTATTGGTCCCTGCAATACTGGCGGAGCAACTATCGGAATAAAACTGTAACCATAATGGATCAGGATTTGATCAAAATTGAACCGGCCCATTTGATTGCCTTGCGGCGATTGGATGATTTACGCCGCCAACAGTTTTTGGAAGATGGGGAGTATAAATTGTTTTACCATCGGTTAAGTGAGATCGCTCGAGAATATATGGAAAACCGTTTTCAGATCCGAGCCTTAGAAATGACCACCGAAGAATTCCTAATTAGTTTAGCGAAGATGGATATTTTGAACTTGACTCAAAAAACCGCTGTAACTGACTTTCTCCAGTATTCCGATTTAGTAAAGTTTGCCAAATACCAACCTGCCAGGGAAGAAGGGGAGAAGGCGTTTTCGATTATTCATGGTTTGATTGAGGAAACCAAAGAGGAAGTTGAAATTAATGATATTTGAAAACCCTATTTTTTTGTTGCTGATGATCATCGTTCCGATTATGATATACCGTTTGAAGTTGGGTGCTTATCAAGGAGCGGTTAATTATTCAACTACAGCTCCTTTGGATGGGGCTCAAGCCACTTGGAGAGTCCGCTGGTTTAAGGTTTTACCGTGGTTGACGATTTTGGCTGTAGCTTTGATGGTGTTAGCGCTGGCGCGCCCGAGGGTCGGCTTGGGGAAGAGCCTGATCCGTAAGGAAGGTATCGACATTATTCTGGCATTAGACGTCTCCACCAGCATGTTGGCGGAAGATTTTAAATCGGGAGGGCAAAGAATCAACCGTCTGGAAATTGTGAAACAGGTGACCAGGGATTTCATTAACCGGCGCCCGAATGACCGGGTTGGGGTAGTAATTTTTGCCGGACGGCCATATATCCTATCGCCTTTAACCTGGGATCATGATTGGATCAAATCCCGGATTGACGAGTTAAAAATCGGCGAGATCGAAGACGGGACCGCCATTGGAACGGCTTTAACCAATGCGGTGAAACGCCTAACTGAATCCAAAGCTAAGAGTAGAGTAGTTATTTTATTAACCGATGGCAATAACAACGCCGGGGAGATCGCTCCCGAAATAGCGGCTGAGGCGGCTAAAGGCTTAAAAGTAACCGTCTATACAATTGGCGCCGGTTCTCAAGGCTTGGTGCCATATCCCGTGGTTGACCCGTGGGGACAGAAACAGTACCAGATGGTTGAAATTAACCTCGATGAAAAATTGTTGCAAAAGATTGCCGCCAACACCGGAGGCAGATACTTTCGGGCTACCGATAGCCAGTCGTTGAAGACTATTTTTCAACGAATCGACCGGATGGAAAAGACTGAGGTAGAAATGGCGAAGTATTCCGAATATAAGGATCTTTATCCCCACTTCTTAATGTTGGCGCTGGGAATATTCTTATTGGAAGCGGTTTTAGCTAATACGGTATGCAGGAGACTGCCATGAACTGGGCTTACCCATATTATTTAATATTGTTAGTATTACCTTTCTTATTGATCTGGTTTTTCCTATGGGTTCAACGCCGTTCCGCCCGGGACTTGGAAAATTTAGTGAGTCGGGGTTTGATCCCGAAAGTGGTAGACCTATCGGGTAGAAAGGCTCAAAAACGGCAATCATGGTTAAGGTTGGTGGGTTTATTTTTTTTGATTATCGCGATCAGCGGACCGCGTTGGGGATATCGCTGGCAAGAGGTTAAACACCGCGGCCTTGAAATTATCTTTGCTTTAGATACTTCCAAAAGTATGCTGGCAACCGATGTTAAACCGAACCGCCTCGAACGGTCAAAACTGGCGGTTAAGGATCTGCTCCGGGTGATGCAGAACGATAAGGTGGGTTTAGTAGCCTTTTCCGGGACCAGTTTTATGCAATGCCCGTTAACTGTCGATTTTAATGCTTTTAGCAGCACCTTGGACGCATTAAATACCGGTATTATTCCCCGGGGAGGCACAGATATCGGCGCAGCGATCATTACTGCCCGGAATGCTTTTAAGTCGGGTAGCGCCGGTAAAAAGGTCCTGATCATAATTACGGATGGTGAAAATCACGAAGGAGATCCGGTTTCCCAAGCCAAAGCTGCAGTTAAGGATGGGATTGCCGTCTATACCATCGGCATCGGCAGTCCTGAGGGAGAATTAATCATTGTCCAAGATCAGTACGGTAACAATTCATATCTCAAAGACAAGTCCGGCAACGTGGTCAAGTCGACCTTGAATGAAGGTATCTTGCGGGAGACCGCCCAGGCGGGCCAGGGGAGCTATGTACGTGCCAGCGGATTTTCTTTGGGTTTGGAGGAACTATATCAGACTAGGCTTGCCGGTTTAACTAAGTCTGAAATTAAAAGTAGATGGCAAAAAGATTATGTGGAAAGATATCAGATTCCATTGTTGTTAGCTCTCATTTGTTTAATTGGTGAATTTTTCTTGAGTTTTCGGGTGAAGCCGGGGAGTTGGAAATCAATATTTAGAATTAACAGGATTCGCGGGTTAAGCGGAAGATAGATATCCCGGCTTTGCTATTAACGAAAGAATGAAAATTGGGACAGGGCGTTGCTCTCATCGTCTCATGCCTCACGCCTCTTTCCCATTTTAATATCAAAAATTATTAATTAGAGGTGAAAAAATTGAGCCACCGGATACGGCTTTTTTTGGGAATCACCTTAGGATTATTATCAGTGTTGGTGATTATCTTTTTAATTTGGGGAAATACCTGGCGAATGTCAATCGCCAACCGATATTATAACAAAGTTGATTATGACCGCGCCCAGGAACGTTATGAGGATTTATTGGTCGATTTGCCCAACTCGCCGTATATCCTTCATAACCTGGGGCTGTCTTTTTTAAAAAAGGGCCAACACGATAAAGCCGTTAATAATCTACGGGAGGCCACCGGCGGTTTGGGAGGTATAAAGCTAAGCAAATCCAGTAAAGGCAAATTGAAGAATGGGTTTTATTATAACCTGGGAAATGCTTTATTTGATTCCGCCGAAAAAATCCAAGGCCAACAAAGCCACAGTATTTATCAAGCTGCGCTTGATAGTTTTAAACAAGCAATTGAAGCTGATCCGAAGGATTTGGATGCTAAATATAACTATGAATTGACTCTGTTAAAGTTAAAACAACCGCCGCCCAGTAAACCCCCGGAACAACAAGAAAATGAGACGGAAAATATTATGAATATGAATGATGCGCAATACTTCGTCCCCCAAATCAAGGAGGAAGAACCAGTAGATAAAGACTGGTAAAAAGGAAGGAAACCACCTATGAAACAGAGACTCTTCTCAATAATCTTTGTTATAATCGCCGGATTATTACTAACCCCAACGGTTGGAATGGCCCAAACTCTCTCGGCTTCAGCCACATTGGACGCTAGTTCCATCACAACAGGCGAAGCAGTCGAATTAAGTATTGCGGTAGAAGGGACCACTTTGGCTAAAGAACCGGTAATTGAGAGTGTTGACGGTTTGGAAATTAACTATCTCGGGCCAAGTTCCCGTGTCAATTTTATCAATGGAAAATATTTTGCGTCAATTAATCATCGATATGAAATCATCGCCTTTAAACCGGGTTCATATACCTTAGGGCCGTTTGAAGTTAAGATTAAGAATGAAAAGCTAACGGTTAACGCCGTTACCTTGCAAGTTAGCGGCGGCGTTAATCAATCAAAAGCGTTGACTCCGGCAGTAGATGATGCTTCCCCTTTGGGAGATAAGCTCTTTATGGAAATGGAGCTAGGTAAAAGCCGGTTGTTTCTCGGAGAAAAGACTCCGTTGAAGATCAAGGTCTATTTTAGCGAAATTACAATTGATGAAATAAGTTATCCCGTAATTAACCAGAAGGAATTCGTATTAGATCAAATGAATAAACCAAACCAAAGAAAGACATCGATCAATGGCCGTTCATATCAACTGGTTGAGTTTTCAACCAACATTACTCCGGTTAAGTCCGGTAAATTTACTTTAGGACCGGCACATTTGAATTGTACCGTTTTAATTAAACAACAAACCAACGATTCATTTTTTTCCAACTTTAAAAAATATCCGTTCGAATTGAAAAGCAGTCAACTGATGATTAATGTTTTACCTTTGCCAACCGGGAAACCGGCTAACTTTTCCGGTGGAATCGGGCAATTTAAAATCCAAGCTACCGGCCAGCCCACTGAAGTACTACAAGGAGAGCCGATCACCCTAAAGCTGATTGTAACCGGGAACGGTAATCTCCAAACGATAAATGCGCCATTTTTGAACAATGATCAAGGATTAAAGGTATATGACGCTCAGAAAAAAAATTCAGGCAAAGGGGAGACCGGCCAGATCCATTTTGAACAAGTGGTTATTCCAATTGACCATAAGGTAAAACAGATCGGGCCTTTCAATTTCTCCTATTTTGACCCGTACCAGGGAAGTTATCGTCAAGCGACTGCCCCGGCGATTCCGGTCAATGTCAAGCCAAACCCGAATTTTAAAGCGGTTTTATTTTCCGATACCGCAACGGACGATGAGAGTTATGGACAGGATTTGGTATTCATTAAAGAGCGGTTAGGGAGTTTGAAACGGCGTGAAGGACAACTTATTTACCAACATTGGTTTTGGTGGTTGCAACTGCTTCCTTTGCTAGGTTTGATTATCGTTTTGGGTTGCCGGAGATATCACCTGATGCTGCATTCGGACTCGCCCCGTTCCCGGGCGCTCCGAGCCAGTAGCCAAGCTACCAGGCAAATGGCCAAGGTTAAAACGTGGTTGACTGAAAAACCCGAGAATGCACTGGAAGAATTGCATTTAATTATCCGGGAATATCTGGGGGAAAAATATCAATTGAATACCGCCGGAATGACTGGAAGTGTGGTAGGGAAAATTGCCGATGATGGAGTTAATCCGGAAATACTACAAGATATAAAAGACTTCTTTGACCGGTATGATTATTACCGGTTTACCGGAAGTAAAATCGGCGCGGCTGAAGTTGGGCAATTGTGGGAGAGAGTGAACCGGATCATTAAAAACATTGATCAAATCGAAAATTATTCCCCAAAGGTAAGTAAAGGGCTGGAAAGGAGAGGGCAAAATGGGAAACTTTAATGTTGCCATGAGGTTTTTTAAGGCCGGTATTTATTTTTTGATATTAATAGCTTTTCTGGCCTTTGGACAATCGGCCTTTAGCAGCCCTGAAACGAGCGGTACCAAGCCGGAGGCTATGTTTGATGAAGCTAACAGAGCCTATCAAAAGGGCGATTTCGTTAAGGCGGCCGGACTTTACCAGCAACTTTGCGATGAAGGTTATCTGAACGGAAATCTACTCTATAATCTTGGCAATGCTTATTTTAAGCTTGGAGCAAAAGGCAGGGCGATCCTCAACTATGAAAGGGCGAAGCGTTTGATTCCGGGCGATGCGGATTTGAACGCAAACCTTAATTATGCTCTAGCCGGAGTCCAGGAGGGAGTTCCCGATTGGAAACAAGGTTTTATAAAATTTTTGACAGGAATGGCTTCAGTTGAACAATTGGCAATCTCCGGTTCGGTTTGGTTTTTTGGCTTTATCATTTTAATAATATTGTGGATCATAAATCCGGCGCCATTAAGGAATATTATTGAAGGTAACCATAGAAAATGGTGGCTGATGATCGTTTTTGGCTGTTTCATAATATTTTTCATCCATAGTACGTTGGGAATCTTGACATACTGGGATCAATCCCGGGAACAAGCGGTGGCGGTTAAGGGTGATTCAGTCCGGTTTGAACCATCCCAAGCGGCGACGCTCTATTATCATCTGGCAGAAGGTACAAGAGCGCAAATCCTGGAGGAGAAATATACTTGGGTGATGATCAAGCGGATTGACGGGAAAAGAGGTTGGGTAAAAAAGGATTGTTTGGAAATAATTTAACCGCCGATCCGCTGATGGCGCTGGAAAAGGGCAAAGTATCGAATTTATTTCAATTTATGGATCAAGGAAAATATGTCGCAATAATCTAGGATAGTCAAGAAACTTATTGCGACATATATAGATTGGAAGGTTGACAAGAATTAAAGATAGTGATAGGTTTAAAATAATAATTTTTGAATGTGTATAAACATTAGAAATGAAAAGGGAATTGACATGAAAAAACCAATCTTTAAGTTTTTATTACCGCTTCTGGTTATTGTTTTATTGATCTTCGGCATTACTTCAGCGGATAACCGCATCGGAAAAGATACAGTTACTACTAGAATTGTGCTTCAGGCGTTAGAAAATTGGCATTATAACGAAGTGAGGTTGAATGATAATTTTTCACAGAAAGCATTCGGCCTTTTTATAAAAAGATTGGATCCGAACAAAAGATTTTTGTTAAAATCCGATATTGCACAATTAAAGCAATATCAAAATAGAATTGACGATGAACTGAGAACAGGAAAGTACGGATTATCAGATCAAGCATCGACAATTTTAAAGAAGCGAACCGCAAAAGTCCAGGCTTATTATGAAGAGATTTTAAAACATCCTTTTGATTTTTCAGAGGATGAAAAATTGGAGATGGACGCTGATAAAAGGGATTATTGTTCCGATGAAGCCGAACAAAAAGAGTTCTGGAGAAAGATCCTTAAATACCGGACTTTAGTATATTATTTGTCTCTTGAAAACGACCAGAATGTTAAATCAAAATCTGAAACTAAGGTCCCGGTTTTCCGGCCGGAGCTGGAAGCCCAAGCTAGGGAAAAGCTTTCCCGAAGCTTAAAAAGAGAGTTCCAAATGTTATTAACCGAGAATAACAACGATCAGATAGAACAATATTTGAATGCTGTCGCGGGGAGTCTCGATCCTCATACCACCTATTTTCTGCCAGAACAGGCTGAAGAATTTGAATCTGATATCTCGGGGACTTTGGAAGGGATCGGAGCCATCTTAGAAGCGGATGGGGAATATATAAAAGTAAACGAGATCGTTCCGGGAAGCGCCGCTTGGCGGCAAAGTGAGCTTAAGGCGGGCGATCTGATCATGAAAGTTGGGCAAGGAGCCGAAGAACCGGTGGACATTTCTTTTATGCCTCAAAACCAAGTTGTTAAACAAATTCGTGGCAAAAAAGGCACTGAGGTTCGGTTGACTGTCAAAAAACCGGATGGCCGGATTATGGTAATCCCGATTGTCAGGGATGTAGTGGTGATCGAAGAGGCTTATGCCAAGTCGGCAATAATTAATAATCAACAATTAGGGAAAAAATTCGGTTATATATATTTACCATCTTTTTATCATGATTATAAATCAAAAAATGGCCGGAGCGCTGCTGAAGATGTCAGTAATCAACTTCAAAAAATGAAAACTGAGAAGGTTGACGGCGTAATTTTGGATTTGAGGAATAATTATGGAGGCATTTTAGACGATGCTGTCTCCATGTCCGGCCTTTTTATCAAGAATGGCCCGGTGGTTCAGGTGAAAAACGGCGCCGGCCATATCGAGGTGCTCAATGATCCGGATCAGAAGATCGTTTACAGCGGTCATTTGGTAGTTTTAATTAATTCCTTAAGCGCTTCGGCTTCGGAAATATTAGCAGCTGCGCTTCAAGATTATGGCCGGGCAATCATTATCGGAGGGCCGACTTCTTACGGGAAAGGCACGGTTCAGGTGATCACTGATTTAGACCGTTTATTGGGGAAGGAGTATTCAGTTTTAAAACCGATTGGCTCATTGAAACTGACGATTCAAAAGTATTACCGGATTAACGGCGGTTCGACTCAGAGTGAAGGAGTTGCTGCCGATATACCTTTGCCCGATGTAAATCAGAGCCTGAACCGGGAGAAGGACTTGGATAATGCGCTCTCTTGGGATACCATTTCCTCCACCTATTATAAAAAATGGCCTGCAGATCAAAACAATCTCAAGCAGATTAGAGCTAGAAGCCTAGAACGGGTTAAAGCTAACCCATCATTTAAGTTAATTTCCGAGCATGTTAAACGCGTTGAAGAGCAGCGAGAGAATACAAGCCAATCATTACAGCTAACTAAGGTTTTCGGAGAGCAAGAGGTTTTGAAGGAAGAGGCGGAGCGTTTAAAGAATTACGCAGCCGAACGTTCATATTTGAAGGTAACAGTTTTAAACGGCGCTAATGGTAATTCTAAGGATCAGAACAGGGCCGAGAAGTTAAAGGAATGGCAGAAGCAGGTCGGAGCCGATCCCTATATCGATGAAGCTATGTTTGTATTGGGAGACGTAATTAATCAATAGTATAATAACTTAGGAGCAAAAATGGAAAACTTTGAATTCTTAAGCCCCACTAGGATAATTTTCGGACGCGGAGTCGAGGAACGGGTGGGAGAAGAAACTAAAAAGTATGCCGGGAAAGTATTGCTGCATTACGGCGGTGGTAGTATCAAACGGTCCGGGCTATATGACAAGATTGTCGCCTCTTTAAAAGGGGCGGGGGTGGATTTTATAGAGTTATCCGGAGTACAACCCAATCCACGCTTGAGCCTGGTGCAGGAAGGGATCAAAGTATGCCGTGAACAGAAAATAGGTTTTATTTTAGCAGTGGGTGGCGGTAGTGTAATCGATTCCGCCAAGGCGATTGGGGTAGGGGTAGAATATTCCGGCGATGTTTGGGATTTTTACGCTAATAAGGCTATACCGGAAAAGGCTTTACCAACCGGAGCGGTCCTGACCATACCTGCAGCCGGGAGCGAGGCCAGTAAGAGTTCGGTGATTACCAACGAGAACGGCTGGTTGAAATGGGGCCTGAATGTGGAATTAAACCGTCCCCGGTTTGCGGTGATGAACCCGGAGCTGACTTTCACCCTGCCGCCGTATCAGACAGCCTGCGGCGCAGTGGATATCATGGCGCATGTGATGGAGCGTTACTTTACTGATGTTAAACACGTAGATCTCACCGATCGGCTTTGTGAAGCGACTTTAAAAACGATGATTGTTAATACGCCGATTGCAATCGCCCAACCTGACAACTATGACGCCCGCGCCGAAATGATGTGGGCTGGGACATTGGCCCATAACGACCTTTTAAGCACCGGGCGTTTGGGAGACTGGGCTCCCCATATGATTGAACAAGAGCTAAGCGCTATTTACGACGTAGCCCATGGAGCCGGTTTGGCGGTAATCTTTCCGGCATGGATGAAATATATGCTCCATCGGAATATGGAAAAGTTCACTCAATTTGCCGTAAGGGTCTGGGATGTGGAATATGACTTTGAAGATCCGGAGCGGACTGCGATGGAAGGGATTAAAAGACTGGAAGATTTCTACCGGCGGATTGGAATGCCGGTTACATTGCGGGAGCTGGGAATCTCCAGCGATCGTTTGGAAGAGATGGCGGGTAAGGCTATTAAGCCTTGGACGTTCACGGTCGGTAATGTCAGTAAATTATCCCGAGATGAAGTGCTTTCGATTCTAAAATTGGCTTTATAGAGGCGGGAGTATTTTAACTTAACGGGATAGGGTCACATCTGTGTCTTTAGCTTGTTTGGGTTATTGAGACGGTTAAAGAGTCAAGAGAAGAAATAGATAGTAAAAACAAAGCTGCTGAAAATGGCGGCTTTTTTGTTTGGGAAAAGGGACGCCGTCTCACCCACCCGTAACTTGAGTGCTTGATGATATCTGCTTGCCGCTCCCCTCTCCATGCTGTTGGTTATTCAGGATGTTTTAGAGAGGGGAAGTATGGTTGATTCGAGTTTTTGGTTTATATTTTTTATAGGCATTAATTGAAATAATTACTTAAACCCGAAATAAAACATGCTGCCCCTCTCCAAACATTCAGAATTGGTAGCGTTCGTGGAGAGGGGTGCTGCATTATGCAACTTAGACTGATCGGGTATCGGGCGGGGTGAGGCGAATGTCATACAGTTTGCCAGTGTTCCCTCAGAAATCGAATGGTTACTTAATGTTGTCCGGGGATTTTCATTTGCATAGATGACGTGATTTTGCAAAATATCATCGATAGGGGATTTTTAACGAAACATATCAACCCAAGCTGCCTCTCCCCTGGACTTTCAAATGAACACCGGGTCAAGGGGAGGGACGAAGTATCATAGCCGCTATAACCACTCGGATATCAGGCGAGGCAGGGCGTTTTTAGGTAATCCTTCTAACCCCAAATCCCCTTAATCTGCTTAATCACGACTAATCATTTAAACCACACATCAATACTTTCCAAGAAAAAGGATGGAACTTTGTTTTTGGAAAAAGGCAGGGAATTTCCGCAACCTGTCAAATTGCTTCAAAATAATAGTAAAAAGTAATTTTAAAATTGGAGGACAAAAATGAAGCTTAAGTTATCATTGGTCTCCCTTATAGTGCTGTTTTTGGCGATACCTATCCATGCTGAAAATTTATTTTTGTTTGATCAAGAGTCGAAGGTCGGCTTTGAATATGATAATGACAGCGGAGTATTGATGGACAGGTTTAAATTGGAGGGTAAACCGGCCGCGGTAATTAAAATTAACGAACCGGCCAAATATGCGATAATTCAGGCTCCCGTTGCAACGTCGAAAAAAGATGTTTTCCCAGGAGAATTGTTAATTGTCGATTGCAATAGCGGCGCCATCGATAAAACGATACCCCTTGGTTACGCCCCATATCAGTGGCAGTTTTCCCAGGAAGGGCAGGATATTTTAGTATTTTACCAAACCTCGCCTTCCGGTGGGAATAGCGAACTATTAAAATATAGCTTGGTTGAAATGGCGGAAGAAAAACTGCTTTTAAATACTAACAAAGTTTACGATAGCGTTATTGCAAACAATGGTAGCTGTATTTATGCATTAACCCAAAAAGATAATATTAAAGTATTAAACAAAATAAGCATCTCTCCCCTGAAACTTGAGAGTTCGCTAGAGTTCGGCAAATATTCTTATGAAATGCATCTCTTAAATCAAGAACGGATAGTTATAATTGAAAAGAATTACAATAGAACGGTTTTTAATCCATTGGGTAGTGTAAAGTTAATTAATACAGTCGAAAACCAAATCATCGCCCAGCAAGAACTGAAGTTGGATCAGGCAGTTATTGAGAAAGATCCCAAAAATAACATAATTCATATTGTAAATTATAAATTTAACTCCTGGGATGCCATGGGGGTCAAACGTATCAATGGGAAACATTCGCTACTTAGTATCGACTCCCGAGGGATTCGGGTCAAAAATTACGATCAAGTGTTTATCGGGATCAAATACATAGCATCTTTAGATTTGCTATTCGTATTAAACGAGAACTCACTACGGATTATTGATTATCAAAAATCCTTGGAAAACGAATATAACACCGGCCGAAACTACGAAGTTTTAGGAGACGACCGCTATAGCGGTGATAAAATGTATTTTTTGACCGATGCTAACTTTTTAGTGCTCTATAACCCTACTCAAAATCGGGCCAAAATTTTCGACCTTAATCAAAATGAAGTGGTTACGGAAGTAACCAGCGGGCGCAAGGGGAAAAGGTTCATCGGGAAAGCCACTGGGGGCGGAATGGTAAAATCCATAGTAAAGATTGTAAAGGAAATCACCGTATTTAAGCATCCTTCTTTTAGCGATTCTTTTGAGACGCAGGTCGCATACGATCCGGGTTCACAACAAATTTACATTTTCGATAAAATGACCTTTGACATTACTATTATAGGTGGGAATTTTGAAAAGAAAGGTTTGATAACTTCAGAAGAGGAATTGCTCAGCATGTACCAATCTCAGGATAAAAAGGAGATATTTGTATCCACCACTCAGCAACTATACTGGCTTGATCCAAACTCCAATTCTTTAGTTCCGCTTTACAGATTTACTGAAGGAATAAAGAAAGACTCATTAATAATTCGGCATAATCATCTTTTGTACTTGACAAATGTTGAGTTAATTGTAATTGACGCCTCGACCCATGAGGTCAAAGGTTCCCATTATTTATACGATAATGACGGAAGATTTAAATACCTATTTTTATAATCTCATAGTATCTGAGAAGAATTATCGATAAGCGTGGGTCAAGATGGCGTTAAGCGGAGTCCATGCCCTTCAAACTGTTCCATCCTGGAACACAGGCCGCTTTCAGGGTCCTACCCCGGTTCGCCTATCTACCCTTAAACGCCTCAAAGCCCTTCAAATCGTCTGGTTGCCGTTCCCATCTCCTTGCCCTTAAAGAATTTAGGCCGGCAAATCGCCGGCCTAATAGTCATCTCTCATTCAACTTCAATCCCCTTCAAACCCATATCCCGAGTGGGAGGTTCTTCCCAAACCATCACATCGACTCTCCGGTTATATCCCCAGGCTGATTCATCATGTCCTTTTTTAGCGGGATGGCCTTTGCCGTAAGCATAAATGGTAATACGGTTAGGATCGATTCCTTTGCTGACTAAGTATTTCTTGATATTTTCGGCCCGCCGGGCGGAAAGATCCAGATTATAGCGTTCGCTGCCGCGTTCATCGGCGTGACCGCCCAAGAGGATAAATAATTTGGGGTTGGCGATCAGGGTTTTTAAGTTCGAATCCAAGCGTTCCGGTTGTCCGGATTTGAGATTGTCCTTATTTAAATCAAAGAAGACCGGTTTCAAGGAATTATTCAATTTAATAGCCGAAACGTTCATGACTTCTACCGTAAAACCGTGTGCCAATACTGCTTTCTGTCCGCCGGGATTGGTAACCTCCACATTATATACACCAACCGGTTGATCTTTGATATCAAAGAAACAAGTGATTTGCGATGAGGAGCCGGATTTAACATTTAATCCCGGTAGCTCTACCGGACCGGGGCCAACTAATTTGACAGTTGCTTCCGGTTCAAAATTAGCGCCGGTGATGGCGGTTAGGACATAACCGTTATTAAAACCGCGTTCCGGAGTGATTCCGGTAATTTCCGGCCGGGGAGTTTTTTTCACAGGGGGAGGGCCTTGCACTTTAAAAGCGTCTTTCAGGATACCGGTTTTCCCGTCGTCATTCACAACTTTAACATTATAGATCCCAATTTCAGCATTGGCGAGGTTGAATTGGCATCTCAATTTATTATTGGATATAAATTCAACCCGCGAGGCGCCAATCTCCATTTTCTCATTGCTCAACATTACCGCCGCGCCGGCCCGGAAATTGGCTCCTGAAAGGTTATCGATTTCAATAGTACCGGAATTCAAACCGGAATTCGGGTCGATTTTCGAAATTTGCGGCGCCGGGTATTCAATAGTGAAAACTTGGGAAATGGAAGCTTGTTTGAGCCTTTTAGTAAGCCGATCCGTATTGGTTACAACTAAATCCCATTTACCGCTCTGCTGACCTTTTAGGTCAAATTTACAGATAATTTTTCTCTCGGATTCAACCTTGATTTCAGATGCAGATATTTCGGCTTCGTCCGGTCGGGATAATTTGACTACTGCCGACTGGTCAAATTTATTGCCCTCAATTACCATGTTAACCACTTCAGTATTTAAGCTTTGCGCCGGGGTAAATGACACAATCTCCGGTGACGGGGTTACTAAGAAAAATAGGGCGATTGCAGCCAAGGCGATTAATTTATCCATCTTCTTCCTCCTTTAGAGAATCAGTCATATAGAAAAACCATGGTCGTATCCATGGCCCGGAATGAAATGAAAACTATTACCCCCTCTCTTTTCTTGCTTCCGAGGTTAACTGACGGGTTAGGGTTAAAGATTAACCCTTCGCAAAAAATGATTGTACTATATAAATTGAAATAAATTTTGATTATACTGTCCATCCTTAAAGCATGGATGGAAAAGGGCCAATTTTTTTATTTCAATTTATGAATTGGGAAAAAATATCGCAATAATCCAGGTATGTCCAAAACTTATTGGGCTATAATCTCTTGGTTTCAAAAATTTTAATAAAAATTTTGATAGATTTAAAGGATAAGATTTAGTACAAATCGTATTAAAAAGTGATTCCCCCTGAAGGTTGGTTCCACCGTTCCCTAAAATACAATGGGATTAAATTTTAGGCTCTACTATTAGAAATGGTTAATCTATTGTTTACTCTGAAATCTGGGTCAATCCGTGGGCTGAAACCCCACTGCTGAATATATTTCGCACCAACGCCCATAAATGGGGCTATCAGGCCTATAAAACCAATTTTGATTTTTACGCTTCTTTTTTCAGAACAACCGGCTTTAGCGGGGTTGGTTGTATACCTGACCGTGTGGGTTTAGCCCGCGTCGGACAGATTCGCAATCAACCATTCTTGAAAAGAGAGCCAAATTTAATATATTGGGTAAATTTGTCCACATTGTTTAAAGAAAATTTGAGACTAAGCGACTGTAGTTAATTGGATAATTCAATTATAGCGTGCTATCAAAAGATGTTATAGTTGATAATTATTGGTAAAAGGAGATTTTTTATTCAGGTTAAACCTGATGAAAAGACTTATGAATTTAATTCAACTTATTACAGCAGTAATAGGATGAAATAAATAAAACGGGTGGTAGGTAAAATGAGACTAATTTATAATGTGATTATTATAATGATGTTACTGATAGTACCGTCATTAGCAATCGCGGATGCTGACGAGCCGGAGGTTCTATTCAACTATCACAGCCTTAGGCCGGGTGACTTTATCCAAATAAAGGTCAAAGCGCCAAGCGACGCCTCAGTAAAAGCTCGCTTTCAGGAAAGCACTTATGAATTATGGAAGAACGGAAATAATGAATTCATCGGTTTTTTACCGGTTTCCTACTATAATACTCCCGGAGAATACCAAATCTCAATGTTGGTTAAAACGGCATCGCTTGATTGGGTAAAGTCATACCCGCTCCGGATTGTGGAACGAAAATTCCCGGAAAGCAGGATTTTTGTTCCGGAAACAACAAGAAAAGAAATTCTAAGCGACACTAATGTTAATTCCGACGCGAAAACCACGGCTAAAGCACGGCAGGAGGGGATTCAATCTAAAACCCTCCCGCTATGGGAAGGCTCATTTATTTGGCCGGTCAAAGGAAAAATCTCCACCGGTTTTGGACGAATCCGCTATGTGAATCAAATTGACAATGGCCGCCATTCGGGCTTGGATATCGTTAGCCCCGCCGGTACCCCGGTAGTGGCCGTTAACCATGGCCGGATTGTTTATGCGGGCAATTTGTATTCAACCGGCTTAACGGTGATGATACATCATGGTTTAAATCTTTTCTCCAGTTATTGCCACCTATCTACGATTGCGGTGAAACAAGGGGATCTGATTCGAAAAGGGGTAATCTTGGGAAAGGTCGGTTCGACCGGTTTGTCAACTGGACCTCATTTACATTTAACCTTTCGGATCGGCGAAGTTTCGATAGACCCGGAATTGTTTTTGGAGAAATCGGTTGAGTGGGATTTTACTAGTGACAAGGGGAAAGAGTAAAGTTTAAAGTGTAAAGGGAAAAGGGTAAAAATTTGGCTCTGTCTGTGATGATTTTGATTTTTAGAAATCCGTGTTAATCTGTGTAAATCCTGTCTAAAAAAAGTTTTTGTTTATTAGGATTGACGGGATATTTAATAATAGTTCTCGCTATTACCAACAATAGTCCCATATAGAGGCTTATTTTAAAGCGGAAAAGACAGTTAGTTTTTGGGGTGTAATATTCAGTTCCGCGGGTAAGTTGTCGTATCTTTCGCCATCAATACTTAAAGCGATCTCGCGGTCGCTGGATAACCTGAATTCGGGGGCGGATAATACTTTTACCTTGTCATCCCCGCGTAAGGAATGCCTTCCCAGCATGTTAAAGAATAAACCGGCGAGGTCAATCGGATTACACTTTCTGATCAGGACCAGATGTAAAAGGCCATCAGCTGGGTTGGCCTCATGGACTATGTCTGATAAGCCGGCCACATTGGGACCGTTCAAAATAAAAAAGAGTAAAACATCTTCCTCTATGATGCCGGAGCCCGTTTCAACGGTTAAGCTGAACGGATTTACCCGGGACAACTCCTGGATCCCTTTAAGGTAATATGCTAAAGGACCTAAACTCTTCTTGAATTTGCCTTCAGTTTTATAGGATATATCGGTAAAAAGCCCTCCGCTGTAGCTACTCAAGAAGTAAATCTTCTGGTTGGCCAGGCCAACATCAATCACACTAGTTTTACCTTTTAGGATCAGATCGGCGGCCTTGGTTTGTTGCAGCGGGATCTTTAAATTCCTGGCTAAATCGTTTGAAGTCCCGGCGGGAATAATTCCAACCGGGAGTTCAATTTGGTTTTGTAGTAAGACATTGACTACAAAATTGATTGACCCATCTCCGCCGGAGATGATCACCGAGTCAAAATGGCCTTGGCTCAGGATCCGGATTAGCTGTTGATGATCATTTGTTCCCGATAGGTAAAAGGTTTGCGTTAGGAGGCCATGCCCGGTTAATCGTTCTAGAATAGGACCGGGTTGCCGGAGGCGGTTTTTACCGGAACGGGGATTGTAAATAAAGAGCGCGTTTTGCATTTTGATTCCTCGAAAATTTGATTATATTTATTTTGACGTAATTTTACACTAAAGTCAAATAAAATCAGTGGTTATCGTGTTGATCCGTAATTTTTCCAACTTCTTACCTGGTATTGATAAGCAAGATAAAGCTCACCCTAAACTCGGGTGAGTATTTTATGGCCAGGCCAGGAAGAAAGTTATATTCAAAAAAAAGAAGGCCACCCCGTCTTTTCCGGTTGGTAACCGGTTTAATGTTAGTGGCCGTTTTTGGTATAATCATGCTGGTTTTTTTCAATCCGTTCGTCTGGAGGCTCAATTTACGTTCGGAATTGGAAAAAAGTAAATCAGCAACCACTGTTTATGATCGGGATGGAGAACCGGTGGCTACCCTTTTTGCCAAAACCCGTTTGTGGGCTCCACTTAAGGATATTCCAAAAGATTTACAAAACGCATTCATAGCGACTGAGGATTATCGGTTTTACCAGCATAAAGGCATCGATTTCCGGGGTATTTTAAGGGCTGTCTACCGGGATATATTGGCCGGGAAAAAGGTTCAGGGCGGCAGCACTATTACGCAACAATTGGTAAAAAATATATTTTTATCACAGGAAAAGAGCATATTCCGTAAGATTTTTGAAATGGCGTACGCGATCCGAATCGAACAGCAGTATAGTAAAGGGCAGATATTGGAGTTCTATTTAAACAGTATTTATTTCGGTCATGGGACTTGGGGAGTGCAAGGCGCGGCCGAGGTCTATTTCGGAAAACTGGTCCAACAATTGACAACTCCGGAAAGCGCTTTAATATCGGGTTTAGCCAAGAGCCCGGAGTATTATTCTCCCTATCGCAATCCTCAGGCAGCCCGGGAGAGGAGAAACCTGGTCCTTAAGTTGATGCGGAAACATGGCTATTTGAACCAAACTGAAGCCGAAAGATATACCAAGGAGCCGGTTAAAAGTTTGGAAAGGCCAGGGTCAACCTATGTTGGCGCATATCTGGCCGATTATGCGCTAACTATCCTCCAACAAAAGACAAAATATAGCGAGGGGTATCTCCGCAGCGCCGGTTTGGCTATTTATACGACTATGGATCGAAGGGTCCAAGCGGCGGCGGAGGATGCAATGGAAGCGTTACCGGCCTCTAAAACCGATCAATGGGGCATAACCCAACCACAGGGGGCGGTGGTAGTTTTAAAACCAACTACCGGTGAAATTTTGGCATTGGTAGGCGGAAGGCGATTTAATCCTGCTCAGGTAAACCGGGCATTCGAAATTTACCGGCAGCCCGGATCGGCGATTAAACCATTCCTATTTGCGACTGCGTTAGAGACCGGTTATCGGCCGGAGACCAAAATGATTGATCAACCCTTGGAGGTAATCGTGAACGGTAGGCCCTGGCGGCCCCAAAATTACGACGATAAATACCGGGGCGAGATTACCCTCAGAACCGCTCTGGAGGAATCGGTAAATACTATTGCCGTTCAATTAGTGCAAAGATTAGGCCCGGGGAATGTGTATGCCCTGGCGCGGCGTATGGGTTTGGAAAGTTTAGTGGCTAAAGGGGAGAGAAATGATCTTGGCCCGGCGCCATTGGCTTTGGGAGGGTTAACCAAGGGAGTAACCTTGTTAGAATTAACCGGCGCCTATACCCCTATTGCCAATCAGGGGTTGCGTTCGCAGCCGTTTGGTATTTTTCGGGTTTATGACCGCTCCGGTAAATTGATTTATCAAGATCGGATTATCCAAGATGCTGTGATCAGCCCGGAAACAGCTTCCGAACTGACCTCGATGATGGAAGGGGTTATCACTCGCGGCACCGGAATTCGAGCAAATATTGGCGTCAAGGCGGCAGGGAAAACCGGGACCACCAACCGGAATACTAACGGTTGGTTTATCGGTTATACTGCGGATTATTTAGCTGGTGTTTGGATTGGGAATGATCGTTCCGATCAACCGTTACTAGTCAAAGGGACTCCGCTCGGTAGCGGAACGGCAGCCTCCATTTGGGGAGGGATTCTTCGCCGGATTTCGGCAAAAACGGCCATAGTTCCGCAAGGCTGGCCAGGGCGATAAAAAACTGGACGATATTGATGGCCCAAGCTGAGCCACAAATCCCAAAGGTTGGCGTCAAAGTGAAGATTAAGAATGTTTTTAACCCTGCCACCCAAAGGCTTAGATAAAGGATCTTATCCGTTGCTCCCACTGCCGCCAACATGGTGATGTTGAGGATCGAGATACCAGTAAACGGCAAACCGACTACTAAAATTTTTATCAATCGGATCGGAATGGCGACCGCCCCTCCATAGAGGAACCGTGCCAGGGGAGCGGCTGAAAATAAAATTACGAAATATCCGCTAAGGCATAAAACAGAATTAACCAAGTAAAACAAGGATATTTTTCGTTTGATTTTTTCAAGCGACGCAGTTTTAAAAGCGGAACTGATTTGGGGCGAAAGCACACTAGCTAGCGGCGCCATCAGGATTAACGGGAAATAGGCGACTGGTTCGGCCATGCCCGCTAATTGCCCGAAGAGGCCGGTGCTTACCTGGGATGTGTATCCGGCCCGAATCAGCATGAAGGGAATGATCACGCCTTCGCTGGCAAGGCTAGCTGAAGTGATTATTTGGTTTAATAAGAGGGGCCAGGAATAGCTGATGATTTCGGGTTTTGGCACTGGGGATTTGATATTCGGCACTGTTAGTTTAGTTTGATATTTTAGGAAGAAAACCAAGCTGATTAAACAAGTGATTTCACCGACGGTTAATCCGACGAGAGGGAAAGCATATACCGAAAGAGGGAGTAAGGGGGCAATAATACAAACTAGTAAATATGTTGTCCCTACTTCAGAAAATTGTTCGGCGATTTCGGAGACGGCTGTCGGGGCGGTATTGGAAAAGCCTTGAAAGTAACCGCGATAAATCGCGGAAAGCGCCGAAAAAGGGATCGCTAGAGCGATAACGTATAAGGCCTCCCTGACCCTGGGGTCTGTAAAAACATGTTTGCTGATAACCGGAGTAAAAAACACCAACAAGCTTCCGGTTATGAAAGCAGAGATGAAAACTAGCCTAACCGCCCATTTGCGGAGGGAGTTAATCCTAAGGTATTCTCGGGAGGCAAGATATTCCGAAACCCACTTGGTTAATGCTAACGGTAGGCCAAGGGTTGCCAATCCGCTAAGTAACCGATAAACCGGATAAACCATTTGCAGGATTCCCAGGCTTTCTGGACCTACTTTTCGCGCTAACCAAATACGGTAGATTGAGCCGGATAGTTGAATTATGAGGCCGGAACCCACTAAATAGAAGAAATTAATCAGATTGGGACGTTTTTTCAAAATTGTTACCCCCATAATAGGATACTTATGGGAGGGATAGGCCTAATATGTCAGTGATTATATCCGAGTTGAGCAGCCTGAGTGAAACTAGAGGCCCGGAATGACCCGAGCCCCATAAGGAAAAGGAGGTTGTGTTGTTATTTATATAATAACAAAATATTATTGAGCCCAAATGAACAAAGAGTAAATAAATTGTAAATCATCCAAGATTAAAGGGTAAAATGAAATAGCACAGTGAAATCTGTGCTATTACTAAAAAAGAAGGGAAAAATGAAAGGGTTGCTATTAATATAACATAATTAGGTTGGTTTGTCGGTTAAAAAACCGTTACATCACAGTTACCGTTTAATTAAAGCACTCTCCTTATGACTTCAGCATAAGATATCGCAGTTAGCGTTTTAATGGTAAGCGCTACCGGTAAAAGGAGGGGTTTTTTTGAAAAGGGTTTTAATTTTTTCATTAATTTGCCTGGTTTTGTTAGGGAACTCAGTTTGGGCTGTCCCGAAGCTGGAAAAAGTCCGTTTATCGGAAGTGGTTAGGTCGGTTTTTTATGCTCCGCAGTATGTGGCTATAAATAAAGGGTTTTTTAAGGATGAAGGCATTGAAATAGACCTTTCTACAGCTTGGGGAGCTGATAAAGGAGCGGCCGCTTTGGTATCGGGAAGTGTAGATATAGGATTTTTCGGTCCGGAAGCTGCGGTTTATGTTTATAATCAAGGAGCCAGCAATTATTTGGTTGCATTTGCCCAGTTAACTAAGGGTGATGGCTCGTTCTTTTTAGCAAGGCAGCCGATTCCCAACTTTGACTGGAAAGATGTAAAAGGTAAAACGATAATTGGGGGCCGCCAGGGCGGAGTGCCCGAGATGCTAATGGAACACGTATTACGTGAAAACGGTATTACACCGCATAAAGACGTTACTATTCTCCAAAATATCCAATTCACCGCTACTGCCGGCGCATTTAAAAGCGGCGTCGGGGATTTTCTCCAATTGTTTGAACCGACGGTCTCGGTGTTAGAACGGGAAGGGATCGGATATGTAGTCGCTTCCTTTCGAACGGACGGCGGAGTGCTCCCGTATACCGTATATCATGCCCGGAAAGACTGGCTCGCCAAAAATCCGAAAATGACGCAACGGTTTACCAATGCGATTTATCGGGGGCAGATCTGGGTCCAAAACCATTCGGTTGCCCAGATTGTGGCGACAATTGCCAACTTTTTCCCGGATACCGATACCGATTTATTGACTAGGTCGGTGAAAAGATATCAAGCTCAGGACACTTGGGCTCAAAACCCGATCTTGACCAAGGCCGCATTTAACAGGCTTCAAGATATTATTTATGAAGCTGGGGAGCTTAAAAAGAAAGTGCCCTATGAAAAGATGGTCACCACTAAATTTGCAATGGAAGCTGTCCAAAAGATTCAAGAATAGCCGGGAGGATTTATTTTCTATGGTTAAACTGATCGATTTAGGGATGAAGTATGTAAATCGTTTGGGAGAGACAGTAGCCTTAACCGGAGTCAATTTTGAAGTGGAACCGGAAGAATTTGTCTCGATCCTTGGACCCAGCGGCTGCGGTAAAAGCACTATTTTATCTTTAATCGCCGGCATGCTCTTCCCAACTAACGGTAGAGTTGAAATCGAAGCTTGTGAAGTAACCGGTACCTCAATGAAAGTAGGCTATATGCTTCAACACGATCACTTAATGGAATGGCGCAGTATTAAATCCAATGCTTGGTTGGGATTGGAAGTTAGGGGCCTGGCCGATCTAAGGCATAAAAAAGAGGCTGAAGAGCTTTTAATCCGGTACGGTCTGGGAGATTTTCTAAACCGTTATCCTTCCGAATTGTCGGGGGGGATGAGGCAGAGGGCAGCCCTGGTCAGGACGCTAGCCCTCCAACCTCAACTCCTGCTTTTGGATGAACCTTTCTCGGCATTAGATTATCAGGCACGGTTAAACCTAGAGGAAGAAGTGGCTCAGATCCTGAAGGAAGCAAAGAAGACCGTCGTTTTGGTCACCCATGATATTGCCGAGGCAATAGCGATGTCGGATCGGATTTTAGTGATGTCGCCCCGGCCGGGCAAGATTAAAGCGGAGTACCGAATCGAATTGAGCGGAAAAAATGGTTCGCCGTTTGCAGCCCGGCAGGCTCCGGAATTCAGGGAATATTTCAAAGCGATCTGGAGCGACTTGGAGGTGAAAAGTGAAATTGCGCTGTGAGATGGGTAAGTTGTGGCTGCATAAATGGTTGAGGCGGGGTTCTATCTCCGATATCCACGGCTACTTTTTGGAAAATACCCGAATCCAGGATTTTTTGATCCGTCTCTATCAGGTGATGATCGTTCTCAGCCTTATCATTATCTGGGAAGTAGGCGCCCAAAGGACATGGATTGATCCGTTTATCATGAGCCAGCCTAGTAAGGTTATCCAAACAACTGTGGAGTTATATCGCTCCGGTAAACTTTGGATCCATATCGGCACGACAGTCGGAGAAACAGGGATCGGGTTTATCGCCGGGACATTGGGAGGGACATTAATCGCTATCTTACTGTGGTGGTCGCCAAAGGTTTCCCGGATACTTGAACCCTACATTGTAGTATTAAACAGTATACCCAAGGTGGCTTTAGGTCCGGTATTTATTGTCTGGCTAGGGAGCGGTACTCCGGCAATTATCGCGATGGCGTTGGCAATATCGATTATTGTAACGGTAATGATGGTTTTTAATGGCTTTAACGAGGTAGATCCCGATAAGATTAAATTGTTAAAAAGCTTTGGGGCTACCCGGCGCCAGGTTATGGCCAAAGTGACCTTACCGGCTTCGGTGCCTACGATTATTGCCGCTTTAAAAGTGAACTTGGGATTATCATTAGTCGGGACTATTGTCGGGGAATTTCTCGTTTCCAAAGAAGGTTTGGGGTACCTAATTGTTTACGGCGGCCAGGTTTTTAATATGAGCCTAGTTATGGCGAGTGTTTTGATCCTATGCATAGTTGCGGTTATTCTATACTACGCTGTCAGTATCTTGGAGAAAAGGGTGATTCGCTGGAAGTGACTAAAGGTTTGTAACTTTTTAAAGGGGATTACGTTAAAAATAGGGATAATTGAAATTAGGAATGCCGAAAATGATATATAGGCGGATAGAGCAACCGAGCCTTTGATGCCAAAGTTTGTGTCTATTGTTAACAATCAACCACTATTCAATCTATGATCAATATGATATTTTTTATGGTGAATCATTGTATTTTTAGGGGATGAATTAATTGAAACATTTGGAACGCAAAGCGATAATCGGGCTAGCAATTTTTATAATATGCGGTGTTTTGATTTTCGCCGCGGATCTTAGCCGGGACATGCGTCAAAAATTGGAGAATATCCGAATGGCTTCATCGGTTTACGACCGAAATGGGCAGTTAGTTGGGAATTTGTATTTTTACAACCGTATTTGGGTCTCGCTTGACCGTATCCCTAAGGATATTCGAAACGCTGTGGTCGCAATTGAAGACTCGCGTTTTTACCAACATAACGGAGTTGACCTCAAGGGCATGGCCAGGGCCTTTTGGCATAACATTACTCCGGGCGGTGGCATGGAAGGCGGGAGCACTATTACCCAACAACTGGCCAAAATATCGTTATTAACTTCGGAAAGGACTTTGACCCGTAAGGTTCAGGATATCAATTACGCGCTCCAAATTGAAGAAGTATATACGAAAGACGAGATTTTAGAGCTCTATTTGAACAGCGTCTATTTAGCCCACGGTAATGTGGGAATTGAAGCGGCGGCACGGTATTATTTTAATAAATCAACCGGTCAATTAAGTTTGGCTGAATCAGCGCTGCTCGCTGGGTTAATTCAGAGCCCGGAGAATTATTCGCCGGTAAAGAACCCTCAAAAAGCCAGAAGCCGTCGGAATACAGTCCTCAAAAAAATGTTGGAGCAAAAATATATCACCAAGGCCCAATACGATGCCGCGACCGCCAATCCGGTTAAAACCGTCAAACGGCCAACCACTGCTTCAACCGGCGCTTATTTTCTCGACTATTTAAAAGAATACTTAATCAAAAAGGAAGGCTTTACTGAAGAACAATTAAGGTTCGGCGGTTACAAAATTTATTCCACCTTGGATATGTCATGTCAAAAAGAGGCGGAAAAGGTAATGGTAACTTTACCGCAAGTGCCTGCCAGAACCCAGCCCCAAGGAGCGCTGATTACCATTGATCCGAAAACCGGCGGGATTTTGGCGATGATGGGTGGGCGTAACTACTCGACTAGCCAATATAACCGGGCGGTGCGTTCCCACCGTCAGCCCGGTTCGGCAATTAAGCCATTCGTGTATGCTACAGCCCTTGAGAAGGGTTATACCGCTGCTTCAATCTTTGATGACAAACCGCTGACCATTACTTTATCCGACGGAAAGGAATGGAAGCCAGAGAATTATGATCGTAAATTTCAAGGTAAGATGAACTTGCGGGAAGCGCTCCGTGATTCGGTTAATTCCGTAGCCATCCAATTGCTGCAAGAGGTAGGAATTGAAGAGGTTGTAAAGCAGATGGAACAGATGGGTATTACCAGCTTGGTCAAACAAGGGAAATCCCATGACTTAAACTTGGCCCCCCTTTCCTTGGGAGGGCTTACTAAGGGCGTTACTCCTCTGGAACTAGCTATGGCTTATGCGCCTTTTGCCAATGAAGGGAATTACGCCGAACCTTTTCCGATCCTAAAAATTGCCGATCGGCACGGTAATTTGTTGAAGGAATTTAAACCAGCAATTAAACCGGCGCTTTCGCCCCAGACCGCTTATATTATGACCATGTTAATGAAGGATGTCGTTGATCAAGGGACCGGAATCCGGGCCAAACTGCCGGACCGGCCGGCTGCCGGTAAAACCGGAACCACCAGCGACTACACTAATGCCTGGTTTGTCGGGTATACTCCGGAAATGTTGACTGTTATTTGGGTTGGTAATGACCGCCAAGATCAGCCGATGATCTATAAGGGGTTAAATATCGGAAGCTCAACTGCAGCTACTTTGTGGGGATCATATATGAAAGCGGCCACCCGCGATCTCCCGGTCACCGATTATCCCGAACCCCCAGGGATCGTCTGGGCTAGTGTCGATCCAAATACCGGCGAGGCAGTCCCGGATTGGTCCGGCGCCGAAACTTACCAAGAAGTTTTTAGTGAGAATAACGTCCCGAAAAGCCCGATGTATAAAATTTGGCGTTGGTTTTTCCCTGGTCAAAAAAAGGTTGAACAGCCCGTTGACGGGATTCAAGAAACCCAAACCCCAACTCCGGAGAGCCCGGCTCCTCAGGTAAATGATGATGGGTTAGACCCGGTTGAACAATTTTGACCACGGATAACACAGATGAGGCAGATGAGCTAAAGTAACGATGGCCACAGAGGGCACAGAGAACGCAAAGTAGTGCTAATAATTGAAACGATTGTTGATAATAACGAATCAATAATAATCACAACCAAGAGTTATTTTTGAAGTAATCGCCCACTCAAGGATACTGGGGCAATCGAAAAGACGTCAAAGCTGAACAATCAATACCCTTGCCTCGCGCCTCATGGTTCATACCTTAACAATAATAAAATGAGAGAGTGAAAATGCGGTTAGATCGATATTTAGCGAATATGGGTTGCGGTAGCCGGAGCGAGGTCAAGCGGTTAATTCGGTCGGGCAGCGTTACTGTCAATGATCAATCCATCAAAGACGAATCTTTTCAAATAGATCCGGGTTACGACTTGGTTGTTTGTTGGGGCAAGGAGGTAAGTTACCGAGAATATGTATATTTGATGCTCAATAAGCCGGCGGGAGTGATCTCCGCTACTGAGGATTCCAAAGAACGCACCGTTTTAGATTTGATTGACCCAAAGTACCATAACAAAGGGATTTTCCCGGTGGGGCGTTTGGATAAGGATACAGAAGGCCTCCTAATTTTAACTAATAACGGTGAATTAGGGCATAAACTGCTTTCCCCCAAAAAGAAGGTACCGAAACGTTATTTCGCCAAAGTATCCGGAATAATCGATCCGGAGGATGTTGCATCATTCCGAAACGGTATAGTCCTGGATGACGGGTATCGGACGATGCCGGCCGAGTTGGAATTATTGCGGACAGGCGACCCCAATGAAGTAATGGTAATGATCCAAGAAGGGAAATATCATCAAATTAAAAGGATGTTTCAAGCCCTGGGTAAACATGTGGTATATTTGAAAAGGTTAGCCATGGGGGATCTCACGCTTGACCCGAATTTAAAAATGGGAGCCTATCGGGAATTAACCGCGGAAGAGATTAGGATACTCTCCGGGACGGAGTGATCATGAAAAAACTAGCCCCTCCATAGTAGAGAGGCTAGAACCATTATAAAGCTGTATCTCCTTCTTCGCCGGTCCGAATCCTGACGACCTCATCAATAGTGGAGATAAAGATCTTACCATCCCCAATTTCTCCGGTACGGGCATTTTCAATAATAGTTTTTTTGATGGTTTCAACTTCGTTGTCCTTTACGACCACTTCCATCTTAATCTTAGCGATTAAATCTACTTTATATTTTTCACCGCGCCATTGTTGCATAATGCCCTTTTGCTTTCCGTGGCCTTCGATTTCGGAGATCATCAATCCTGAGTAACCGACTTTCTCCAAAGCTTGACGGACTTGTTCCAGTTTTTCCGGCCTGATAATAGCGGTAATCTGTTTCATCTTATTTCCCTCCTTTTGCTGCAGCAACAGAGCGGCTATCGGATAATGGCGTAACACTGCCATTAACACCGGCTAAAGAATAAACCGGCTTTCTGGTTAAAAACTCAGGGTAAGCGGAGTTTCCATGCTCGCCGATGTCCAAACCTTGAATCTCTTCCTGTAAGCTTACCCTAATACCCATGGTTATCTTAAGCAGGACCCATATCAATAAGGAACTCAGGAAGACAAATACTGCAGTTGCCAATATGCCTGTTAATTGAGCCCCTAATAATTTAAACCCGCCTCCGAAGAAGAGGCCGTTTCCGGTGGCGACGCCAGCGATTTTATCTTGGGCAAATAATCCGACTGCTAAGGTTCCAAAGACTCCATTAACCAAATGGACGGATAGGGCGCCGACTGGATCGTCGATTTTCAAACGGTCAAAACCAATGACTGATAAAACTACAATGATTCCGGCGAGAAGGCCGATTATCAGCGAACTCGCCAAACTAACAAAAGCGCATGACGCCGTGATTCCGACCAACCCTGCCAAACAACCGTTAATGGTCATTCCGAAGTCCGGTTTTCCCAATAATAACCACGAAATTGCAGTTGCGCTTAAGGTAGCTGCGATCGCTGCGGTATTAGTGGTCATCAATATGTGAGAAATTGAGCTTGGGTCGGCTGCCATGGTTGAACCGGGATTGAAACCGAACCAACCCAGCCATAAGACAAAGGCGCCGATTGTGGCAAGGCTGAGATTATGACCGGGAATTGGATGGATTTTACCGTCAGCCGAATATTTCCCAAAACGGGGCCCTAAGACCAAGATCCCAGCCAAGGCGGCCCATCCACCTACCGAGTGGACTACGCTAGAACCGGCGAAATCAAACATTCCCAGTTGCGCTAGCCAGCCTCCACCCCAGATCCAGTGGCCGATGACTGGATAAATAAACATAGCCATCAGAAAAGAGAAGACGATGAAGGAGATATATTTGATCCGTTCGGCTACCGCCCCGGAAACGATAGTGGCTGCGGTACCGCAGAATACTAGTTGGAAAAAGAACTTAGCCATCAAGGGTATTCCTGTCCAGCTAATAGCTGAATAAACGCCTTGATAAGCGTCGCCGGTTGCCGGAGAATTATCGGCCCCTGTTATAAAGAAAAGCCCTTTTAATCCAATGAACGGGTTGCCGTCACCAAACATAAAACCCCAACCGAGCAATAAAAAACCTAACGAGGAAACAGCAAAGACAATATAGTTTTTGGACAGGATGTTGACACAGTTTTTAGCCCGGGCAAATCCGGACTCAACCATTGCAAACCCCAAGTTCATAAAGAAGACAAGCATAGCTGCTAGTAAAACCCATAAAGTATCTAGTACAATTTTAGTATCCATAAGCGACCACTCCTTTTTTTGATAATTTCCTTTGGTAACTGGTATTAGCGCCGGGTCATCACCCACCTTCGATAGCTTCAGGTCAGCTTTAGGTTTTATTAATAGCAAAACAATAGCACAAAATAAAACATGGAATCAATGAATCTACGCTATGTATATAGGTATACAGGCATTATTATAATAGGCGGCAACCAATTACCCGGCTTAAAATTGGGGAGTAGTTTTCAAAAGGGAATTGGTGCTGACGGTCGAATATATAAATTAATTCAGTGGAAAACTTATCTTTTATCAACTGCCTTATTTGCCCCAAGAAGAAGTATGCAAATTTTTCGATTGATTTCAGGAGGCCAAGATGAGTCAAGTTTTTTTTGCGCCGCTAAATGATAATCCGCCAATCAATGAACAGGTCGCGGCGGTAAAGAAATTGATTTCCAAAATGAAATTGAGTGAGATGATAGTTCCCGATGATTTTGTCGCAGTTAAACTGCATGTCGGAGAAGAAAATAATACTACCCATATCAAACCGGAGTTAATCAAAGCAATAGTTGCCGAGGCCCAGCGAAAAAGCGGCAATGTGTTTTTGACGGAGACGTCTACGTTATATAAAGGGGAACGAGAAAACGCGGTTAAACACCTGATGCACGCTTATAATCACGGATTCGGCATTGAAAAGGCCGGAGCCCCTTTTATTATGGCTGATGGGCTTACCGGCGGTTCCGAAATTGAAGTGGAGATTAACGGAATTCTTGAAAAAAAGGTTAAAATAGCGAAAGAAATAGCGGTCGCCGATGTTTTAATAGTAGTCTCCCATCCCACCGGCCATGTCCAGGCCGGGTTAGGCGCTTGCCTCAAAAATTTAGGCATGGGTTTGGCGAGCCGGGCAGGGAAACTTAGGCAGCACTCTTCGATCAAGCCCGGAGTAATTACCGCTAAATGCCGATTTTGTAAAAAATGTATCAAATGGTGCCCGGAGGCTGCGATTGTCGAAAACGGGCAAAAAGCATTGATTATATCGGAGAAATGTGTCGGATGCGGCGAATGCCTTACCGTTTGCCGGTATGATGCCATCAACTATGACTGGGGCACGGAGTCGTCCTTACTACAACAGCTAATGGTGGAACATGCTTGGGGTGTTATTAAAGATAAAGTTGATAAATGTATTTATTTAAATGTCTTGGTGAATATGACCGGTGACTGTGACTGTTACAATACCAATCAGTCCAAAATCATACCGGATTTGGGAATCTTGATTTCCAAAGATCCGGTGGCTATCGATAAAGCTACCCTGGATCTTACTCAAAGCGCCAACCAAAAGTCCCTGGCGGAAATATCCTACCCGGAGTTGAACCCGATGACCCAATTGGAGCATGGGGTGAAACTGGGAATGGGTTCTTTAGGATATGAACTGGTAAAGGTTTAATATTGGAAGTTGGAAGTTGAAAGTTCTATATTTCTAAAAATAGGGCCCTTCACCAAAGATGATGTAGTAGGCGAATATGTTTTGATAAAGGATGTGTTAACAATGAACCGTAACAAAATAGCATTATCACTGGTAATAGGGGTAATTTCACTATGGACAGTTTTGGCCGGTGTAGGAATCGGCGAGTCAAAACCGCCGGTCCGAATCGCCGGGCTATCCGGTGTTTCCGGTTTGGCGATGGTGAAGTTGATTGAAGAACCGGTTAGCAACGGCAGGCCGGTAACCTACACTATATATAAGAGCCCGGACCTCCTTATCGGGAAGATTATCAACGGGGAAGTCGATATTACCGCCTTGCCGATTAATACAGCAGCTATCTTGTATAACAAAGGAGTACCGATACAAATTACATCAGTGATTGGTTGGGGAGTGATGTATTTAATAGGTGACGCTAAGGTTAAGGAATGGGCCGATTTAAAGGGTAAAACTATTCTAGCGCCTGCCAAAGGGGCAGTTCCTGATTTGCTTCTACGATACTTACTCACCAAAAACGGCCTTAACCCCGATCGAGATTTGACGATTCAGTATGTCGGCAGCCCGGTTGAGCTGGCTCAAATGGTAGCATCGGGAGCTGGACCATTAGCGGTGCTTCCCGAACCCTGGGTTACCGAGGCTCTAGAGAAAAACCCCAATCTCCAAGTCTTGCTCGATTTTCAACAAGAATGGCAACGCATTGAGAAACAAGGTAGGACTTATCCCCAAACATGTATTGTCGTCAATAAGAGGTTTGCCGAATCTAATCCGGAATTTCTACGTCTTTATTTGGTGGAGCTTTCCCAAGCTATCGAATGGTTGAATAAAAACCCGGAACAGGCCGGGGTTTTGGCGGAAAAGCATGTTCAAGTCTCGGCGACTACCATTCGGAAGGGTTTGGCCCGCTGTAACCTTCAATTTGCGGAGGCTTTTAAAGTCCGCAAGGAGATTAATTGGTTTTTATTAAAGTTATCGGAGCTAGCGCCAAACGCTATCGGAGGCAAATTGCCTGATGAAAAAGTTTATTACCAACCGTAACATTCTGAGCGGGGCGGCGGTAATTAGCCTCTTGCTAATTTGGCATATTGCCGCCGTGTTTATTAATAAGCCTCTTATTCTACCCTCGCCCCAATCAGCCTTCACTAATCTGCTGGTTCTGATGGGGTCAACAGATTTTTGGCGTCATTTGGCCGCCACCCTCAACCGAGGGTTGGCTGCTTTTGGCTTATCATTAGCGATTGCAATCGTGATTGGGATTACGGCAGGCCGGTTTCGAGCGGTTGAGGCATTGCTGCGTCCGTTAATAGTCTGTCTGCGTAGCACCCCTTCAATGTCTTTTATATTATTAGCCTTGCTCTGGTTCCGGGGGGGAAAAGTATCGCTATTTGTAATTAGCATATTGGTTTTACCGTTGTTGATTCAGAATGTCATCGAGGGGATGCGGAGCATTGATCCGGAACTCCTGGAGATGGTCACTCTCTACCGGGTTAAAAAAAGCCGGTTGTTTCTGAAGTTTTATTTGCCATCAATCCTGCCGTTTTTAACGGCCGGTGTCAGTAACGGGCTAGGCCTAACTTGGAAGGTCTCGATCGCCGCCGAAGTGCTGGCCTATCCTGCTTGGGGAATCGGCACTCAAATGGACACAGCCCGGGTTTATTTGCAGACTGAAAAAGTATTCGCCTGGACGGTGGCGGTGATCGGCATCGGTTTACTATTTGATTATTTAGCAGGCTTTTTGCTAAGAAAGCAGTTTACTACCTGGAAAGGTACGGAGCATGTATAAGTTAGAGCAGATTACTAGGAACTACGGCGAATTGCAAGTTTTTCAAGATTTATCGCTGGAATTTCCCAAGGGTAAGATCACCGCTATCTTGGGACCGTCCGGTTGCGGTAAAACGACAATCCTGAAGATTATGGCTGGACTGATCAAAGCGGATCGCGGCACGGTGGTTACTACATCTCAAATCGGGTTTCTCTTTCAAGAGCCCAGGCTTTTGCCATGGTTAAATATCTATGGTAACTTGGCGCTGGTTTTAGAGGAGCAGTTACCTTCGGCAAAAGTCGCCCCTCAAATTAGCCATTATCTTCAAGCGGTAGGTTTGGGAGAATATCGTGATTTTTATCCGCGCCAACTGAGCGGCGGTATGAAACAGCGGGCAGCGATGGCTCGCGCGCTGGCATATCCGGCTGAATTGTTATTAATGGATGAACCCTTTAAATCACTGGATTTGAAGGCCAGGTACCAACTGGTCTCTGATTTTTTGGCTTTATGGCGTCAAAATCCAAATACGGTAGTGGTGGTGACCCATGATGTTAAGGAAGCCGTCTGGTTGGGAGATCAGATCTTACTCTTATCGGCTAAACCAGCACAGTTACTAGAAAGGTTTCAAAACGATCTCCCTTTCGAAAATAGAATGAATAGCGTGGAATCATTTAGTTTGGAGCAAAAGATAACCGAAATGTTGTTGAAGGATAGGTAGGCGCTATTATTGTGGACTAAGGTACACATAATAATGTAAAAGCTAACATTAAGAGAAACCGGATATCAATAGGAGATGAAGATGAAACGGAATAAAAAGCTTAGAGTTATCCCTTTGGGCGGTATGAGTGAAATCGGTAAGAACATTACCGCGTTCGAATATGATGAAGACATTATCGTCGTTGATTGCGGGATGGCTTTCCCGGAAGAAGGGATGTTGGGTGTCGATTTGGTTTTACCGGATACTACCTATTTGGTAAAACATTTAGCTAAAGTTCGAGGAATTATTGTGACCCATGGTCATGAGGACCATATTGGGGCATTACCCTATGTGCTTAAGACAGTCAATGTTCCAGTGTACGGAACCAGGCTCTCGCTGGGACTGATCGAAAATAAACTGGAAGAGCATGGGATCTTGGCCAATTGCAAATTGAAGGCGGTATCTCAAGGACAGGCCGTCCAATTAGGGGCTTTTAAAGTAGAATTTATCCGTTCAACCCATAGTATAGCCGATTCGGTCGCCTTGGCCATCGATACACCGGTAGGAGTGGTCGTTCATACTTCGGATTTTAAAATCGACCATACCCCGATTGTGGGTGAGACGATTGATTTACCGCGCTTTGCCGAACTGGGGAAAAAGGGTGTTTTATTGCTGATGTGCGATAGTACCAACGTTGAGCGCAAAGGGTATACTTTATCGGAGCGGACTGTTGGCGCCGCCTTTGACGATATCTTTGCCGATGTCGAGGGCCGTATTTTAGTAGCGACTTTTGCTTCGAACATTCACCGGGTTCAACAAGTGATTGATGCGGCGGTTAGATATAACCGGAAAGTTGCAATCTGTGGCCGAAGTATGGTGAATGTAAGTAAAAAAGCGGTCGAGTTAGGATATCTAACTGTACCGGAAGGTGTTTTTATTGAGATTGACCAAATAAAAAAATATCGGGCGGAAAATTTGGTGATTATCACCACCGGAAGCCAGGGAGAACCGATGTCGGCCTTGGCCAGAATGGCAGTGGGGGAACACCGTCAGATCGAGATCGTCGAAGGCGATTTGGTGGTAATTTCGGCAAGCCCGATTCCTGGAAATGAAAAGACAATTTCAAAGGTGATTAATGAATTATTTAAGAAAGGCGCTAATGTTATTTACGAGTCATGGAATGACATTCATGTGTCCGGACATGCCTGTCAGGAAGAACTGAAGTTAATGCATAGGTTGGTAAAACCAAAATATTTTATACCGGCCCATGGCGAATACCGTCATCTCAAGCAGCATGCTAACCTGGCTCAAAGCTTAGGAATGGCAAAGCAAAATATTTTTATCATGGATATCGGAGAAGTACTTGAGATTGATGAGCAGGGAGCGAGTAGAAACGGACGGGTTGCCGCCGGTAAAGTTATGGTAGATGGCTTGGGTGTCGGAGATGTCGGAAATATTGTCTTAAGAGACCGGAAACATTTATCAGAAGACGGCATGATAATAATTATTGTTACGATACAAAAAGAAACCGGCAGCCTGGCCAATGATCCGGATGTGATATCAAGGGGCTTCATTTATGTCCGGGAATCGGAGGAACTGATGGATGGAATTAAACAGATCAGTAAAAAGGCGGTCTTAAAAGGCGAAGGGAAGAACTGGGCTTCTAAAAAGAAGCTGATTAAAGATACATTAAAAGATTATCTCTATCAGAAAACCAAACGGACCCCGATGATTATCCCGGTTATTATTGAAATATAAACTCAATTGTATGTTCCGTTAAGAATTCCTTCCAGGCTTGTCAAAAATATCAGAGTGGACTATACTTATATAAGTGAGTATTCACTCACCGAAAAGTTGTGGGTGGCTAAATGAAAAAAAACGAAGCAACTAAGGAAAAGATTATAGAAGCAACCATTAAAATTGCGATGAATAAGGGTTTCGCTAACACCCGGACGATGGATATCGCCGTGGAGGCTGGAGTCTCCGAAGGTCTGATATTTAAGTATTTTCCGACTAAAAACCATCTCTTCACCATAATCATTAATGATAATATCCAGCGCCTTAAAAGCGGAGTTGAAGAAATAATCAACGATTGTAACTTGAACCCCACCGCTAAGCTGATTTCCTTAATCAATTTTCATTTTGACTTTTTTACAATCGACCGCAATATCGTCCAGTTAGTAATCGGTCACTCCGACCGTAAAAAAATGGTAGATGTCGAATCGGTTCTCCAAAATGGCGTACATCCATATGTCCAGTTAATTATCGAGATATTGGAAGAAGGGATTGGCAGCGGCGAGTTTAGGCCGTGCGATCCGGAGGTGACCGCGCTGGCGATCATCGGTAGCATGCAAGTTAACTTAATTAATAAAATAATCCTTAAAAATGATGAAGGCCTAGAACAGGTCAAAAATGAACTAATTGAATATATTATAGCTGCAATTAAGCGATAGAGGTGGTATTGATGACGAATGGACAAAGATTAGCCGGTAAAATTATCGGAGCAGTATTATTAATTATTACATCCTTGATTTCCGGTTGCGGCCCGGAACTAAAAGATGAAATATCAGCCACCGGCACCATCGAAATGACTGAGACTATCGTTAGCAGTAAGCTCAATGGTCGAGTAACGCAAATGTACTTTGAAGAAGGGCAAACGGTTAAAACAGGCGCTCTAATGGTTGAACTGGAACATGATCAATTAAATGCCAGGATTAAAGCTGCCCGTTCCGGGCTTCAAGCGGCAGGGGCGAATTTAAATGCCGCGTGGCGGGATCTAAAACGACTAAGTAAATTACATCAGGAAGAAGTTATTTCCCAGTCCGAGTATGACCGAGCGGTTACCAGCTGGGAGGTTTGTGATGCACAGGTAAAACAAGCTGAGGCCAATTTGAACCTGCTCCAGGTGGAGCTAGCGGAAACTCGGCTTTTGGCTCCGGTTAACGGAGCTATCTCCGCCAAATTGGTTGAACCGGGAGAACTGGTTGCAGCTGGCGCTTCACTTTATGCCATTCTGGATCGGTCTAAACCATGGGTCAAGATTTATTTGCCCTTAAAAGAAGTTGAACTGGTCGATTTGAACCAGTCAGCCGTCATTAATCTGGATGCGTTCCCGGGCCTGAATTTTAAAGGCCGGATCTCATATATCGCTCAAGAGGCGGAGTTTACCCCCAAGAATTATTTGAGCAAAGAGGAACGGGTTAAACAGGTATACGAGGTTAAAGTAGAATTAGATAACAGCTCCGGAAAGTTAAAAGCTGGGGTTCCGGCGGAGGTCAGAATAAAACTACAATAAATTTTGGAAGTCAAAAGTTTTAAGTTAAAAGCCTAAAGTCCAAAGTCGTTGGCTTTAAGTTAAGGATCGGCTTCTATGTCCTAACCTCCTTTGACTCACCTTTGAGTTTTGGCTTGTGACTTTTGACTTTTAACATATTTTCAGGGGAGTTTTGTATGGAAGCTGTAGTGCTGCAGAATCTGGTAAAAAAATATCGGCGGTTAACGGCGATTGATGACATCTCGATTGCCGTAGAATCCAACCAAATCTTCGGGTTTCTGGGGCCGGACGGCGCCGGGAAGACCAGCCTCTTTCAAATCTTATGCGGAATTTTGACTGCGTCCTCCGGGAGAGTTTCGGTTTTGGGAGTCGATGTACTCAAAAACCCTGAGAAACTAAAGCAAGAACTGGGTTATATGGCTCAAAAGTTTGCGCTTTATGCTGATTTGACTGTTAAAGAAAATTTGGATTTTTTCGCAGACCTTTTTGACACCCCTTTACATGGTTTAACTCAACGCAAACAGGAATTGCTTAGATTCGCCGGCTTGTCACGGTTTCAAGGCCGTTTGGCAGGGAACCTCTCCGGAGGCATGAAACAAAAACTAGCCCTTTGCTGCACCTTAATCCATACTCCCCGGATTTTAATCCTTGACGAGCCTACTACCGGAGTTGATCCGGTCTCGCGCCAAGAGTTCTGGGAAATGTTGCTGCCATTACCGGAACAAGGCACTACCGTAATTGTTAGTACCGCTTATATGGATGAAGCAGCCAAATGCGACCGGGTGGCCATGATGAACCTGGGAAAGATCTTGCAAAGCGGATCCCCGGCTGAACTTAAGAAGCCTTTATTAGGTAAAATTTATGAAGTTACTGGAGAACGGTTGGTTGAGATTCATGATTTATTACTTAACAGTGTGAAAGATGTTCAGCTTTTTGGTGACTGTTTACATGCGCAGCTCAAACCGGAAATGACTTTCGATTCGGAACAGGGTCAGAGATGGTTGGAGACTATTTTAGAGGAAAACGGCTTTACAGTTAAGGTTAAACTGATCGAACCTTCCTTGGGAGATGTGTTTATTCAATTGTTAACAGAGGTTAAATCATGATCGCAGTTCAAGTGGATCAAATCACTAAAATGTTCGGCCAATTTACAGCGGTTGACCAGATTTCATTTGAAGTTGCCAAGGGCGAGATCTTCGGCTTCTTGGGCCCTAACGGCGCTGGTAAATCGACCACCATTCGAATGCTATGCGGTATCTTGGCTCCAACTTCAGGACGGGCTTTGGTGGCCGGGTCTGATGTAGCAAAGGAACCGGATCTAGTTAAACGGAATATTGGTTATATGTCGCAAAAGTTTTCCCTATACGAGGATCTAACGGTTTTAGAGAACATTGAGTTTTACGCCGGGATTTATGGGTTGAAAAGACAGAAAGTAAATGAGGCTAAAGAACGGATTCTAGCGTTAATTGATCTCCAAAGTAAAGAGCGGACGCTCGCTGCCGAACTTTCCAAGGGATGGAAGCAACGTTTGGCGCTGGGCTGCGCCATTGTCCACCGGCCACCGCTTCTTTTTTTAGATGAGCCCACTTCCGGAGTGGATCCCATCTCCCGTCGGTATTTTTGGGAATTGATTCGCTCCCTTTCCGGCCAGGGGGTCACCATCTTTGTTACTACGCATTTTATGGATGAGGCGGAATACTGTAATCATATTGCTTTTATCGCCGGAGGACGATTGGTAAGATTAGGAACTCCGGCTGATTTGAAAAGGGATTCGCAAACCAACTCTTTGGAAGAAGCCTTTGTTTACTTTGCCCGAAAGGCGACGGAGTGAGATTATGCGGCAATTGTGGGCGTTAATTAAGAAAGAATTTTTACAGATAAGTCGTGATCCGCGTACCCTGGGAATCATTCTTTTTGCTCCGGTGGTCATGTTAATTCTCTATGGATATGCCATCAATTTTGATATCCGTCATATCGGAGTGGTTGTTTACGATCAGGATTCCTCCCAACAAAGCCGGGAACTTATCAAAAGTTTCAGCTCTTCGGAATACTTTGAAATCTTAGGCTATAGTAATAGTACGGCCGATTTAATTAAATTGTTGGATTCGGGAAAATCCAGGGCATTTATTTGGATTCCCTCCGGTTTTGGACGAAAAATGACAGTAGGCAAAAACATTGAAATTTTTTTGGGAATCGACGGGGCAGATTCAAATACCGCTACTATTGTCCTGGGTTATTTCACGGGATTCATCCGTTCCTATTCGTCGGGGATAACCCTACAACGCCTAAAGGGGAGCGGGCGGGAAAGCTTGGCGCAAACTATGGCTCCTTTTACCATCCGGGAACAGATATGGTATAATCCGGAATTAGTCAGCTCCCATTTTATTGTGCCCGGACTCATCTCAACCCTATTGATGATGATGGTTTCGCTTTTGACCGGAATGGCGGTTACCGGCGAAAAGGAGCGCAATACCTTCGAGCAACTGGCCGCCAGCCCCATTCACCCGTTAATATTAATCCTGGGGAAAATCATTCCTTATGCAATTTCTTCGTTTGGCGGAGTGTTATTGATTATTCCCGCCGGTATTTTCGGGTTTGGTACGCCGTTAGAAGGCAATTTATTGGTATTGTTTTTGTTTATTTTAATTTTCTTAACGGCGGCGTTGGCAATGGGGCTGACTTTCTCCACGATTGCCAAAACCCAACAACAAGCGATGCTGATGACGATGATGTCTACGGTATTGCCCGCGATATTATTATCGGGATTTGTATTTCCAATCGAAACAATGCCTTTATTCCTCCAGTATATTACTGGTTTAGTACCGGCCAAATATTTTCTCATTGCCCTGCGAGGCATATTCTTGAAAGGGATCGGCCTTCAAATATTATGGCCCGAACTGGTTTCATTAGTATTGTTCACCGGTTTCTTCACCATGGTTGCCGCAGTTAGATTTAAAAAAAGGCTGGATTAAAATGAATTCACGAGTTTTAGCAGTCACAAAGAAAGAAGTACTACAACTATTCAGGGATAAAAAGTCGCTGGCGATGATCTGTTTACTACCGGTGATACAGTTGTTTCTATTCGGTTATGTAGTCGCCAATGATGTCAAAAACATCAACTTCGCCGTATTTGACCAGGATCAGTCTAGCTTAAGCCGGCAACTGGTAACAAAGATTGAAAATTCCGGTTTTTTTATCAATCATGGATCGGCAATCAATTATCGGGCTTTAGAAGAGAAACTAAATAACGGCGCAATTAAAATCGGCCTAACGATCCCCAAAGGGTTTCATCGGAACCTTTTGTCCGGAAAACAGCCAAATTTACAAGTAATAATCGATGGAACAGATTCAAATACCGCTTCCATCGCTAGAAACTATTTTTTAAATATCATTAATAACTTTGCGGAGCAGTTTCGGAATGAACAACTTCTAAAGATGGGTCAATTAAAGACTTTCAAACCGCCGCTCGATCTAAAATATCGAATTTATTATAACCCCGAATTACGAACCATTAACTATATGATCCCGGGAATCACCGCTTTGGTGTTATTAATTATCACCACTTTATTGACAACGTTATCAGTGGTTAGAGAGAAAGAATTGGGTACCATTGAACAGTTAATGGTTACGCCGATTAAACCGTTGGAATTGATTCTGGGAAAACTATTGCCCTTCCCGGTGATCGGATTATTCGGCCTAATCTTAATGAACTTAGTGAATAGTATATGGTTTAGAGTTCCGATTAAGGGAAATCTTTTCTTACTGCTAATAAGTTCTTTCTTATTTATCCTGACCTCGCTTGGAATTGGGCTTTTAATTTCTATTGTTTCCCATACTCAGCAACAAGCAATGCTAAGCGTATTGTTCTTTTTGATACCCAATATCCTCTTATCCGGTTTTATCTTCCCCATCGCTAATATGCCAAAAATATTGCGAATACTGACTTATGCTATTCCGGCCCGTTATTATCTAGAGATTGTCAGGGGGATTTATTTGAAAGGAACCGGACTGACTTACCTTTTCACGCAGATGCTGACTTTGGCTTTTCTGGGGTTGTTGATCTTTGGTTATTCGGTAGGGAGCTTTCGGAGACAATTGGAATAAAAGCTGAGTTAAAATAAATAACTGGTTTAACTTATTATTATATGCAATTATTGACATCAAGTTACCTATAAGCTATAATTTAGTTAAATAAAAAAATTCTATTAAATTATGAAGCGATGAAGTTGGGTTTTCATCTGGTCACTTGAATCCAATGGAGTAAGTAGTGAAACCGGCGAATTGATGAATTCGGCGGTTTTTGTTTAAAAGTAAAAGTGATTATCGGAGGCTCTCAATTTGGCGACTGTATTTAAACAGAAGATCGGCGATCTTTTAGTTCAGACCGGTCAGATTACCTGCGAACAACTGGAAGATGCGTTAAAGGAGCACTCTAAGACTAAAGAACGTTTAGGGAACGTTTTGGTGAAAAAAGGTTACATTAGCGAGCAGCGCCTGATTGAGACCCTTGAATTCCAATTAGGCATCCCTCATGTGATCCTTTCGAAGCGAAAAATAGAACCTGAAGTTTTAGAATTGGTTCCGGAGCATATCGCCAAAAAATACCATGTCTTTCCAGTTGGCAAACAAGGAAAACGGTTAATGTTGGCGATGTTGGATCCTACCGATGTTTATGCCCTTGATGAATTACGGCTGACATTGAACCTTGAAATACAGCCGGTGATTGTCACCGAAGAAGATATGAACCAAGCCTTCAGCAACTATTTTGGGATCTCGGGTTCGGTGAGTGAAGTTTTTAAAGACCTTGATGTCCAAATCGAAGAAGACGAGGCGGATGACCAAGCTTCCGGCGACTTGGAAGCAATGGTTGAAGAAGCCCCCATCGTCCGGCTGGTGAATTTATTAATTACTCAGGCGGTTAAGGATCGAGCCAGTGATATTCACCTGGAACCGACGGAAAAAGAATTGGTTATTCGCTACCGGGTTGACGGCCGGTTGAAAAAAATCATGACTTCCCCTAAAAATACTCAAGCCGCCATCATCTCCCGGATTAAAATTATATCCGGAATGAACATCGCCGAGAAAAGGCTCCCCCAGGACGGACGGATTCAAATGCGGGTTGAAGGGATCCCGGTTGACCTACGGGTTTCCTGCATTCCGACTGTCTTTGGCGAGAAAGTAGTAATGCGGATTCTCTTTAAAAACAACGTCCTCGCTAAAATGGAAACCCTGGGATTTCTCCAGGATACACTGGAGCGGTTCCGTTCCATTTATAAGCAGCCCCACGGGATCATCCTGGTGACGGGGCCTACCGGGAGCGGGAAGTCCACCACCCTAAGCTCGGTTTTGAATGAGCTGAATTCCCCGGAAGAAAATATCATGACCGTCGAAGATCCGGTGGAATATCAAATTACAGGAATTAACCAGGTGCAGGTGAATACCAAAGCGGGACTGACCTTTGCAATGGCGCTCCGTTCCTTCCTCCGGCAGGATCCCGACATTATCATGGTCGGAGAGATCCGGGACGGAGAAACCGCACAAATCGCTACCCAAGCTGCGCTCACCGGGCATCTGGTATTATCGACCTTACATACTAACGACGCTCCCAGCAGCGTTACCAGGTTAATCGATATGAAAATCGAACCGTTTTTAGTGGCCTCGACGGTGATCGGGATTCTCGCTCAACGATTGGTTCGAGGGATTTGCCCTGATTGTAAAAAAACTTATACTTTGGCTCCGGATCACATTTACTACGGAATCATCAGGCAGAACTTGCCGGACTGCCCGCCGGAAAAGCTGATATTTTATAAAGGCGAGGGTTGTCGGCGCTGTAACGGTAAAGGTTACTCCAAACGATTGGCTATCCATGAAGTCTTATTGGTAAATCAGGAACTGAGGTCGTTGATTAGCAAAAACGTCCCTTCCGGGGAAATAAAGGAAATGGCGGTCAAAAACGGGATGCGGACTTTATTCCAGGATGGGCTGTTAAAAGCCCTTGAGGGGAAGACAACTTTGGAGGAGATTGTAAGGATTGCTTATGTTAGTGAATAGGTAGGGATTTAGAATACAGGGGCCAGTAGCCAGGAGACAGGAGCGAGGTCAAAACCGGCTTCCTGAACTTCTTTCATATGATCCTAAAAATTAAACCAATAACTGACAGGGAGGATAATTTACTTGGCTATCAACGAACTACTAACCATCGCAGTAAACCAAAACGCTTCCGACTTGCATCTGACAGTCGGGCGTCCCCCCATGTTGCGGGTATATGGCGAATTAGTCCCAATCTCCGGAGAAATGGAGCTTAATCAGGGTATGATTCGGGAATTGGTTGCCCCGATGCTTGATGAGGCTCATCAAAATTTCCTTGAGGAAACGGGCCAAGTTGACTTCTCATACGGAATCCAAAGTTTAGGCCGGTTCCGGGTGAACTTATTCCGGCAACGCGGCGCTATCTCCGGGGTAATGCGCTTGATCCCAACCGAGATCCCGGAACTTACTTCTTTGGGAATCCCGGAAGTAGTTAAGACTTTCGCTGAAAAGTCGCGCGGGCTGGTACTGATGACCGGGCCGACCGGAAGCGGCAAGACAACTACGTTAGCCGCGTTAATTGACTTAATCAATACTAACCGGAGTTGCCATATTATTACCCTGGAAGACCCGATTGAATTTTTACACCGGCATAAAAAGAGCGTCATCAACCAACGGGAAGTCGGCGCGGATACCGATTCCTTCGCCAACGCCCTTCGGGCGGCCCTCCGGGAAGACCCGGACGTGATCCTCGTCGGTGAGATGAGGGACCTGGAGACCATTCAAACCGCTCTGACCGCCGCCGAGACCGGGCATTTGGTCTTTGCCACCTTACATACCAACGACACCACACAGACGGTGGATCGGATCATCGACGTTTTCCCGCCCCACCAGCAACAACAGATCCGGATGCAACTTTCAGTGACATTACAAGGAATCGTCGCCCAACAACTAATCCCCAAGTTCAACCAACCGGGGCGGGTTTTGGCCACGGAAATCTTGATCGCCAACGGGGCGGTGCGTAATTTAATCCGCGAAGGCAAGACTTATCAACTGGCCAGCGCGCTCCAGACCGGAGGCAAGCTGGGAATGCAGACCCTGGACTCGTCATTAAAAGCCCTCTATCAACGGCGGCTGATCAGCTTACAAGAAGCGATGATGCGGGCATCCGACCAGGAAGAGTTCAAACGGTTTGTAGAGATGTCGTTTTAGCAGGAGTCAGTAGTCAGGAGACAGAAGTGGTTGATAGTTATGTTTCCAAATTTTTGCGGGTTTGAAAGAATGTCTAGAGCGACCCTATCCCTTAAAGGGTATTAGCTGTACGTTGCAGGTTTTATTTGACCGCGGAGGATGGTGGTTACCCTTTTAAAGGGCAAGGGATCTGCCTTTTGACCGTAAAGCTTTGCATACATTTTATACTTATTGCTTAAAAATGAAGGAGATACCGAAGATGCCTTCTTTTGAATATAGTGTCCGGGACAAGCGGGGACAATCTTTGAGAGGTTCGCTGGATGCTCCCGGTATCCGTGAGGCCGCCCTTAAACTCCGGGAAGAGGGGTATTATATCACCTCGTTACAGCCTAAGGGCGAGGCGAAGGGCGGAACGGAGCGCCAATCCAAGCTGGTTCAAAAAAAAGTACAACTCCGGGAGTTGTTAATCTTTACCCGCCAGTTCGGGGTGATGATCCGGGCCGGGGTCAACCTGGCGTCCTGCCTCAACTTAATGACCCAACAGACCGAGAACCCTTATTTTGCCTCGGTAATCCATCAGATCCGGCGGAATGTGGAGGGCGGCGAGACCCTGCACGGGGCGATGGCCAAATACCCGAAGATCTTCCCAACTATCTACATCCATATGGTGGAAGCGGGGGAAGCCAGCGGCCAGCTGGAGACGGTACTTTTCAGGCTGGTCGAGCATTTGGAGCGGGAATTCGAGCTTAAAAAGAAGGTCAGTAGCGCAATGGCCTATCCGGCGATGGTCGTGATAGTGGCGATCGGTGTTATATTTGGTTTGATGACCTTTGTGTTACCCAATTTTTTAGGAATGTTCCGCAGTTCTAACATGGAATTGCCAGCTGTAACTAAGCTGTTGATGACGACTAGCGATATGTTCGTCAAGTATTGGTACCTGATCCTGACGGCTTTAGTAGGAACGGTGTTAGGGGTCAAGCTTTATTGGGATACTCCGGCTGGACGGAGACAGATCGATGAATTACTTTTTAATCTGAAAATCATCGGGCCGGTGATTCAAAAATTGGCTTCGGCCCGTTTTTCCCGGACCTTGGCTACTCTGTTGGAGAGTGGATTGATGATTACACTTAGCCTCGAGATGGTGGAGCGAGCGGTAGGAAACACGGTGGTCGCCGACGCCATCGGACAAGCTAGGGTAAATATCACTCAAGGTACAGGGCTGGCTAAACCATTGGTCGAACGAAAAGTCTTCCCGCCGATGGTTACCCAAATGATCGCAGTTGGGGAAGAGACCGGGGAACTCTCAACCATGCTTGAACAGGTAGCCGACTTCTATGAAAAAGAAGCCGGTTATGCAATTGAGTCGCTGACCAAATTAATCGAACCGGCAATCATGTTATGTTTAGGCGGAGTGGTCGCCCTAGTAGTGGCGGCGGTAATGATTCCTATGTTTTCACTTAGTTCTGGAGCTACTCTTCAACATTAAAAATCATGAAAGGAGGTGAAAATGATGATAAAATTATATAAGGATGAAAAAGGTTTTACATTGATTGAAATTCTAATCGTAGTTTTGATCATTGGGGTTATTGCCGCATTAGCGATACCTAATCTAATGTCTGCCCAAAAGACAGCGTGGGGTAAAACCTGTAAAGCTAACCGTGCGACTTTGGAAGCGGCTGCAGAGCTTTATAAAATCCAGGATGGTGATTATCCAGGTTCCGTTGGCGATATGTGGACAGCTGTCAATGGCTACGATGCAGTTATGTCTCGAGACATGGATTGCCCAATGGTTACCGTTACAGTCGGTTCACCTGCAACTCAATACTCATTTGACGAAGAAAAACCTGGTGTTGTTGTTTGTGCAAAAGTTACAGCTAGTGAACATCCTTCAGGAGACTAACTTGTTGATTTTATTTTTACTAATTTTAGGATTAATAGTAGGAAGTTTCTTAAACGTCCTTATCTATCGTATCCCAAGGGGGGAGTCAATCGTTCTCCCCCCCTCCCATTGTCCTAACTGTAATCACCGGCTGGGGGTTTTGGATCTTTTTCCGGTCTTCAGTTACCTCTGGCTAGGGGGGCGGTGCCGTTATTGCAAAATACCAATCAGTTGGCGTTATCCGCTGGTGGAGTTAATTACTGCGGTTTTAACGGGAATTTGTTGGATACGGTTTGGTTTGAGCATCGACGGAGCTATGGCTTTGGTTTTAACCTACGTCTTAATTACCATCGCTTTTATCGATCTTGAGCACCGGCTGATTCCGAACGTATTGACCTTACCCATGATTTTGATTGGCCTGTTATTTCGTGGATGGCAGGGGGAGATCGTGGCCGGACTTTTGGGCGGCGTTATCGGCGGGGGGCTTTTGTTTTTGGTGGCCTTCTTTTATCCCAGAGGGATGGGTATGGGAGACGTCAAGTTTTTGGCCATGGCCGGGGTCTTTTTAGGTTGGGAGAAGGCGTTGTTCGTATTGTTCGCCGGAAGTTTCCTGGGGTTATTAATTATGGCTCCCTTGATGATCTTAAAAAAGCTGAATCGAAAAACGGCTTTTCCTTTCGGCCCTTTTTTGGTGGTCGGGGCATTAATTGCGCTTTATTGGGAAGAAGCGGTTTTTTATTATTTCGGATTATTGGGAATGTAAAGAGGATAATACAGAAGACTTTGCCTCTGATAAATTTTTGCCTAAAACCATCCCCTTCCTGAATTCATAGGGAGGGGAATCACTGTTTTAGCTGTACTAATAGACGGTATACTGTTTTATTAAAAAACTCTTGATTTATAACGATTTTTTGCCGAAGATATTATGTGAATATAGGTTAAACCTGAATGAGGAGCAATGGGTTTATGGCAAAACTCGGAGTTGGTTTGGATATTGGCGCAAATTCTATCAAGGTTGTTGAATTGCAAGGGGGCTTGAAGCCCCGGGTGAGCCGTTTTGGGAAAGTGACGTTGCCTGAAGGCGCGATTAACGCCGGAGAAATCAAAGAACGGGAACGGGTCGGAAAGGCCATCAAAGAACTGTTTGCCAACACTAAGATCGCCTCAAAACGGGCCGTAATTGCCATTGCCGGACAAGCGGCGATTATCAGGCATATTAAAATGCCGTTAATGGAAGACAGCGAGATAGCCAACGCCATTCACTGGGAGGCCGAACGTTATATCCCGTTCCCGGTGGATGAAGTCACCCTGGATTTTAAAGTCATCAGGCGCCATGAAGATCAAAACGAAATGGACATCCTCATGGTTTGCGCCAGGAATGATATCATATACAGTCAGATCGAGACCTTACGGGATATCGGAATCCAGACTCAAGTAGTGGACATTCAGACCTTCAGCTTAATGCGGGCGGCCGGGTTGGAAGCAACGCAGACCGAAGGCGCTATAGCCCTTTTGGATATCGGGTTTGAAACTTCCGATTTAATGATCCTCAAAGATGGGATCCCTCTTTTTACCAGGGTAATTCCATTGGCGGGGAACCGATTTACGAAAACAATCGCGCAAAACCTCGGAATTACCTCCGAGGAAGCGGAAGAGATAAAAATCAACAGAATAGACGCTTTAAGCCAAAACGAACCGGGACAAGCCCATACTCTTGAGGCCAAGGCCAACTTCGCCATGCAAGAAGGTTTAAAAGAATTGGCTTTGGAGATCCGGCGTTCTTTTGATTACTTTCATTTGCAAGAAAGGAATGAAGATGTACAACGGCTGGTCATTAATGGCGGCGGATCACTGTTACCGAATTTAGCGACTTTTTTAAACCGGGAATTAGGCCTTCCGGTGGTTGATTGTAGTATCCCTCCAGGAATAATCGTGCCCAAGAAACTTTACCCTAAATTGGGAGGGGAATTGCCGCTCTATAGTGTGGCCATGGGGCTAGCGATGCGGGAGGTGATCCCGGAATGAGAATTAATCTCTTACCTCTCGAATCCCGGCCCAAACAGCAGGTTACTTTTTTGAATTTACTAATTTTACTGGGGGGCGTAACTTTATTCATCGCTTCAGTTTGTTTTGGAGTATATGAATACTTTAACTATCAAGAATCAGTTCGAAACTTAGCCTCAATTGAACAACAGATCGCCTTTCTCCAACCGCAAATGGAAGAGGTACACAAATTAGAACAGACCCAAACGGAACTATTCAAATTGCGGGGGGAGTTTGAAAAGATTAGGGGTTTTTACCAACCGCAACTTGAAATATTCAACAGCTTGGCTACAGTTATGCCCGGGGACATCTGGCTGGAGGAGTTAATAGTTGATCATAAGGGAAAGGTGACTGTCTCCGGACAGTCTTTAGAAATTCCGTTGATCGGTAATTTTCTAAACAAAATCAACAGCGGGGAATTTTATCAAAGTACATCCCTGAAAGAGATTAAATTGGAAGATAATGACGATTTAATTAGTTATCAGTTTAACCTGGAGATGGTAACCGGGAGGGGTTCCCTTGAGTATGACGAAAAAAAATAATCTCTCAACGACAATTTTCATAATATTAACCGTACTCTGTTCCGGCGGGGCTATTGCCGGCGGGATTCAGTATTTGACGAAAAACAATGAGCTGAATAATAAAATAAATCAACGCCAATCCGAATTTATGCAGATGAAACAGAAAGTGGCGATGTTGCCGTTGCTGAGGGAACAAAGCAAATCCGGAGCCGCGGAGATAAGCCGGCTGTATCAGTTCGCCCCCAGCCGGGAAGAACAGGCCGCCTTTGTGTTGGAACTGGAACGGATGGCGCGGCAATCAAAGGTTGATATCGTCTACTGTAAATTAGACGATAAAATAAAAAATTTTAAAAACCTACCGTCATATCAAGTTTTTCAATGGGCAGTCGAATTGAATGGGGATTATCAAGGTGTTAAAAAGTTCTTGGAAACCATCCTTGAGTCAAAGCGATTCATGATGGTTTCAGCCTTAAACATTAATTCCTCCGAGCCTGAATCGAAAAGTAGCAAAGCTTATCAGTTAAATACCAAACTGATATTAGACTTAATTGCTCCCATAGGCCAAGGGAAGGTGAATCAATGAACGGGAATTCCCAAGCAAAACAACCCGCTGCCAGGCCAGGTTTATTAATAATTCTGGCGCTTGTTTTAGCGGGCGCGTTATATTGGAGTTTCTTTATGCAACCAAAATTGGCGCCGCTCGCCCCAACGCCTCCGGCGACAACCGTTAAACCTTTGACAAATACTAATAATATTTGGGATCAACCGGAAACGCAGAATTTGAAGCTTAATACGGAGCCGGTTTCGAAGCGGGACGTTTTTTTACCCCCGCCATCGGTAATAGCATCCCGGAGAAACAAAGATAATGATGTAAATTTATCAAACAAACCGGTCTGGAATGAGCCGGCGTTGGTCAAACCTAGCCAAGGGATTTCCAATGTAAAAGAAGAAAACCCGGAAAAACCGATCTTAAAAGGGATAGTGGGCACAGCCAGCGCTCAGGTAGTTATCGTCAGACATCAAAATAAATCATACTTGTTGAAATTGGGGGAAATCTTGCCTGGGACGGAATATCGGGTGACGGAGATTAACAGTAGCGAGGTAGTTTTACTCTCCCCGAAAGGCCGTTTAAAACTGGACAAGAAAGAGAGGGACAAATAATGGGAACAATAAAAAAACTAATACCTATCAAATTGGTTTTAATATTGAGTATACTTTCGCTTTTTATTTCCTATCCCGCCCAGGCTGAAGAAGTTAAGACGGAGATCATTTCAAACTTTGAAGTATTTGACGCCGATATCCGGGACGTCTTCCGTTCCCTGGCGGAACTCGGCGGGATTAATATTTTAATGGATCCACAAGTTAAGGGAGATGTATCGATCAAACTCAAGCATGGGCTGATGATTAAGGAAGCGATCGAGTTGCTGTCCCAGACGTATGGCTACTCTTTTCGCTGGATTAACCAGACCAGGACGGTTATCATTGGAAATGAAAAAACGTTCAGTAACTTTGAGAGTAGAGAGACAAAAATCTATCATCTGAATTATGCCGCGCCCGAACAAGTTAAAAACGCCTTAAAAATAATCATTGCCGAAGATAAAATCGGGATCGATTCCCGGACCAATCAACTTACGATCAAAGCCAGTATTTTGGAGCATCAAAATATTGCGGAGATTGTTGCACGGCTTGATCGGGAGATGCCTCAGTTGAACATTGAAGCCCGGATGGAAGAGTTCAGCACTTCGGCAACTAAAAAATTGGGGTTGTCTTGGGAATTTGGACAGATTCAGTCCAGTCAAAAATTTAAATTAGAGACTTTTGCTACAATCAACGCTATGGAAACAAATAACGAGGCCCGTCTTTTAGCTAATCCGAATATTTCAATCACTGATAGCCAGGAGGGAAGAATTTTAATCGGGGATAAATTTCCGATTATTACAACCAACCGTTCTTCGACAGGAATTGAGTATACCGTTACTTATTTAGAGATCGGCACCAAGCTATACGTCACTCCCCGGATAAATGAAGATAATATCGTTACCGTAGCGGTCAAAGCAGAAGTAAGTACAATTAAGGAATGGCGAACAACCGGAGAAGGGGATAGTATTCCATTGATTACCACCAGGGAAGCTAGTTCAGTGGTTAGATTGCGTGATGGTGAGACCTTTGCCCTTTCTGGTTTACATAAAGAGGTGAGTACCGTTACCACTTCCGGCATACCGGGACTATCAAAAGTCCCATTGATAGGAAGGCTTTTTGGAACTAAAAATACCGACCCAAATGAAAAAACTGAAGTGGTTATTTTTATAACACCGCATATTATCCGTTTAAAAAATGAGGAAACCCAACCTAATGTTCTGACAATCGGTAAACAGCAGCAACCGGAACAGGAAACTCCGGCTCCAAAGACAACGAACATGGTGCCGCCTGTTTCAGTCGTTACAACTCCTACAGTCAAGGGAGAAACGGTTCCAAAAGGGACAACAAGTAAAGAAACGATTAAAAGTAACCCCGAAAAAACTCCGATAGATGAACCACAAAAGGTAAAACCTGAAACCAATAAAACAGTCCCGGTTCAGACTGTGGCGGTTGAAGCAGAAATACCGGTTGAAGAAAAAGAGCTGCCGGATCTAACAAAACTTTCGAAAGCAGTAGATTCTACCATTAAAGAAGCAACCCCGCCGGTTTCAAACCCGGCTCCGGTCAAACTGGTTGAAGCTGTTAAGGTGAAGATCAAAGCAAAAGCGAGTGAGACAGTTACTAGCCTCGCTAAAAAGTATGGGATCGATAAAGAGAGTATTTTAACTGAAAACAAATTGAAACCAGGTACGGATAATATAGCTGTAGGTACTGACCTAGTCCTGCTAATCCCCAAAAACCATTTTTACGAGCTCAAACCGAAAGAAACCTTATGGCGGATAGCTAAACGGTATGGCACTACAGTCGAGTTATTAATGGAGATCAACAATATTACCGATCACACTAAGGTTGAAAAGGGGCAGGCTATTATATTACCCGTAGCTATTGATAAGATTGCTAATAATAAGTTTTGACGGCCACGGATGAATACAGGTTAGGCTGATGCCGCAGAGACCACAGATGATTTGAATAATATGATTGACGCCGATGAATTCAAGCAATTGAATTGTTTAGGGAGACTTTGATTTTTCAAGGTCTCCCTCTTTTTAGGCATATTATCTCCTCGGAATACTTTTGATCCGTCTCAAATCGTCCCGGAGTTTATTAACGTCCCTTACAACCGCCGGGTGATTTCTAGATTTGACGTTTGCCTGGAGTTTGGCATAAGTCGCATCGAAGGCGGCAATATTTTTTAAGGATTTGCCTCTGTGCGACGAAGGGCGGTAACGGGTCATATCCGTCCCGAGTAAGTTAGTCTCTCGGTTACAAATCGGCCAGTTCCTCTTTTTGGCTGCTGATTCAATCCGGTTGAGACGATTATAAAGATGTTTCTCAGTTATGGCGGTAGTACCGGGAATGTTTTTGGTCGGTACCGGGCTAGTTTTTGGAGTTGGACTGGTTACCCGGGGCCGGACCGGGGCAGGACGGGTCTGATTACCGGTAAACCAGTTACAACCGGTAATGGCGACGATTAAAACTAACAACCAGACTCCTAAGAGCATTTTTTTAAAGTTCATTATTATACCTCCTCGTTACTTTAGGGTTGGATGGAGGCAAGTTTTTTAAACATTAATAGGTGGTAAAATCTTTTGGTAAAGATGGAAAGGATATAAACTTTACCAGGAAAAATGTAAGTTTAGGACATGATTCCATATAGCTTAGGTTTTATTATACTGTATACGGGGAATGAAAGTTTGGAGTTTGAAAATTGGATAATTTTCTATTTCACTCTTCATACTTTGGATAATAAAAGAGAGGTGTAAATTATGACCACTGGTAGCAGCGAATTCGAATTGACGATCGGCAATTTACCTTCGAAAGTTATTGGCCATGAAGAGGCTTTAATAAATATACCAACTAGGGCAAACAGGTTTCGTCCAGTGCTATCCGTAAAAAAGGTCTCAAAGTCTTTTTCGGTAGCCGGAGGAAAAGTTCAAGCCATTAAAGATATCGATCTATATATAAACCCAGGTGAGTTGGTTTCCTTGGTTGGTCCATCCGGCTGCGGTAAGAGCACTTTGTTGAATATAATCGCTGATTTGGAAAAGCCGGATTATGGTGAGGTTGAAGGTAGTTATAAAGGTAAAAATAAGTCTCCCAATTTACCGGAACGATTGCTGATCTTCCAGGAAGCATCGCTCTTTCCTTGGTTAACGGTATATGATAATGTGGCATACGGATTGAAGATTCGTAATTTTAGCAAAGAAAAATGCCAAGAAATGGTCGGCCAATATTTAGCTTTAGTTCAACTAAGCCAGTTTAAGGAGGCATGTATTCATCAGTTATCGGGAGGGATGAAACAACGGGTTGCCTTGGCCCGGGCATTAGTGCTCGAACCGGAATTGTTATTGATGGATGAGCCTTTTACTGCGTTAGACGTTCAAACTCGGCAGGATATGTACAGACTTCTGTTAAAAATCCGTGAGGAAATCGGGATTACTATTTTATTTATAACTCATAATGTAGAAGAGGCTTTATTACTAAGTAATCGGGTTTTAGTGATGCGATCTCGGCCAGGCCAGATAAAAAGGGAGTTCCCAGTAAACGTTGGTTACCCCCGTGCTATGGAACAGATTGTACTAAAGCAGCTTCGCCTAGAGATTGTCAAGGAATTCATGGAGTCTGGCGAAGTAGGGGATATCCAGGGAGGGCCTCTCCATGAACAAGTTTATTAGGAAGTTGTTATTTTATGTAGGAATGGCCTGTATATGGTCGTTTGTGGCCGACCTTAAAATTTGGCCTGAATACATGTTGCCATCGCCATGGGGGGTATTGAAAAGTTTTGCGGCGGGGATTAAAGATTATACTTTCATAATAGGCACATTGGTGAGCTTAAAAAGGATACTAATCGGTTACGGTATTTCGGTCTTTTTCGGGATGCTGTTGGGATTCGCGATTGGACGGTTCAAAATGCTTGATGAGACAGTAGGTTCATTGATTGTCGGTTTGCAAACCCTGCCTAGTGTATGTTGGCTGCCATTATCAATCCTATGGTTCGGTTTAAATGAAAAGGCGATTATTTTCGTTGTCATAATGGGAGCTTTGTTGTCCATTACTATATCTACCGATAGCGGCGTTAAAAATATCCCGCCGATTTACATCCGGGCCGGAAAAAATATGGGAGCCAGCGGAATTACCCTTTTAAGCACGGTACTGTTTCCGGCTGCCTTACCATCGATTATCGCAGGGTTGAAGCAGGGCTGGTCTTTCGCCTGGCGGTCGTTAATGGCCGGAGAATTACTCTATGTTAGCCTCGGACTTGGCCAATTATTGATGATGGGCCGGGAATTAAATGATATGAACCGGGTAATTGCGGTAATGTTGGTTTTAATTTTTATCGGAGTAACATTTGACCGGTTGATCTTTGCCAATGCGGAAGCGGCTATAAGAGAACGTTGGGGCCTAAGTAAAAACTAAAGCGGGGTTAGGCTGTTGAAGCTATAGCAATATGTCTATGAAAAGTCCTCCCTTTTTGGTAATTTTCCACAACCGGAATAATATGCGCCTAGGAAATATCAATCTAGGCTTTTTTCCTAAACAATATGATAATAAAATTGTTAAAACAGAAGTATTAGAACAAATTATTTATAGTCCTATATCGGCAAAGGCACAGCGTTTCCCGTCGGTTTCCACATTTCAATTGGTAAATCGACTTTCTTCCTTATTTTTTCGGCTCCCGTAAGGGAGTCCTTTTTTTGTTTTTAAATCGTAGGTTTTTGTCACAATCGATAGCCAGTTAACGGGGAAGTCTAGGAAAAGCCATCCAAATTTACATCTATTTACAGTTTGTAAAAATAATGTCTAGAAAATATCAGACTAGGCTTTTTCCATTTACAATATGATAATAAATTTGTAACGCAATCAAACATTTCAGTTTTAGCCTCAAATTACAATAGGCTAAAGTAGTTTTGGGAGAGAAAGGGGGTAAAGCTTACCAGATTTGATTGGGATCGAGCCCGTCAATCCGGCAGATGTACCTGTTTCGAAACCTGAAAAGAACCAGCTCCATAATTTAAGGATTGGCGGAAGGTAGTGCTTGATCCGGGAAAGGCCATTTTTAAAATAAGAGGAGGAAGCTTATTTAATGAAAAAGTTACTAGTACTTGCATTAACAGTTATGTTAACCTTATCGTTAACCGTCGTAGCCTCTGCCGCTACCTTTGATCCGTATGTAGGCGGCCGGGTACAGTTGAATTTTATCAGTGACGACAATGACAACAATGATTTGATGAATTATGAGAGATCCGGTTTGAAGTTGAAGATTCAAGGGACGCTTAAGGATGAAGAGACCGGTACTTGGGGAACCATCGGAGTTGTGGCTTCCGGTTGGCCCGATAATGCAACAGTTGTGCTCGGTCCCGATACTGATGGAGATGACGAGCCTGAATTAATCACCTTGCAAACTGCAGTGTCCGGTCCGCACTATGATTTTGGTATTAAAAATATTGGCGGTTCCAATCTCAGTATCTGGTTTACCAACTGGGAAAATGAAAACATGAAACGTGGTCAACCGCAAGTTTATAACATTCTTCCTAACCAATATCATGATGATCCCATGTTCAATCAAACGCTTACTTATGGTTTAGGTTTCGATTATGTTACCGACAGTGTAAAAGTTAATATCGGTTATAATCCTAATGATAATGAATACGATAGTAACATGATGATTGCAGCTGCCACCTTCAACTTTGACGGCGGCGATGTTCATGTTGGCACTAAGGATGATGGTAATACATCTGAAATTAATGTTGGCGGATCATTCAAACTTGGCTTTGGAACCATCAAGCTCGACTACGTTGCAGAGGATAGCGAAGCTAACGATGATGGCGACATTATCCAAGCAGCCGTATTCTTTGAGGATTTAGGGTTTGATGTAACCATTATTGCGGATAATCAATACAAATACGAAACCAATGGTGGCATGGGTTACCAGATTCGCTACACCGGTATTGAAAAAGTCACTTTCGGTTACAGGGCGATGGAAGCCGACAAAGAAGCCGATGATGAAGATAATTTTACCGATTTGTTTGTAGGTTATAAGTTTGGTATCTTTGAAACCAGAATTGGTATGGGCACCGAAGGCGAAGCCGACAATAACGACTTTGTATATCTCAGTGCATACGCCAGTTTGTGGTAAGATTGTTTACCTAATGTTACCCCAAGAGCTGTCTCGCAAGAGACGGCTCTTTTTAGATTGCAGGGCTGCATCAGCTAATCCAAGTGAATCTATGACCTTTAAAAAAAGTATTAAAACATAAATCGAAGCGGATTTAGTAACGGGAGGTTAGTAATGATGAAAGTAAAGTTTTCATTTTTTTTATTGTCACTATTACTGTTCGCTTTAGTTCCGGTGATAATGGCTGATACTAACGCTCAAGAAAATAATGTAGTAATAAGAAACGTCCCCAAAATTGCTTTCGTTTCAAAAAGGGACAGTAATTTTGAAGTTTATACCATTAACGAGGACGGGACAGATTTAAAAAGGCTTACCAATAGTAAGGATGACGACTTAAAACCGCAATGGTCACCTGATGGTACCAAGATTCTTTACCTTTCTAAAAATGGCGGCAAATACGCACTCCGGGTAATGAATAGTGACGGCAGCGGTCAGGCCAAGCTAGCCAATGATTGCGTCATCGATTACCCGCCTTCATGGTCACCGGATGGCGCTAAAATTCTTTTCGTGGCCAAAGCAAAGTCAAAAAATGCGATTTTTACTATTGACGCGGATGGCGGCAATCTGATCCGTTTAACTGAGATTGATACAGACGGCGCTTATCCGTTATGGTCTCCCGACGGTTCCAAAGTTCTTTTCCGGCAAAGATACCGCAGTGATACATATATCTATACGATCAATCCGGATGGAACGGGACGTTTGAAACTCACTAGGGAGAAAGGGGACTATTTGACATTCACCTGGTCGCCGGACGGCCGTAAGATTGCTTATATTTCGTTTAACAGCAAACTTTGGGGTAATTATAATAAGATTTATACTATAGATGCCGACGGCGGTAATAATCTGGAAATCATTAATTGCAGTAAAAAATCGGAAGATATCAATTATTATGATGAATTAAACTGGTCACCCGACGGAACCACGCTAGCCTTTAATAAAGTGGCCGAGGCCGAAGTCCACATGAGTGAAAATGGATCGATGTCATTCACATATATTTACGGAACTTATATCGTAGGTTCGAATGGTGACAGCCGTGAACAACTGTTGGGAAAAACAGGCGCGGAAAGGGTCCTTCCCGGATGGGCCCCTGATTCTTCCAAGTTAGCATTTCTTTATAACTCAAAGCTGACATTCTTAAATATGAAAAATAAAGTCGAAGACGCGATCAAAGTGGATGTTGCAATTCCGCTCAGTCACGTAAGATGGTCGCCGGGTGGAACTAAACTAATCTTTGCGGGTAAGAGTAGTTCATTTCAAAAATCAGCCCTTTATCTTGTAACGCTGGATGGAAAGGTAACCGTATTATCCGAAGCTAACGATTACGATCCGGTTTGGTCGCCTGTTGGTAAATAATAAATTGATATAAATGACTAAAAAGGAGCTATCGTTCAGCTTCTTTTTTATAGCGACGCTAAAGATAATTATAATGTATTCATAATACATCTTTTATTTCACTTGACATTTAATGGTTAAACGCATAAAATCGAAATGCAAAAATTTATTTTACGATTACAAAAAATTGAATTTTTTAAAATCCTTGATAGCGTAAGCTACCGGATTAAATATTACGAAGGGCGGTAGAGATTTAATGACATTGACCAATCAATTGATGGAGCAAGTAATTAAACGCAATCCCAATGAACCCGAGTTTCACCAAGCGGTAAAAGAAGTTCTGGAATCATTGGAACCGGTAATGGAACGTCATCCCGAGTATGTCAAAGCCGGTATCCTGGAACGGATCGTTGAGCCGGAAAGGCAAATTATCTTTCGTGTCCCCTGGGTGGACGATCAAGGGAAAGTCCAAGTCAATCGGGGTTTTAGGGTCCAATTTAACAGCGCGATCGGGCCATATAAAGGCGGCCTTCGGCTTCATCCTTCGGTTTATCTCGGAATCATCAAGTTTTTAGGTTTTGAACAAATTTTTAAAAACTCGCTAACCGGCCTTCCAATTGGCGGCGGTAAAGGCGGAAGCGATTTTGACCCTAAAGGCAAATCCGATGGCGAAGTAATGCGTTTTTGCCAAAGTTTCATTACCGAATTGTACCGCCATATCGGCGCTGATATTGATGTGCCGGCGGGAGATATTGGGGTTGGCGGCCGTGAAATTGGCTTTATGTACGGCCAATATAAGAGAATTACCGGACTTTATGAAGGCGTCCTGACCGGGAAAGGCTTAAATTGGGGTGGAAGCTTGGGACGGACCCAAGCCACCGGCTACGGCCTCTGTTATTTGGTTGACGAGATGATCAAAGCCAAAGGCAAGTCTTTTAATGGCGCGACCGTTGTCAGTTCCGGTTCGGGTAATGTTTCGATTTACGCCACCGAGAAAGTGTACCAATTAGGCGGCAAAGTGGTAGCAGTGAGCGACTCGAACGGATACATTTACGATCCGGACGGGATTAAACTTGATACCGTTAAAAAGATTAAAGAGGTTGAACGGAAACGAATCAGCGAATATGTTAAGTATCATCCGAACGCCAAATATACCGAAGGCTGTAGCGGTATCTGGACGGTAAAATGCGATATCGCCCTCCCGAATGCAACCCAGAACGAGATTGACAAGACAGCTGCGGAGACTTTGGTGAAGAATGGTTGCTGGGCGGTTGGCGAAGGCGCGAACATGCCTTCCACTCCGGAAGCGGTCGAAGTCTTCCATAAAAATAAAGTGCTTTTTGCACCGGCCAAAGCCGCCAATGCCGGCGGGGTAGCTACCTCGGCCTTGGAAATGAGCCAAAATAGCATGAGGCTTTCCTGGACCTTTGAGGAAGTCGACGCTAAATTAAAAGATATTATGGTCAATATTTATAAGAATGCCAGCAAGGCAGCGAAAGAATACGGGCATGAGGATAATTTGGTGGTTGGCGCTAATATCGCCGGGTTCAAGAAAGTGGCTGACTCAATGTTGGCGCAGGGGATTGTGTGAGAATCATAGTAAAAAAGAGAGCTTGGTTGAACCAAGCTCTCTTTTTTACTATGGAATTATATTATTATTACAAAATAATAGATATATTATTTAATCCAGACAACCGGCTTATCTACCTCTCGGCCGTCATCAGATGCTGTTCCATTACGAAAAACAACTTTAACGTTATCATCCCACACGCGAAGACCGGTATATGTATTTTTAAAACTAGTTAGTTTATATTTACTTGCTTGTCCCGTAGAATGATCGTTAAATTTAAGAATTGGTTCGGGATTACCATCTATTAATATCTTATGTAAAAGGTTACCGTCTGCATCTTTCTCAACAACTATGTTTATAGTGTGAGGATCATCAACGTTAAATGTTTTATTGCTTTTAATTGATTTATAATAATTATTCATAAGTGTTTCAAGACCGGTAACAGTATTTTTAACATTACCGAATTTATCTAATATTTGTCCTCCTTTAAGTGGAATTCGAATAGTTTCTCCTGTATTTACACTTTGAAAAGGGAGGGCGTAATATTTTTCGTTGCCACCACTACTTAGCCCTAATGCATTTTTTTCCAAATAACCTGGAGAATCTGTAATTTTACTTGTATCATAAAACCCTGTAGGATTATCGGGTGTACTTCCGGGGCTGAAGATTATTTTTTTTACTAAAAGAGAACCACTACCACTACTAGTAGTATCATATCTATTGTTATCGTCGGAATAGTCTTTTTTAGCGCCGGGGTCATATTGTACAACATAAGCATTCATCTCGTCGGCGTTACCGATCATACCATAAAATATTCCATATCCGCCACTTTTATTTGGATCAACTGGATCGGCGGATGCTATATAAGAAATATTTAGAGTGTCTTTAGTATTTTTATCAGAAAACATTACTTGAGAAGGGCCGCTAGTATTGGTGTATGCGATTTTGTTACCATTTTCATCAGTATCGATTTTCCATCGTTCCTCCATCGTTGATGGAGAATTCGGATTGTTATTGGTATGTGCAAAAGAACCGGTATTGATATAATCTACTACACCCGTGGGCGTACTTTTAATTGGGCTATTTTTCAAGTAAAAGTTTACATTCGCATTTGTGCTTACATTACGGTAAGTTCCGATTGCGCGAATTTGGATTATGGTAGGATTATTAGTGTCGTTGGGTTGGTAAGTACAACTAACAACTGTCGGAGAATCATTACAAATTAAATCTTGATCAAATAATTTGACTTTATTAATTGGAATAATACCATCATTGAGACTATCTTGGATCTCATTAATTGCCATCTTAGCTGCGGCTTCAGCTGCATATCGAGCGGTAATCCGGTTTTCATCCTGTGCGGCAAATCGGGGCTCATTTGTGACCATTGTGACTATCCCGGCCGTCATTACAAAGAATAGAACCATTATAATCAGTACCATTGGGAGTGCGAATCCCCTTTGATTTTCCATCATAAAGAATTACCTCCTTATTTAAAACTTTAATACTAGTTACTTTCTTTTCGATTAAGTGCTTTTACGGTAGTTGATAAAATTGTCTTATCAGAAAAAGTAACTGTTATGTCAATTGTTTTTTTGTCTGGGTCGGCTACATTAAATTGGCAAATCAAATTGGTAACAGTTTTTTTCGTAATCGGTTTGGTGATGGTGCCATCGTTAATATATAGCAAATTATCTTCACCTATAAATAATTGATGTTCGATAATAGTGGACGAGTCATTAGGATCAAGATATTGATAGGTGAGGCTTTTCTTGTCGTCAGCAGGAGTTGCGGTAATAGCATATTTAACGTCTTCACTTATTTGATTCATTGCATGTCTTGATTCCCATATTTCCTCCATTGAGTCTTTAGCAGTTATATGTGATTCAAAAGAAACTTTAGTAAAAATAGCAATGGCTGTACCTATCAATACGGTGATTACTAACCCTAGCATAATCTCTATCAAGGTAAAGCCACTTTCGAAACCAAGTTTTTTCATTTTTTCACTCCGTCAAATATTGCATATAGCAAGTTTCCATACTGATTGATGGTTCTTTCCCATTGTAATCCCATTCAACGATTACTCTTACTGGAATTACACTCAAATCATGAAAATCGGGTGTGTTTGTAGTGTCGGGTATTGTGGTAGTAACTTTATATTTGATACCATTAACTTCTTTATCATATTTACTTTTGATAGATTGCCATATATCCGAGTAACGGTTTTCTCCGCAATTATCAAGGTGTTTCAGTGATTCAAGCCTTTCTCGGGCAAGGTTAACGGCAGCAGTGCGAATTTTAGATTCACTAATTGTTTTAAAAGACTGTTGATGGACAAGCGCTACTGAACTTACAACCATTCCTAATATTAATAAAGCAATTAATGCTTCAATGATGGTGACCCCGAACTCGGATTTGTGATTAAACATAATTTAAACCTCACGGGAACTGCTATTATTTTACTCAAATTTACTATAATTATATCCCAAATTATAAATATTGGCAATATTACTTTTAAATAGCAATCACTCAAATAATCAGACGTGTTAAGGGGATACTACAATTATGGCTTATATAATTTGCTTTTTATTTTTATGGTGTATTTTAGTTTTGATAGTTCCTTATCGAGATTTTCGGAAATTTTACCCGTCAATGATTTTTACAGGTTTGGTAGGAATTGTTTGTGACCTCTATGGGGTGGCTTCTCGCCAATGGACGTACAACGGCCCAACTGTCGGTGGACTCAGCCTGTGGTCCGTATTAGGAATTGCATCGGCAGAAGGCGGGTTATTTATCAGGTTGTTTCCGGAGGCTAAAAATTACCAAATCAAAATAGCTTACTGGGTTGGCTGGGCGCTGCTAAACACTATTGCCGAGCGCATTTTTGTATGGGCCGGATTGGTTGGATATATTCAATGGAACTCTTTCCGGGCGTTTTTGTTTTACCTCTTTTTTTTTGGGGCTGTTTGGCTACAAGAATATTGGTATAATGGTACTGGAAGGCTAAGAAAACATGAATAATTGACAATTATCGGTTATGGGCTATAATGAAGACAGAAGACAGAAGACAGAAGACAGAAGACAGAAGAAAGAAAACAGAAAACAGGCATTTTAAACGATATGGTAGGAGACGCTATTGGTTTGTTATCGTCACGCAACCTGGAATGACGTTGAGCAGTTACTGGATTTGATTGAAAAAGGGTTTTCAGTGCATTCCGACTCGGTGGCTGACCGGAAAAAAGGTAAAGAACACCGGGTCTTATTTTCATATCTATATGCAAAGAAAGATTGGAACCCAGATTGGGTTTACCTTGCTGAGGAATCGGGGCGTTTGTTGGCGGCGGTGGGCTTTTTCCCGCAACGTTTGTTTTTTGGCGGGGTCGAAATACCGGTGTGGGCGATCTCACCGGTAGTGGCGAATCCGGATTTTCGAGGCCAAGGTTATGCCGGCACATGTTTGACCCAAGCGTTAGAAGACTTAAAAGGGCAGGGCATACCGGCGGTTTTCCTTTGGGGGCTGCCAAAATATTATCCGCGGTTCGGGTTTGTACCTATTTTACCCAGGTACAAAACAAAATTGTCCCCCGGAAAGATGACGGGGAAAGTTGAGGCTAAAGGCCGTTTTAGGGAGGTTGAGCCCGAAGATTTACCTCAGCTTGCTTTGATTTATAATTCCGGTAATGAGAGCTATTGGCTCCAACCGAAACGGAACCTGGAATGGTGGCAAAAGCGGTATCAAGAAATTGAAATTAAAAGCGCTATTTTGAAAGAGGTTCCGTTCCCGAAAAAGGAAAACTTTCTGGTTTGGGAGAATAATAGAGGTGAAGTAAAAGGTTATTTGAATTATTTAGAAGAACCGGGCCAAAAAACAGTAATTAACGAGTCCGCTGCGGTGGAAACAGATGCTGCAACCGAGATGGTTGTATCATTTGCAACGGAACTTCCTCCTGAAAAAACCCTCTATATTAGAGGGACGCCAGATCATAGCCTTAATGTCGCTGCTTATCGATTGGGCGGCACCCATATCAATCCCGCGCCGCTAGCTGGGATGGTAAAGATCATTGACTGGCCGGGATTTATCGGTTTTTTACTCCCGATCCTTAATGAGAGGATCCGCTCCCTAGCAGTTTTGAAAGATGGGGGAGATTTGGAGCTAGATTTTTTATCGGAACGACTGGGTTGGATCTGGCATGTTTCCAAGGGTTGGGAAATAAAATTTCCTTCGGAAGCCGCTTTAAACCCAGAGCAAGAAAGATTATTAACCAAATTAGTTTTCGGCTTCTATGATTCCATTGATTTAAGTCCGCTCCATACCCGGAGCCTAACCACGGTTCGGCGCCTATTCCCAAGGAAATATCCTTTTATATGGGATAATAATTACTTATATTAAACACTGATATTTTTAATCAGGAGCTAGTACCAATTTAAAACTAACCATTCAGGCTCCTGGATTTCGGATTGATTTTTTAAATCCTCTGATTAGAGGATAAGGAGTTGGTCTTGTGGCCGGGCAACTTGCATTAACCAAAGCGGCGTTATTGACTCCGTTTGTAATGTTTGATGAAGCAACCGTACTAGTGAAAGACGGGAAAATCCTCGCCGCAGGATCGGCGGAAAGTGTGACTATTCCCCAAGGTTTCCGGGAAGTCCCTTTGGATGGATTGATGATTGCCCCCGGGTTCATCGACCAACATGTGCATGGGGGCGGTGGAGCCGCTGTCATGGAAGGGACTGCCGCAAAATTGATCGAGGTAGCCAGATTTCATGTAACTCACGGGACCACCACCTTTTTGGCAAGCGTCATCTCTTCAACCCCTGAACGCCTGGAAGCCGTGGCCAAAGCTTATGCCGGTATGAGTCAAAAGGCGTATAAGGGCGCCCGTTGCCTTGGATTACACTTGGAGGGTCCATTTCTATCTCCTAAATATAACGGGATTCATTCCGGGGGTGCTTTAAGGGAACCGGATTTGGAAGAGGTACTGACTTTGCACCGGTTGTCCGACTTCGGTATCAAAATGGTAACCCTTGCGCCGGAACTGCCGGGAGCGCTTGAATTGGCGGCTTCACTCGCCGACAAAGGAATTTTATGCGCCATCGGGCATAGCGACGCTGATTTTGAAACAACCATCACGGCAATTACCAATGGGTTCAGCAGTATCACCCATTGTTTCAATCAGTTGCGCCCCTTCCATCATCGGGAACCCGGAGTGTTAGGGGCCGCCCTGCTTCGGCCGGAACTGACGGTGGAATTAATCGCCGATGGGATCCATCTGCACCCTGCGGCTTTAGAATTGGTTTTAAAAGCTAAAGGCCCGGAGAAGATTATCCTAGTATCGGACGCCATGCCTCCAACTGGAATGCCTAATGGAAAATACCATAGTTCCGAGGGAGAGTTAACGCTTCATAAGGGTAGCCTCACCAACCCGGACGGTAAACTGGCGGGAAGCGCCGTAACTTTGGAAAAGGCCGTCAAAAACTTTATTGATTTTACCGGTTGCGAAGTGACTGACGCAATACGAATGGCAACTTATAACCCTGCCAGGTACCTTGGGATCAACAAACGAAAAGGGAGCCTATATCCGGGAAAAGATGCGGATTTGATAGCCTTAACTCCTGACCTGGACGTAGTGATGACCATGGTTGAGGGGGAAGTAATTAGCGGATTAATCTCCTTAGATTGAAGAGGTATCATGAAAGTTCTTGCTGTTTCCGACGTTGAAGAAGCAATTCTCTATGAAGAAACCAAACAAACTAAGATCGGTAAGGTTGATTTAGTAATATCATGCGGCGACCTTAAATTAAGTTATTTATCATACTTAACCACAGTATACCAAGCTCCCCTCTTTTTTGTGAGAGGAAACCATGATGCCCTTATTACTCCTGGCTCTCAATTCGGGGAGAACCTGCACAACCGTTTTGTTAAATATGGGGGGATTAAGTTTTTAGGGTTTGAAGGTTCGCCGGTGTATAACCACAAAGGGGTTCAATACACTGAGTTTTCAATCGGGTTTCAGGTTAAAATGGCAATCTTAAAATCCTTGGTATTTGGCGCCCCCGATTGTGTGATAACTCACGCGCCGCCTAAAGGGATTCATGACCAACCGGATTATGCCCATCGTGGCACAGCGGCTTATACTAGTTTAATTGACCTGATAAAACCTAAGTATTTTCTTCATGGGCATACCCATTTGGATTATAATCGGAATGCGCCTAGAATTACTCAAGTAGGTTCAACCACAGTTATCAATGTTTATGGTTATTATATATTTGAGCTATAGAGTGGTGATGAATAGCTATGTTCAAAACAACAAAATTTCCCTTGTTTAATAGTAAAAATGAAAACCGTTTTGATAAAATCTATAAGCAAGAACGGTTGACCGAAATTAAGTATTTAGGTTTGCAAACTATTGAGGTGAACCGAATTATCGGCAGTGTCAACCGTTGGCAAGATTTTGACAAACATTTTCGCTCCCAAAAAGCTGACCCCAAAAAACTTCAATCTGTTTTAAATGCTATTGAAAGCGGCCTGTCCCTTCCTCCAATTCAAGTATATAAAATTATGAACCACTATTATATTATTGATGGAAACCATCGGGTGGTTGCCGCTAAAATGAATAAACAAATCGATATTGAAGCTGAGGTCTATGAATTAATCCCTCCGGCTGATTCGATCGAGCATTTATTATGGCGTGAAAAGTCTAAATTCGAGTGGAAGGCCGGTATCAGATTGAACTTTACCGAGCTTGGGGCTTATAACCGCCTTTTAACATATCTCCGTTTGTATACCAGGCAATTAAATCAAAAACAAAATTTAGGTTATACGCTTAAAACTGCTGCTCAAAAATGGTATGTTGGAGTATATCAACCGGCTCTCAAGAAGGTCAAGGCGGAACACCTCCTTGATTGTTTTCCGACCCATACTGAGGATGATTTGATTCTGTATGTCACCCATCATAAATTGACCAAGGCCAGGCTCCAAGGGCGAAAAGTAGATTTAGCGGAAGCAGTAAATGATTTTATGGGTGATTCGGATCTAAACGAGTTTAAAATTAAAAATCTATTCAAGGGATTTGTATTTAAAAAGAGATGCCGTACCCAATGCGGAAAATGCGTCAATAGTTGCCCGGAAGGGTTAATCTGCACCGAAAATGGGCGGCTAATGATTAAGGAAGATTGCCAAGGATGCGGGCTGTGCCACGAAGCTTGTCCGGAAGGTAATCCAATAGCCTACGATGAAGTTTAGGGAGAAGGATCGATAGGGAAACCATGGAATCATATTCGAAAATCGTCAATTTTGAAAGTATCCCGGCAAACCCCAACCCCAACTTTGTTTTAGCCCGGCTTGGATTCAGAAAAAACCTTACCCAAATCGATTCAAATGTTCAAAAAAAAATGGATCAAGGGTTCAAAGACGGGATTTTATACTGCCGTTCCAAAGGGGCGGCAGGCCGTTTTCTAATTACGACCCGCCAGGAAAACTCGGTTATCATCGAAACCGGGCTTTCTTTTCAAAGTAAATCTTTGACCCGGTTTCTGGCCAATTGCGACGAAATGCTCCTACTCGCCGCTACAGTTGGAAAAGAGATTGTCGAACGCATTTTTTTTGAGATTGATCAGGGTGACGCTGCTTACGGCGCTATTTTGGATGCGGTGGCTTCTGAAACGGCAGATGCTGGGTTAGATTGGATCATGGATTTTATTAATAAAATACTAATCCGTGAAGGAAAAAAAATAACTAAACATCGATATAGCCCTGGTTATGGGGACTTGGATCTTTCGTATCAAAAAGCAATCTTCGACTTGCTTGATTTGGGTAAATTAGAATTAGGGCTAACTGAAAAGCAGATGTTGATCCCGGAAAAATCGGTGATCGCTATTGCTGGAATTGAAAGGATTGAGGCAGATGAATCGGACGACATTTAAAAAAATGGTTGACCAAAAAATTATCACCCTAGATGGAGCGTTCGGAACTGAACTTCAGAAGATGGGTATGCCGACTGGGGCCTGTCCGGAGCAGTGGGTGCTAGAGCATCCGGAGTCGATTGTTGCTATTCAAAAAGGTTATGTGGCGGCTGGATCGGATGTTGTTTATACCTGCACCTTTAGCGGAAACAGAGTAAAACTTGAGGAGTTCGGCTTGGCCGACGGGATCTTGGAAATAAACCGGAAATTAGCGTTATTATCCAGGGAAGCGGTAGGCCGGTCCGGATTGGTAGCCGGAGATCTCTCAATTACCGGGCAGTTCGTTCATCCCTTCGGGCAAATTCCTTTTGAAACAGCAGTTGAGGTTTATAAGGAACAAGTACAAGGGCTTCTGGAAGGCGGGGTAGACTTATTTGCCATTGAGACTATGACTGACCTACAGGAGGCAAGGGCGGCGGTAATAGCAGTAAAAGAAAGCTGTGAACTCCCGATTTGTGTCACGATGACCTTTGATGAGGACGGCCGGACATTAACCGGAACCGACCCGGTAACCGCTTTAATAACCCTTCAAAGCCTAGGCGCTGATGCGGTAGGCTGTAACTGCTCAACCGGCCCGGAAACCATGGTTAAGTTCATTCAAAAAATGAAACCCTACGCCCGGGTGCCGTTAATTGCAAAACCAAATGCTGGATTGCCCAAGTTGATTAATGGTAGGACTGTATTTAGTATGGGGGCTGCAGAATTTGGAACCTATATCAAGGCCTTAGTGGAAGCGGGGGTGAATTTAATCGGAGGGTGTTGCGGCACCTCACCGGAGTTTATTGAGGAAATAAGGGATCGGATTAACGGATTAACGCCGGTTGCTATTAATCCAACCAGTTTTAGCGCCGTAACATCAACTCGGAAATCAGTATTTATCGGTTTTAATCAACCATTGGCGATTATCGGGGAACGAATCAACCCTACCGGTAAAAAGAAACTTCAGGAGGAGTTGCGGGAAGGTAGAACCGGAGAGGTACGCCGTTTTGCACTGGAACAAACCGAAAAAGGCGCAGCTATTCTTGATGTGAATGTGGGAATGCCGGGAATTGATGAAAAGTCGAAGATGGTTGAGATAGTAGGCTTGTTAAGTACGATGATGGAATCGCCCTTGTGCCTGGATTCCTCTAACCCTGAAGTCTTGGAGGCGGCATTAAGGATTTATCCCGGAAGGGCATTGATTAATTCGATCTCCGGAGAAAAAGAGAAGCTGGCGAAACTACTTCCGGTGGCTGCTAAGTATGGGGCGATGTTTATTCTCTTGCCATTAGGTGATGGCGGCCTTCCGGAAACGGCTGAGGAACGAATCAGGGTTGTGGAAGCGGTATATGCGGAAGCTAAAAGTTTTGGGTTTGAAAAACAGGACATCATCGTCGACGGGCTGGTGCTCACGGTCTCATCAAATCAGGCTGCGGCCAGGGAAACTTTAAAATTAATCGATTGGTCGGCTCATCATTTTAAGGCTAATTCGAACATTGGGTTGTCTAATGTCTCCTATGGATTGCCTGAAAGGAGTTGGGTAAACGCAGCTTTTCTAGGAATGGCTGTTGGTAGCGGGTTGACGGTAGCCATCGCGAACCCCTCAAGTGAATTGTTGATGAATATCAAAATGGCCTCCGATGTATTAAGCGGAACTGATGAAGGCAGTAGAAATTATTTGAACTATTTTTCACAGAAGCCTGATCTTAATAAACCGATAACCTCCAGTGAAACAGTCTCATTGTCAACACTAGATAAGGTTTATCAAAGTGTCTTAAAAGGCGATCAGGAAGAGATAATTGCTTTGTTGGAGAATGCAATTAAAGAGGGGCATCAACCAAGCGAATTGGTTAATAAGTATTTAATTCCCGCAATTACAGAGGTGGGAGAGTTATTTGAAAAGAAACAATATTTCTTGCCTCAACTTATCCAAAGCGCAGGGGTTATGAAAAAAGCTTTTGGATACTTAGAACCATTGCTGCAGCGACACGATAGTAAGGAACAGCGACAAAAAACCAAAGTAGTATTAGCGACGGTTAAGGGAGACATTCATGATATTGGGAAGAACATTGTCGCCTTAATGTTGCGGAATTATGGTTTTGAGGTTTATGATTTAGGTAAAGATGTAGCTGCCGGTGAAATTATTGAGAAAGCGAAAATGTTTGGAGCTCAGATAGTCGGGTTATCGGCTTTAATGACTACAACAATGGTTGAAATGAAAAATGTGATCAGTTTAGCCAGAAAAGAAGGGTTAAAAGCGAAATTTATAATCGGTGGCGCCGTAGTGACCGATCAGTATGCCAAAGAAATTGAGGCTGATGGCTATGCAGAGGATGCCCATAAGGCCGTAAAGATAGCTCAAAAATTAGCGGGAACATCCGATATTTAATTTAACCGCTAAATCAACAGAGCAAATAAAGCTAGTTTTGGTAGGGTTTTTTCGGGTTCTAAAAAAATTAAAAAAATATGCTTGACAGTTAAAATGGGATGTGGTAATCTATTAAAGTTGTCGCAATTCGAAGCGACAAATCAATCACATAGCAGCGGTTTTTACAAAAAAAGGTTTAAAAAATGTGATTGACAAAACAACATGATATGTGATATATTTAGAAATGCGTCGCGACACTGAACGTGACGGACTTGAACCTTGAAAACTGAACAGCAGTAAAGCGAAAGACTGGTAGGTCTTTTGAATTAAGAAAAACCTGTCATGAGGTAAGTGCAGCAATGCACTAAAAACATGGCCAGAAAAAACTAGAGCTATTGTTCAAGCTCGCCAAAATCGTTTATTGTGAGAACGCACCTTGGTGTGTTCCAACAAGATAAAGATTTTCACGGAGAGTTTGATCCTGGCTCAGGACGAACGCTGGCGGCG
>JAEZJK010000083.1 GCA_023415835.1 Bacillota bacterium
TACGGGTAGCAAGTAACAAGCTTATCGCGTGTGGCAGATCGTACCAACGCCGTTTAGGCGTGGCTAGTAATAAAGGGCTATGCCCGTTAATGAAAAACCCCCGGCTGTGCCGGGGGATATTTATTTAAATACAATCAACAGGCAAAGGATTACCACAATCGGGAAAAGTGTTATTAAAAGCGTTCCAATGGACAATAATATTCCCCCATATCTCAAGTTTTGTCTTGATAATAACTGAATTAAGTGAGGAATTCTATCAAGAAATGGAGAATCCTGTTTTTGAGTACATGGTGTTATGAAATTTTCCAGCCCTCTATCCGCCAAATTTTTTACGGCAACCTACACGCGAACTTGTACCAGTAAAGGCTTTTCTATTAGTTAAACAGAATTATTCATTGACTTCCTATTTACAGGCAAATCAACCATATCACAATTTCCATGACCCGAATCAGTAACATCGCCAACCAATACAACAAGGCATGCGCTTTGATCCGGTATAATAAACAGAGATAAACATTGATCGCAAAAAACCGCAAGAATTATTAAAACAATTTTTCTTAAGCCTGCTATAATATTTGTCGAAAAGAGGTTCACTATGAACAGCCTTAAAAATGTTATCGCGGCCATTGACTACATTGAGAACCACCTTATGGAGAAAATTGATTTAGATATAGTCGCAGATGCAGTACATTATTCAAAATACCATCTACACCGTATGTTCACGGATATGGTCGGACTGACCATTCACGACTATATTCAGCGCCGTAAACTTACTGAAGCTGCAAAGCTGCTGGTTTTTTCCGAAAAAACCATTATGGAGATTGCATTTCTGGCAGGGTATGCCAGCCAACAGGCATTTACCAGCATCTTTAAGGCAATGTACAAGCAAGCTCCCCTACAATTCAGAAGGAATGAGGTGTTTTATCCATTGCAGTTGGAATACAAATTCAGCAATCATCCTATTCTAAACCTGAAAAGGCAGGATGTCAGAAGAGAATTACGATTTATGGCCGAGGCGGATATTTCTCTCTGGATGGACCTGGTGCGACTGGTGATTGACGGATTTCCCAATCTCTTAGAGGAGTCACACATCAAGGTGCTCAGACAGAGCATTGCGGAGCGCAGCGCCCTAATCATGACCGAAGGCGACTTGGCGATTGGCATAATGATGATTTCCTATGCTACAGGGAGCATCGATTTTCTGGGAGTTCATCCGCTTTATCGAAAACATGGAATTGTAAGAGCTATTTTAGATAAGGCTATCTCAGAACTACTGGAACATAAGAATATCACTATAACCACTTTTCGCGAAGGAGACAAAGCAGATACCGGCTATCGAAAGGTTCTGAAAGAGCTCGGCTTTGCTGAGGCAGAACTGCTGACTGAATTTGGCTACCCGACGCAGAAAATGATCATGCCTAAATAAGTTGAAACCAAGAGAAAGAGAGAAAAGAGTGAATATGGACAGGCCGCTTTTGAATGACAAACAAATACAAGAAAAAACCCTTGCCTGTATTGAAAGAGAGACGAAGGATACAAGTACGCATTTGAATTTTCCCGAGGAAATCGCGCATCTTGAGGAAATTAAGATGAAACTGAATGACGCTTTAAAGAGTTATGATAAATCGGTCAAGCGATATGATAAGGAATACATGGATTCAAAACGCTATTTGGTAAATTATCGCCATGAAATCGATCCCAAAGAAATTTTCCAAAACGAGATGGCCTTGAAGCCAATTGAAAGCGTGGGGATTCATACGGTGAAAATGCGAGACCGAATCGCCAAGTTGGTAGACTCTCCACATTTTGCACGAATTGACTTTCGTAAAGAAGGAGACCAAGATGCCTCTATTTTTTACATTGGTAGATTCTCCTTTTCCGATACCGTTCAATCTAAGATTCTGATTTTCGACTGGCGAACTCCTATCTCCAGCATGTTTTATGATTGCGAGCTGGGTCGAGCCGGATATGATGCACCGCTGGGAAAAGTTGAAGGAGAGCTGATCCGCAAGAGGCAATTCAAAATCTCAAAGGGACAAATGGAATATGTTTTGGAAAGCGCCATCAACATCCAAGATGATGTACTTCAAAGGGAACTGAGCCATACATCGGAAGAAAAGATGAAGACGATTATCGCTACCATCCAAAGGGAGCAAAACCAGATTATCCGAAATGAGCGAGCTGACACTCTTATTATTCAAGGAGTTGCGGGTTCCGGTAAAACTTCCATTGCCTTACATCGCATCGCCTATTTGCTATATCGATACAAGGAAACCTTATCTGCACACAATGTGGTCATCCTCTCCCCCAATAAAGTATTTGCGGACTATATTTCCAATGTTCTACCCGAATTGGGAGAAGAACCAATCCACGAAATGAACTTTGCCGATATTGCCGAGATTCAATTGGATGGAATCATTCAATTTGAACCTGACAAGGATCCGCTTGAAACAGACGATCCCGCTTGGGCTGAAAGAGTGAGATTTAAATCTGGAATTGATTTTGTCAATATGATGGATCAATATCTGGAACATGCTGTGCTTGCATATTTTGAACCTATTGATTTTGAATTTGGCCGATTTAAAGCCACCAAGGAATGGATTCTGACGCGCTACAATTCATATCGGAACTATCCGGTTAAGAGGCGGCTGCACGAAGTATCAGTAGATATACAAGACCGGTTTCATACAGAAAACCTGCGGGGTGATGAATTACCAAAGCAAAAAGCGATTTATCAAAAATTGGTCGATATGTTCAAAATGAAAAACACGCTAGCGCTTTATAAAGACTTTTACCGGGCAATGGAAATTCCTGAGAAATTCTTAATGCCCAATAAGAAGACACTGGAATGGGCGGATGTTTATCCGTTTATGTATTTCCATGCGGTATTTGAAGGATTAAAAGCAAACCAATTAATACGGCATCTGGTTATCGATGAAATGCAGGACTATACGCCCGCTCAATATGCTGCAATGAATAAGCTCTTCAACTGCAAAAAGACGATACTTGGGGATTTCGGGCAATCTCTTAACCCCAATCATTTGCATTCTCTCGATGATTTTAGGAGAGTTTACCAAAATGCCGAGATTGTTGAGCTAAATAAAAGTTATCGATCTACTTACGAGATCATCACTTTTGCAAAGAGAATCCAAAATGTAGCGATGTTGGAACCCATTGAGCGCCACGGCGATACCCCTGAAATCATTTTTTGCAGCGATTCTCAGGATGAGCTTGCCAAAATAAGAGAAAAAATCAAGGTTTTCCAGGTCAGCGGCCATGCAACTCTCGGAATTATCCTGAAAACAAACAGCAAGGCAAATGCGGTATATCAGATTTTATCCGCAGACTACGATATGCAATTACTCACGCCTGACAGCCAGCGATTTACGAAAGGGATTACTATTACTTCGATTCAAATGTCAAAAGGACTTGAATTTGATGAGGTAATAATCCTTTCAGCGAACAGTGAAACCTATCATACCGATTATGACCGCAAGCTCTTATATATTGCTTGCACCCGGGCGATGCACAGATTGTCGCTCATCTACACCGGGGAACTAACCGAGTTGATAAAAGAAGAATAGGATGAAGTTTCTTTCAAGTAACGTCTACCGATAACTTCATCTTCTCTATTTTTCTTTGGTACTGCTGGCTTTGTCGCCAAAAAATATATATAAATTTCGCCATCACTTATGATACGGTTCCCCGTATCGAGCCTAACGGTGAAATTTCCAAATATAATTACGACGACTCCTTGTTTCACCGGGAGACTTAACTTACAGTCCTTACTCGTAGGCACAGTTTTCTAATCGCCAGGCCTAAAGTCCGTCCCTTTCCCCATCCCCCTTCCTTTTGTTAGAACAATAATAATTATTGCTGACTCCAGTTAAAACGCTCAATATACCCAAGAAAAGCTTTGATGCCCTCATCGATCAACAGTTCCCGATTGGAAATAGGTTTTTTGAGGTAGAGGTTGTCTAGACTACGCACACGACTTAAGGCGACATAGATTTGGCCCGAGTCAAAAGCACCATTACCGGTGTCCAAGTAGATGTTTTTTAAGGTGAGGCCCTGACTCTTATGAATTGTTAGGGCCCAGCCAAGTTTCAAGGGAAACTGGCTAAACTTACCGACTACTTTTTTTTCAATCTTACCGTTGTTAACTTGATATTGATTTTTTTCCCAGGTTTCCCGGGATACCGGATAATCAATCCCATCAACCTCAATGATTAGTTCATCTTCAGAGAGTTCTTTAATTACTCCGGTAGTCCCGTTGACCCACGCTTTCCCCGGATCATTTTTGATAAAAATCACTTTGGCGCCCACTTTTAAAGAGAGTATGGGTAGAGTGGGGAAATCCTCCCTGCTGAACTTGCCTTCAATAATTGCCTGATATTGGCGTTTTGGTGTTTGTAACGCTTCTAGTTTATCGGCATTATAACGCTGGGCCGCTTCATTCGTGCAGGTTAATACTGTAATCTCATCAAGTCGATCGATAATGTTTGTAGCTGTGACCCGCCTATTTAAGGTGTGGATCAACTCCTGACTTAGGTTGCTCTGGCGGACTTGTTCCAAGAGATTGATGAATTCCTGATTGGCTTGGCGAAATATTACCTCAAATTTAATATATTTGAATAACTCATCGATGATGGCAGAGCGGATAACTTGAGAATTGAAAAAAAAGCGATTCCGGTAACGTCCGCCGGGTCTAAATTCGAACTGCTCTTCACGGACCACGACCGGAGGCAATTGATAGAGGTCCCCAATCAGGATTAGTTTTACGCCACCAAAAGGTGCGGTCGATTTGCGGTTGATTTGGAGCGAGTAATTGATGGCGTCCATTAAATCTGCCCGTACCATGGAGATCTCATCTATGACCAAATAGTCGACTTCTTTATAAATCTGTGGTTGCCGGCTTTCCCGGATCTGTTCCGGGTAGAGTAAACCATGTTCTAAATAAAAAAAGGAATGGATCGTCTGCCCGCCGATATTCAAAGCAGCAATGCCGGTGGGAGAGAGAAAGACCGTATTACCGGGCAATTTGGTTAGTTCTCGCTTGGTGAAGGTAGATTTCCCAGTGCCTGCTTTTCCGGAAATGAAAGTGACCGGAGTACCACTTGTGATACAGTCGAGTGCGCTTTGGAAGGCTGGTATAGTGATATAGGGCTGTTCGATAGCTGGATTTGCCATTTCAATTCCTTGTGTTATTTCCAAATTGAAGCATGAGAAAATATTACTATGGAGTTGTTTTTATTATTCCATATTTTATGATGAAGGACAAGTGTGAAAGCGAACCGACTTTATTCAACGAACTTATGGTTTATGAACCCTACCAATAGTGTCCAACTTTTTTCAAAGTCTTCTCTTCCGGACTTTTTCCGTGTTCCCGTTCACCAAACAACTCATCCGTTATAGCCACTATTGATAGGAAAAATCTTAGAAAAAGAACTTGGCGGAAATATTTCAATGTTCCAATTGAATTTGATCCGAAACTTCTCCATTTTGAGAGAACGGGTCAATTAGCAGCAAAGCTTTCGAACTCATGAAACAATATTTCGAAAGGAGGTAAAATCCTTGCAGACTACTCCCTTGGTGAATATTCGCTTTCGATACTGGGGCGATTCATTGGAGAATATTTTTGACAAGTTGCCTACCGCTCGAGTAGTGGGTATTGATGTAGAGTATTCTCTAGTCGAAGTGGGGGTTCAATGGCAAGGGATCAAAGGGTGGCTTCTCGCCCAGTCTAATTACGTTGAGTTGCTTTATCCCGAGGACTTCCGAGAGGAAATTAAGGAAACCATTACGGAAATGCTTCAAATCTATCATAAATAACGAAAGGTGATGAAAAAACGTCCATAAAGAACAACCCAATTGTTCTATAGAGTCATAGATAAAAACAGCAAAGGAGTATTTTGAATGAAATCAAAACAAGGATTGTTCTTGACATTCGCGTTGATCTTTAGCATGGCCCTCTTTACGGGTTGCGGAAGTTCCTCTAGCGGAAATCCTAACAACAACCCTCCTAGCCAGATTGGAAGCGGCATTCCCTTTATACTGAAGACCCTGAAGGGGGTTGATGTCCAGAAATCCCTATATTCGGCAAATGTATATTCAGCAAATGTCACGACGGATTGGGGTAATTATTCTATAATCCCCTATATCGGGCGCGAATACAACGATTATGTTTTTGGCTTTAACAAGTATTTTTACGATCAATTTACGAGTGCTAATACGCCGACCACTTAAACCTCAACCCCTTTTGGCCTTATCCCGTGCAAATTCGAGAAAATTACCGACCCGAACTACACCGCCAAACTTACCCTCTCATTTCCGTATGTTATTGACAAATGAATCTTCCCACCTTATAATAATGAATATAAAATTCATTATTAGAGTGTGCCCATGCAAGTTCTTAAAGACGAGATTAGAGAGCAAATATTAGAAGCATCACTAAGAAAGTTCGCAGAAAAAGGCTTCAAAAAGACGACGATGGCAGATATTGCGAAAGCTGCCGGTCTTTCCGTAGGGAATTTATATCGCTACTATAAAAACAAAGAACATATTTTTAGTTCGATTATTACTCCGGGGGATATTGAACAATTAATTTCGTTGTTTACCCGAAAGATTCAGTCGACGCACGGTATCCCCCTGGAAGAAGCAGGGCAAAACCCCGATCATTTATTAGCCAACGATGAAATAATCGATTTTTATTGTGAAAACCGGCTACGTTTAATCGTTGCCCTAGAGAATGTGGAGGAAACATCTTATTCAGGGGTTAAAGGAAAAATACTCGACAATCTTGTCTCCCTCTTCTATCAATATCTCCGTAGTATCGGAAAGGAGGAAGCTATTTCCGATCCCGGACTTCGGATATTAATTCGAACCATTTACATCAATTTAACCAATGGTATTCTAGGTTTGCTTCGTTCGACGGATAACAAAGAAATACTACGTCAAGGACTACATCATCTGTTAACCTATCATCTGTATGGATTAAGCGGATTTACCCGGTAAATTTTTTTTAAACCAATAATGAATATAATGTTCATTTTACATAGTATCCAGATCTCCATCGAGCGCAGTAAAGATAGTCATAGCGAAACAAATCAGAAACAAATAAAGGAGTGGGCTAAATGAAAAAAAAGACCGTCAAAACATTGTGGTTCTCCCTAGTTTCCCTATTACTTATTATCGGTGTTGTTTTAGTATCGATCTTTCAATATGGCTTTTATAATTATAAAATCGAATCCGTCAATACAACCCCGCAAAAATTGGATCGTAACTGGGAAGCGATCTTTAAACGAGGCAAGGCCATTCAAGTCATTGCCATGAATACAGGTTACGCAGTAGCTCAGCCTCACTCATGTCCTTATCTGAACCCTAACACCATTCCGAAGGACTATGACATGAGTCGGGTACAGCGTTCCCCGATTTACTGCTATGCCGTTCGATATCCTAATAAGGGCGATCTCCTCATTGATAGCGGGCTGGATCAGTCGTTTCATACCCATCCGCCACACGGAAATCTTCCTTTGATGCTCAGACTTTATCAGATTGTAACCCGAACTTCTTATCGGCAGAAGCAGAACCAAAACTTGGGTTATTGGTTGAAACATTATAAACTTCACCCACGGAAGGTGCTTTTAACCCATGTTCACCAGGATCATTTCTGTGGTCTGTCGGAGTTGGATAGAGACGTTGAAGTTTTGTTTGGAAAAAAAGAGACGGGCTTTTTATACAAAGCGGCCGCAGGTAAATATCTGAAGGGAAAATTACATATCAAGACCATTAATTTTGATCAGGGGATACCCGTTTATCCCTTCAGTAAAGTCGTGGATGTATCGGGCGACCAAACCATCTGGGCTATTTCGTCACCAGGACATACCGTGGACCATATCAGCTATCTCATTAATGTAAAAGATCACCCGGTGCTGCTCATCGGTGACCTGAGCGTGTCAAAGTACCATTTAATCAATAATATCGAAGTCAGCAGTGATAAGGGACCGGAGGGATACCGGGCTTTACAAAAAAGCTTGAATGAGCTGAAAACTTTTAAACAAATGTACCCCCAAGTCAAAATCTATTTTTCCCATTCCAGCTGGACATATTGAGACGATTAAGAGGTAAAATTATGAATAAACTCTATCCAATTGTTGATGTAAAAGGAGAAACGCCAATAGCTTTAACCCTCAAACATATCAATCTTCACGACTGGTTATCAAACACTTTTTCAACGTTGGTTTACCGAGCTTCTGCGAAAGGCCATTGGGCAATGGGGTCTAGTTTTAATCACAAAAATCAGCCCATGTTTATCAACGTTGAGAGCGTGGGCGGACATCTGATGGTACAAAATTATGTCGAAACGGTTTCAACAAAAGAGCATCTACAATTTGTTTCAGAAGCGTCTGACTTCTAGTTATTCATCTAATCCATATCCATGTTCGAGTCGTCACTGATATAAAGGTAGTTGCTGCGAATCAAGAAAACTCATTATTGGTTTGCCACATTCTCTGTCAGATACCCAACCCGATATTAGGATTCTTATCCAAGCTCGTTTTCAACCAATACTTTGCTAAGAAGAATTGTAAAGAAGAAACAAACTCTTTTGCAGCAAATCTATTTAATTTTGCTAGTAACTCTAGTTCCAACTAGTAAAGGCTTCTTCGTAATTATTAGTGGTATAAACGTGATGTGCCGTAAAAACGTACTCTATTCCCGTCAATTGGGCTAGCTTAAAATTACACGCGGCCATCCGATATATAAAACCTGCTAAACATACATTTCAACGTTACTTGTGATACGGTTCCCCCCGGTTAATCTTACACGCCCTGTAGATCTGCTCCAACAAAATCACCCGGAATAACTGGTGCGGGAAGGTGAACTCCGAGAAACTCAATTTCAAATCGGCTTTCTTTAGCAACTCCTCATCCAAACCCAAGGAACCCCCGATCACTAAGGTTATCGGCACTCCATTGGCCTCCTTATCCTTGATCAACTCTGCAAAATTAACGGAACTAAGCTGCCGCCCTTTCCGGTCGAGCATGATCAAATACTCCCCTGCCCCAAGCTGACGTGAAATCGCCTCTGCTTCCCGTTCCAACACTTGTCTTTCTTGGGCCGGGCTAGCATTTTCAGGGCACGGCAAATCGGGCACTTCCCTAATCTCCAACTTCAGATAAGGCTTAAGCCGTTTTAAATACTCTGCTTGGGCCGCTTGAAAATAGGCCCCTTTCAGCTTTCCGACGGTGACGATTTTAATTAGAAGCATTAAATTCTCCTATTTATAATAGGATAGCCAACTTTATGCCGATCCCTGAGATATATCGCATTGTCTAAAATCTAAGGGGCAATCTCAAAAGAAACCGCTATTTTTTGTTATTTTCTAATTCCGTGAACAAAACGAAACGAATATCCAGCGAAACCCTTAATGCCTCTCCAATAATCTCAATAATCCAATCTCGGCGGCCATTTGCTTTAACAATAAGTGTTACTCATTTTTTACAAATGAACATACCTGATTCCGTTGTGACATAAATCCTCCCATTGATTCTTATTAAATTTTGGACAAAACTCCTAAATTCCTCTGCCTGGGACATAGCTAACAATTCGACGCCTGGTTTTAATCCATTGCAGGATAAGATATAATCCACCAGCAGTTGAGGTTCGGTAATATTCAATGAATTTTCATACCTAATGACCCTAATATCTTGAAAATAGTTACTTAAATGATCCCTACCATTATCTAACGAGAAATTATTTTCTACTGTACCAAGGACCTCTTCATAACTGTTATTTTGTAAAAATTGATGGATCAGTTGTTTCATCTCACGCATATTATTAGAACCGATGGTACTAGCGTAAAATATACCATCAGGTTTTAAAACTTTAAAAATTTCCGATAATGCTCTATCCAAATTCGGAACATGGTATAACATATGATTGGCAATAACCGTATCAAAATAGTCGTTTGAAAAATCGATCTGTTCGGCATTGATCAGTTCATATGTAAATTTGACTTCCGACGTTTGCAAATTTTGTCGGGCTTCATTTAACATCCCTTCTGAAAAATCGGAAAGCGTGATCTCCCAATCTAAGGGAATACGTGTACCATTGACTTGCCAAAGCATTCCCGTACCACAACCCAGTTCAAGTATTTTCAAATTCTCTTTTTTCTCTAGTTGATCGAATACCCAGAGGGGCCATGGATACTTGTTTGTGGCACATTTAGCATGCAGCTGAATTCTGGCATTGAATTTGGCCGCATTGTTATATTGTTGTTGTTTTAAATTATTGAGGGTTTTAACTTCATATTCTGGTTTTTCCTGCATGCTCATCGCCTCTTTCCATCTTTTTAAAGTTTGAAAACCGTTCACGACTGTTTTGATTAGGTAATGTCATGATACGTTTATCAAAGCATACCATATTTGGGAAAAGTGCATTTGACCATTTTTGCAGTATTTTATTGTTTAATTGGGACATATAGGAGAAATTGTTTAGTTTGGTTATAATTCCGTTCATAAAGTTCAAAAAAGTGGATTCCAATTCGATTTAAGGTAAGGCCCGAGAGCAAAATCGCCTTCCAAACATCAGCCGCCACCAATCGATGGATTCCCTCCATACTGTTTTTATATTTAAAAATTGCATAATCCGAAGCTTCCAATGTCAACTCAACAAGTCCACTGGGGATCTGCTCCGATTTCTTTTGAAATCCAGCAAAATAATCGATGGCTTCACCTGCAACCGCTTCACCTCCAGTCACATTATACATTCTTTCAATGGCATTACCTAAAATGTAATCGGCGATAAACTGGTTAAAAAAGGATGTCACTTTCGGCAGTTCTTCAACAATATCCGGATTAAACCAAATATGTCTTCCAATCAATTTTACGGTTCCAGGATTCTGTATCTGAAAGTCGACAATCATTTCCCGATGCAAGTTTTTAAATTGCCGCTCCACCACCTTAATCCGCGGGCAGGTAGGTAATTGAGGAATAGTCCTTCTATATTCGACAGGAGTTATCCCATATAAGTTCTTAAACTTCCTGGTAAAAGCTTCATGGGATTCAAACCCAAAATCCAATGCAATATCAATCATCCTACCTGAAGTCATCTTAAGTCTCTTAGCGGCTTCAGCCATTTTTCGCCCGTCAATATATTCCTTAACGTTTTTTCCAGTTAGAGTCTTAAAAATCCGGGTGAAATAAAACTTTGAGATATGATATCGCTCTGCCAATTCATCAACAGCAATATTTCGATTAAGATTATTTTCAATAAATTCGATAGTCTCATTAATCATTTGAAAATATTCCATGAAATTTCTCCCTTAATATGCAAAGAACTCATGTTAATCCCAACTCGACTTTTTAATGTTAAACACTTTTTACCATTGTTCCTTTAAAAATATTCAATTTTTTCTATAGTCACCATGTCAAGGTTAAGGTACACCTTTTATTGTGTTTACGTCAATTGTACTATCATTGGCTGTTGGTTAGTTATAATTTTAGATATACCATTATTTAAATAAGCAGAACCCATCTTTTTGCATAGACATCCTCCCTGCCTCTAAAGAGCGACATGAATAATTTGATTTTTTCCGTAGGGGTTGACAAATTATTAATATCCGTAATCTTAACTTCATCGCAATCCGCCTTAATCATTTCCGGCATTGATTCTTGCTCAGAAAATTCAAAAGGAATCCCTCGTTGTTCCGGAATTCCCAATTGAAGCTTTAAACTTTTAATTTCTTCTTTCAAGAGATTATTTTCATTTTGTAATAACTGATATTTTTCTAGCAACTCTTTAAAATCCATATTGTCCCTCTTAAAATTCATGACATCACAAAAAATTTGCTATAAAATGAGATGAAACAGTTGATATTCCCGATTCTTTTTTCATGTATTTTAAATAAGAATAATATTAAATGTTGATATTCATTCTAATCTGAAATCAGCCTTTGAATTCCCGATATAAACACCCGAAAACTATTCGACCGAGTATTATCAGGATCAAGAAAAGGACCAATGGCGCGAGAACCGATTAATTTTTGATATGAGGGAGCCAAGCGTTGGAGTTCGACAAAAGGGTTAGGAAAAGCATCCGGGTTTCGAAAAAGCTTCTTATTCTGTTTATCAGCTAGTCCCGACAAACACAAACCTTTTTCAACTGCTGCAAGGTCTGCAAGATACCAACTTTCCAATTCATAACATGCGATACGAATTAAGGTATCGGACTTGTCTGCTTCAATACATTTTTCCCGTAAATTGGCTTTTAGCTCAATGCAATCAGCGGAATCTTTATCCCTTAAAATAATAAATTTAGCGTTAAGGTTCAAATAACCACGTAACCTTTTAACCATTCGTTTTTCTAAATCTTGCTTCCCGTCAAATACAATTGTTCGATAAAAAATTCCTGCCGGGAGTATCCGTGGTAATAGTCCATCCAGCATTACGCTTGCTGATGGCTCTTCTAAAAAGAAAACCAATTCCTTCATTGGGGATCTGCCCCCTTGAAGAAGCCCTCTTTCCATAAATATCCCATCTGGTCTCCCGCTTCCATATAAGCCCTAATCTGTTCGTCATCCATTGCGCGCCGAATTTGGGTATAACCATTCTCTTTAACTAACCAGAATACTTCATCCAATTGGGCGGCATTTAATAAATCGGGAGAATGCGTGGAAACAAATACTTGTCCCCCCCGCCTTGCATAATCACGAAATTCTTCCACCAATTCCCAAAGTAATTTTGGATATAGTTGGTTCTCTGGTTCTTCAATACATAATAAGGGATGGGGCTCCGGGTCATGAAGCAATATAAGATAGGTAAACATTTTGATGGTACCATCTGAAACATATCGGTCAATAAAGGGATCTTTAAATGAACCGTCACGGAATTTAAGCAATAATTTCCCATCCGGAGTAGGTTCCGGTACGATATCTCCAATCCCGGGAACACGATGTTTCATTTTTTTGAGAATTATTTTAAATCTGTCTGGATAATTCTCATAGATATTATTGGCAACCACTTGTAAATTATCTCCGGTAATTGATAAATGCTCGGCATAACCTGCCGCATCCTTACTACCGCGCGCCATATCGATGTGAAAATCAGACACATGCCAACCCTCAATAAGTTGCCGAAAAGCATTAGCCGCTTTAAAACGTTGAAATTGTCCCAGACCCTTAATGGCTAAAACATCGATCCTCTCCAATATCTGATTTTCCCGATTGAGGTCTTCATCTGTCTTATCAAAATCCTCTTCGTTGGTGATAGCATATCCTTGGCCCATTCGGAAATCGAGGAAATGAAACGGTGATCCTGAAGCGCCCCTTTTGTATCGCAAAATCTCCCGTTTTACGCATGGTTTACCCTTATCGCCATTTTCCAGGCCAAGCTCCAAACTATATGTGACCAATCGTTCCTTGCCTGTGATCTGCATACGATATTGAATTTCAATAATTATATCTTCTCCCACTTGACCGCGGGAGACCATTTCGAAATACCCGCCGCGGCTCTGCATCGCACGAGTAACGTTATAAGTCAAACAATCTTTTAAAAATCCAAATACATCAAAAAAAGTGCTTTTACCGCTTCCGTTTGCCCCTACATTGATGGATAAAGAAGGTATATTTTGAATTTCAATTTCTTTTAATGCTTTAAAGTTCTTAACCCGAATGGTTACAATCTTCATTAGGAAACCTCCTTACTTTGGAGCATGGTTTATCAATTCGATATATGCCATATTTTTTCCTGTTTTATAAGATAACTATCCTAATAAAACCAGGAGCTTTTTTCAAGAATGAAAATTTTATTACCTTAGGTTCATTCTACACTATCACTTGTGGTATTTCTCCCCCCGGTTAATCTTACACGCCCTGTAGATCTGCTCCAACAAAATCACCCGGAATAACTGGTGCGGGAAGGTGAACTCCGAGAAACTCAATTTCAAATCGGCTTTCTTTAATAGCTCATCTGCCAAACCTAACGAGCCACCGATCACTAAGGTTATCGGCACTCCATTGGCTTCCTTTTCCTTGATCAACTCCGCGAACTTAACGGAACTCTGCTGCTGCCCTTTCCGGTCGAGAGCTATTAAATATTCTCCCGCCGTAAGCTGACGCGTGATCGCCTCTCCTTCCCGTTGCAACACCTGTTCCTCTTGGGCCGGGCTATAATTATCAGGGCAAGGCAAATCGGGCACTTCCTTGATCTCCAACTTAAGATAAGGCTTTAACCTTTTCAAATATTCCGACTGTGCCGCTTGAAAATATGGCTCTTTCAGCTTTCCGGCTGTGACGATTTTAATTTGGAGCATTATGTATGTTTATTGATAATCTTCATTTTGATTTTATTTCCTTCGCAACTTACAAACTTCACCACTAACGACACTTTATTCTCCCCATCGAGCAGATCCCAATAAAATTCAACTGTTTTGTCGATATCATCGAACACCCTTACCAACTTGGGATCTCCCGCGAAAGACGGCAAAGGCTCCCCGTCGCCTTGATAGGTTTGGATACAATGGCCGTAGCCGGGAATAAACTGATCGAAATAATAAAAAGCCCGTTGGCAATAATCGGGGTTTTGCCCTTCCGCTTTTAAGATCGATAAAGTGTAACTGGGGATCCCATTCAAATCCAATATACCGGAGATCCGCGGCGTATAATTGGGCGCGTCAGGCTCGAATTCCCTCGTTTTTAGCGCCTCAGTGAAAGTCTTTCCCTGGTTCAAAAAATCATAGATGGTGTCGGTCTGGTCGCCATTGGTGACGATATGGCAATCATTAAGCTCTTTAATTGGATAATAAATGATCAAAGAAGGGTCTTCCATCTTGCTTTCATCAAAGGCCTTGGTCCGGACGAAATCACCGTCTTTCACGAAAATCCGGTTCCGGCTATTAACACTTCGCCCCATAATCCAATATACTTGGATATAATTTTGCCGATCCGGGCTTTGCCCGATGATTATGCCCCTTCCGGGGTAGGTATTTTTTTTTAAATTGTCCTCGTTTGATAGAGCGATTTTTTCCATGTCCATTTCAATCATCCTTTTGCTTTTTTCTCAATATTTACATTTTACCATAGAAATGGTTAGATGCAATGGATTAAAGTTCAAGGCTATTTCTCATCCAACAATGATTTCATTTTTACAACAGTATCCGTTCCTGAATTTGAATCTCCATTCTTTTATGGAAAATTATTCTAAAGTGGTGGAAATTTATGCCGAATATAAAAAAAGATGTTAAATCTGCTTTGTTAAATTCATAACACGTTATACCAAAACGCCGCTTCCAAATTGACAAAGTAGAAAAGCAGATTGAAAGACAGCCATCAGCCACTTCCAAGATGAATAATTTTGAAAGGAGGGTTTAAATGGCAAAGAAAATTCAAGCATGGACGGAGTTTGGACCCCGCATCGAACTGGCCGCCACGATGACAAGCAACGAACTGATCGAAAACATCCTCGCCGCCACTAATCAAAGCCGCGGCAGCGTACTGGCAGTCCTGTCCGAATTGGACGTGCAGATTGAGGCCGGGCTCAAGTCCGGGCGGATCATCCACTTGCCCAACGGCACTCATTACGAACCCATCGGCAAAAAAGACGGTTCTATTGATATTAACGTCCGCGTCAACCCCGATGTGGATAAGCGCGTCAACTCCGAATTCTGCGGCAAATGGATCAACTCAGCCAATATCGGCAAAAGCCAGGACGAGATCATCTCCCTGTGGAACGAAGCCCATCCTGATGATCTAGTCGAAGCGTAGAAAATAAGCACATTCTCATTTATTTTTACTTTTCGGACGGCCACCCACCGTAAAAAATTAAGCGGCTTAATTTTAAAATTGAGCCGCTTAATTTCAAAGTATCGCTAGCGTAATTTTAAATTATCGCTGGCTTAATTTTCAAGTTTCACTAACTTAATTTCAAAATGTCGCCGGCTTAATTTTTAGATCGAGCCAAGGAATTTTGAACCTTAGCCGGAGGAATTTTTATTAGGCTAAATCGAACTGGCAAACTGTATGCCGTTCACCTCACCCTGCTCGATAATTGATTAGTCATAGCTACTTGAGTGCCTCTCCCCTCTCCACGAACGTTACCAATTATGATTGTTTGGAGAGGGACAGCTTGTTTTATTTCCGGTTTTAGTTACTTTTCAATAAATACCTATAAAAAAGGAGAGACAAAAACTCAAATCAGCCATACTTCCCCTCTCCCGACCTTCAAAAAAGCTTCTGTTACGGGAGAGGGGAGCAGCACTATGTTTCATCAAACATCTACAGTTCCGAACAGGGGTGAGGCGCCGCCTCTTTTCCCCAAACAAAAAAAGCCGCCATTTTCAGCAGCTTTGATTTTACTAATCTATTTCTTCTTCTGACTCTTAACCGTCTCAATATAATTCAAATTCATTTTCAACAAAATTCCTCTTCTTCCTTACCCAAAACGTCAGGCCTGTAAGGCAAGTCAAAAGGGAAAAAGGTAAAGGATAAAAAACAATTTACGCTTTATCATTGAAACTGTGCAACCACCAACCTTTGCAGCCTATTTAAAAAACACGCAACGCCCGGCAAACCCTTTTAAAGGATAGGATCGCTTTTAGACTATAAGGTTACAAAACAGAATAAGCGAGTGTCAAACAACGCAGCAATACGCAGCCCATCACACCGCACTCAAAGAATCCGGCAAAACCAAATAAACCAACCTACAATAATAACATCCGAAAAAAATGAGTCTAACCATCACCGCTACGAAGCTAAACCTCCCGGATACCACAATAAAAGAGGCTTGCGCCTCTTTTTTATGGTTTCATATCTCCAACTGTAACCGTAACCTCTTCTAGTTCGCTGCCCCGGTAATATTCCAACTTAAGCTTGGTCCCGATCTTATACTTCCCGATTACCTCGCGAAAATCGTCCGCTCCAAGAGTTCGCCCGTTTATCTTGACGATAATATCTCCAGGAAGCAAACCGGCCAGATGCGCCGGAGCGTTTTTAATGACTCTCCCGATTAAGATCCCGTTCTCAGTCGGCAACTTTCGTTGTAACCCATATTCCAAAACTCTTACATTTTCGGGAGTTAAGATAATATAACCGATTCCTATCCCGGGACGGCTGACATAACCCTTGGAAATTAGCTGATCTGCTACAGTCCTAGCAGTATTGCTGGGAATCGCTAGCCCAATCCCCTGTGAGTTAGCAACTATTAAGGTATTAATGCCAATGATATTACCTTTGCTATCTAGTAACGGACCGCCGGAATTACCGGCATTAATTGAGGCATCGGTTTGAATCATATTCCGCATCTCAAGGTCATTATTAACCTTTACCCTTCTTCCCTTGGCGCTGACTACCCCTACGGTAACCGTATTTTTCAAGTTTTCTGCCAGCGGGTTCCCGATGGCGATCGCCACTTGCCCCTCCTGAACTTTATCGGAGTTAGCCCATTTAGGGATCGGAAGATTGTTGTGATCGATCTTTAGGACCGCCAGATCGGTCTGGGGGTCAGACCCTACCAACTTCGCCGGATATGATTTGCCATCCCCCAGGACCACCAAGATTTGATCCGCTGCCGCCGCCCCCTTCAGGCCGCTGATCACATGGTTATTAGTCAATAAATAGCCATCATTGCGGTAAATCACCCCGGAACCCAAACCCTGAATATTTCTTACCTCCGGACCGGAAAAAAAGTCAAAATCTTCCACCACGGTATTGGTGGTAATCATCACCACCGAAGGGCTGACCCGTTTTACCACATCAATCGTTGCTTTTTCATATTCATTCAAAGAGGGCCAAGGATCTGGGATCTTAGGCTGTTCTTCGATTTGAACCTGTTGTGCCGGCTGGGGTTCCGGTTGAACCGGGGCCGTGTTGACCAGGGCCGATCCAAATCCGGTAAATCTAACCGCAATCACCACCATCAATGCGCCAACAATACCGGCGATCAGCGCTGTGATAACATATGGAACCTGGCGCTCATGCATGTCGAACCGGAACTGATTCATTCTAGAATTCCTCCGTTAATAATTCTACTTCGGTAAATTTGAACTTACGTTTTGAAAATAACGCGTTAACCCGTTAGCGATTATTTTCAAAACGCTTTATAATACTGAATTTACCGAAGTAGATATATAGGGCTTTTTCATTATCGGGCATAGTAGGTTGAAAAAACCTTCTGTAAATATTAACGCCTTTTATTTACTCTCAGTTCCCCCGGGCCGCATTTGGTAAATATCAATTTGAGAGGTTTTTTTCTCATAAATTACCGGAACTCGGGATTGCTTCACCGACCAGCCCCGCTCCATCAAAGATAATACAAACTCTAAAGCATAATCCCTGCCGGGATCGGCCAGCCAAACCATTCCGGCTGGTTTTAACGAATTGGAGATTACCATACTTAAATCATCATGCAGTGTTTTTTCATAAAGGATATCCGCTCCGATTATTATGTCAAATCGGCCGATTGGCGGAAAGCGGCGCCAATCAGCCAACAATAATCGGGGTTCCGATAACCCGTTCCGTAAAGAATTAACCCTAATAAACTGTAGAGCCGCTTCCATATAATCCGTTTGCAGGATATTAGCCCCGGCTAGCCTAGCGGCAATACCAGCCAGGCCAATACCGGCACCTAGCTCCAAAACAGACCGGCCCTGAAGCAAATAACGATTATTAAAGATATAGCGGGCCAAGCCGAGAGACGCCGGCCACAATTCCGCCCAAAACGGGATTTGGTCAGCGTCGGTTACCCCTTCTAATAGTTCATCTAAGTCGGCCACTTTGATTAATTCGAGCGATTGGCCGCTGAATTCCACCGGTACAGTTTGCAACCGAAAATTTCGATCCAATTCTTGATATAGTTCTTCTTCGGCTGTCGCGGCTTGGAGGATCAAGCGGTTTTACCCCATTGATCCACCAATTGCCGGACATTAGCGATTAATTCTTCCAGTTCCCCGGTACTGTTTGCCTCAAAATATATCCGAATCAATGGTTCAGTTCCGGAAGGCCGGATCAGAAACCAGCTCCCGTTATCTAAAATGAATTTAAAACCGTCGATTTTTCGAATTTCCCTTATTTTTACGGTTCCGATCCGCTCTAAAGATGTTGTTTTACACTTTTCTAAAATAGCCGCTTTTGCGGGTTCTGCTAGATGAATATCCAATCTTTGGGTAAAGAATTGGCCAACCTTGGCATATAAATCCGCTAGTGCCGCCAATAGCGGCTTACCGGTAACCGCCCGTAGCTCCGCCATTAAAGCGCAAGCCAAAATCCCGTCCTTTTCCGGGAGATGCCCTTGGATACTCAAGCCCCCGCTCTCCTCACCACCAATGATCACCGGTTTAGTCCGCATCATCTCTCCGATGTACTTGAATCCTACCGGCGTCTCAACTACTTCCACTCCATACAGTTCCCCCAAACGGTCAATCATATGGGTAGTGGCAACCGACCGGGCGACAATTCCCTTCAGGCCTCGATTGGTAATTAAATGCCACATCAATAAAGAAATCACCTGATTGGCGTTTAAATAGGAACCATCGCTGTCCACAATCCCAAAACGGTCCGCGTCGCCATCAGTCGCTAAGCCAATTGAATTCTCCCTGGACTTTACCAAGGCCATCAGTTCTCCTAAAAACTTGTCTTGCGGGTCAGGCATGGACCCTCCGAAAAGAGGGTCACGTCGGTTGTGAATCTCCTTTACCGAGCATTCCTTAAGTAATTCGGCAAGATAACTCCGGCCGGTGGCATACATCGGATCAATCACCAAATTAAGATTGGCTTTTTTAATGGCACCCACATTAACTAATTGCTGTAACTGCTTTAAATAGGCTTCGGTAGGGTCAAATCTGGTAATCAATTGAGGGGCCGGTTGCCTAAAAACCTTTTCCACTCCCGGGCTTTTCTCCAGATTAGCTTCGATTGCCTTAGTAATTTCAAGCGACGCCGGTCCGGCATATTCCGGAATAAACTTAATTCCGTTATATTCAGGCGGATTATGGCTTGCCGTAAACATGACCGCCCCAAAAGCTTGATAGTGGGTTACTGCAAAGGCGATTACCGGAGTGGGAAAGTCCCGTTCACCTAGATAAACTTTAATTCCTTGCGAGGCGAGAATCTCGGCCGCTTCTTTGGCAAAAAAGTCCGAAAAAAATCTGGCATCATACCCCACAACTACGCCACGGCCTTCACCCTGGTTATCCTTGGTGTATTGGCCAATAGCCTCCACTACTCGCCGTACATTTGGCAAATTGAAACGGTCGTACATTAAATCGCGCCAACCGTCAGTCCCGAATTTGATCTCCGACATCAAAACTCCTCCTTGAAAATTTCTAAGTATTAGTCCACGTCAGCTTCTGCTTGATCCCCATGGAATTATTAAACGACGTGAATCAACATACGACGTAAGTATTTTCTAGGTAACCGCCCACTCCGGCTTATCTGGGGACATGAAAGGATGAAAGACCGATCTTTAATTCTTGCCAATTGCCTCTTGTATATTTTTACCGAATACTCCATACTTATAACTCGGCCTCCGAATTGGATTCGTACCGGAATCCAATCGGCAACTCCGAATAACATCTATATATTCTTCATTTTCCATCTGTCTCCTTTTTAGGGCGCTGAAAAGTTTGCCATCAGCAATCTCTAGTGATCAGGACAAAGAAACAGTTCCACCACCATCTAATATCACATATTTTATTGTTAGATAACTAACTCTCCCATTAAAAAAGCTTGAAAACCATAAATCTATGGGAAATAAAACTAAAGTCTAAATTCAACCCTATCCCTTAAATGGTATTAACTTGCCATACGGGCTTAAACAATTGGCTCCGAAAGAAGCTTGAAGGGTGAATAGTGAATTGCCTCCTATAGCTGTATCAAACTTCACATTTCACAATTCTTTAAGGGCAGGGGATCCGGTTTTAGGCAGTTTAAAAAGGAGGTGGTACTGATGAGTCGTCGTCATTCGGAAGAACCTGATACCGATTTGAAACAGATCCAAGCTTCCCCGGAAGAATCTAACCCGTTTTTATCCAAGAATGACTTAACCTTATTAACAATGGCTTCCCCGTTTTTGAGCGCTAACGGTCAAAAATTAATCTCCTTTTTTGTTAACTTCAACCAAAGTCCGGTTCAATCACCTGTTTTTAGCGGGTTAAATCAACTTGGTAATTCCGACGGTAATAAACTGCTCCAGGAATTACTCCCCGCCATCCTCGGCTTAGTCGGTAAAATAGACCAAGGAGATTTAGATCCGGGCTTATTTACATCGTTGCTAGGAATGATGAAAAACAGCACTACGCCTTCCAGCCAAGATGCGGCTAATTAATAAAGGAAGCTCTTTAACAGTGTTAAAGAAAAAAGAGGATTATAAAATCCTCTAAGCATAATCACATTTCTTGTAATCACCTGGAGTTATATCTACATTGTAATCAATAAAACAAAGTGGGGTGGCTAACCCCACTTTAACATTACTATCTTAATCAATTATTGCTCCATCTGTTTGGCAAGAAAACCAGCCGCGGTTTCGGCAATTTTCACTTCCAAATCACCCATAACCACATTTGGTTCCTTACTGGATAGGATTACTGCGCCGATTGGATCCCCTTCGGCAATAATCGGGGCAATAACCTGAGCCGTAAACTTACATTTACCTTCGTCTTCTTTTACCGGGCAGGCGTCACAATATTTATGTTCGCCCGGTTTTGGCATTAATACCACTTTTCGGTCTTCGATCGCTTTTTCAACTGCCCTGGAGATCGGTTTGTCCAGAAACTCTTTCTTCGCTGCGCCTGCTACGGCGATTACCATATCCCGGTCAGCAATACAAGCAATATGTCCGGTTGACTCGTATAGAGAATCGGCGTATTCTTTTGCAAAATCTCCTAGTTCACCGATTGGAGAGTATTTTTTGAGGATTACCTCCCCTTCCCGGTCAACAAAAATCTCCAACGGGTCGCCCTCTCGAATCCGTAAAGTTCTCCGGATTTCCTTGGGGATGACCACTCGGCCTAAATCATCTATCCGCCGTACTATTCCGGTCGCCTTCATCCCCCATTCCCCCCTTTTCTAAACCTGTTTTTTGAATTTGGTGTCAGAGGACCTGCCACCCGTCTACCTCTAAATAATCTTTAGTTTGGGACTACTTTATTGATAGTATATAGTTAAATTTATACTTTTATTCATTAGGCTAGCTTCATAATTGCCCTGGTTTTTACTTTTGGTCCAATATATAGCGGCTTTTAAATTTTACTCTCAAATTGCCACTATAAGTAACTGGTAAAGGAATTTACGAAACTGCTTAATTTTTTATTTCAAAACCTAATCTATACTCTATCAACAGGTCGCAGTTAGCTTACCCCTTTTTTAACAAACCATACTCAAATAACTGGGGTTTCTCATTAAAAATCATAACATCATCCCGCTTTAGGTGGGTGAAGATAGTCTCAAATCTGCTACCGAAGCATTTCCAAGCTATTTACAATAACCTTCAACAAGTCTTCCGAGGCAACGCCCGCTTTCCAACGGAATACTGGAGGCCTTCCCGGTTGGTAGCGAAACTGGTTTCTGTATTTTTGGAGGATTAATAAGATTTTTTCGTAATCGACCCCTAATCCTACATGGAGTTTACCGATTACTTCAGCCCGTTCTCTAGTAATTGAGGCGAAGCCCAATTCCCGCGCCAAAGCCTTTAATTTAGAAATGTTCAATAAGTTAGCTACCGGAGCAGCCGGCGTACCGAAACGATCAATAATTTCCCCGGTAATAGCGGTAACCTCTTGATCAGTGACGGCTCCGGCAATTTTTTTATAGATATCTACTTTTTGTTTACCATCAATAATATAATTCTCGGGAATATAGGCGTCTACGGGAATCTCCACTACCGGTTCGGGAAGCTCAGGCCCGGCTTCACCTTTCCGCTCCCTAATGGTCTCATCCAATAGCCTACAATAAAGCTCGAACCCTACCGCCGCAATTTGCCCATGTTGTTCCGGACCTAATAAATTACCGGCTCCCCTAATCTCCAAATCGCGCATGGCGATTTTGAAACCTGACCCCAACTCGGTAAACTCTTTAATCGCAGCCAACCTTTTCTCAGCATTCTCCGACAAGATCTTATCTTTACGATAACAAAAATAAGCATGGGCAATCCGGTTACTCCGTCCTACCCTGCCCCGGAGTTGATATAATTGAGCCAGTCCAAACCGGTCGGAGTCATATACGATTAATGTATTAACATTACTGATATCCAAGCCGGTTTCGATAATGGTGGTACAAACCAGAATATCAGCCTCATTATCGTAAAAATCCAACATTACCCGTTCTAATTGTTCCTCATCCATTTGCCCGTGAGCAATAGCTATTCTCGCTTTGGGAAGTAAGCTTTGTAGATATCCGGCCATCTTTTCGATGGTTTCAACTCGATTATATACAAAATAAACCTGTCCTTGGCGATCCAGTTCCCGCTGGATCGCTTCCCGAATCACTTCTTCATTATATTCCAGTACATGGGTGCGAATGGGATATCGATCCCGGGGCGGAGTCTCGATTATACTAATGTCCCTGATCCCCACCAGCGACATATGTAAAGTCCGAGGAATCGGGGTTGCCGTTAGTGTAAGCACATCAACGTTCTTACGGAGTTCTTTCAGTTTTTCCTTATGAACAACTCCGAAGCGCTGCTCTTCATCAACGATTAACAATCCCAAATCTTTAAAATGGACATCCGTTGACAATATACGGTGCGTTCCGATTACTAAATCGGTTTCACCGTTTAGGATCCCTGCAATTACTTGATTCTGCTCTTTCGCGGTTTGGAACCGGCTTAATACTTTGATATTGACCGGAAAACCGGCAAACCGTTCCCGAAAAGTTAAAAAATGCTGCTGCGCCAAAATAGTTGTCGGGACTAAGACTCCCACTTGTTTACCGTCCATAATCGCTTTAAAGGCAGCCCGCATCGCCACTTCAGTCTTACCATAACCAACATCGCCACAGAGTAAGCGATCCATCGGCTTAGCCCGTTCCATATCCACTTTAATCTCCGCAATCGATCGCAACTGATCTTGAGTTTCTTCAAAGAAGAAACTCTCTTCAAATTCATGCTGCCAAACCGTATCTGCAGAGAACTCATGGCCAGGCGCTATTTCCCGCTGTGCATACAACTCCAACAATTCTTCGGCCAAATCCCGGATGGATTCCTTAACCCGGCTTTTAACTTTTTGCCAATCGGCGCCGCCTAATTTATTTAACTTGGGAGCGGCATCTTCAACTCCAATGTACTTCTGGAGCATATTTATCTGATCTGTCGGGACAAACAACCGGTCTTCACCCGAATATTGGATCCTTAAATAATCGCGGCGCCCTCCGGCAATCTCCAATGTTTCAATTCCTTTATATTGCCCGATACCATGATTGATATGTACTACATAATCTCCGACTTTTAAATCAGTGAATGAACTAAGTTTGGTCCCTTCATCGGTAAACCGGGCTTGATATTTCTTTTTCTGACGCCCGTAAATCTCAGTTTCGGTTAATAACAATAACTTACCCGGTATCCATTCCAAACCGGTTTCCAAGTCCCTAACCTCAACCCGTACCGTTTGGGCTTCGGGAGGAGTATTGGTTTCTTCGGCAACTAATGTAGAAGAAATACCGTATTCCCGTAAAATTTCCCGTAAACGGCGGGCTTTTTCCCTTAAAGCCACAACTAATACTATCGTCCAACCGTTTCGCAGCCGGGCATTAATCTCGTCAACCAGTTGTTCGATTTTACTATGAAATAAAGGAGGGGTCTTAAAAGGTAGCGTCAAAGTATGGGCTGAGTCCAACCCTTTAGGCGTTTTCGCCAATAATGAAAAAGACCACGGTTTTTTTGACCAAATTCGATTTTCCAGTTCTTCCAAAGCAATAAAGATCTCTCGTTCTTTCGGGAGGATCACACCTTTTTCCAAAAAATTCCCAAAAATAGCGTCGGTCTCTTCGGAAATTAATCGATAAGCATCCCTGCCTCGTATTGGTTCATCAAGGATGATCCGGGCATCGGCCAAGTAATCTAAAAGGCTTACCAACCCCGGTTCAACCCAGGGCAAAAACTGATCGGCCCCTGGTAATTGGTGGCCTCCCGCCAACCTTTCCAAGGCCTCATTAATTTTGTTTGTTAAAGCTTCGGCTTCCGCTATGCGCCCGATATTTTCCAGGCGGGCAACTTGTTCAGTCAAGGCTTTTTCAATCAAAGGAACAGATTGCCGGAACTGATCAAGGCTCCATAAACCTTCTCTTACAGGTACTACCGAGACAGCTTCAATATTTTCGGCAGACAATTGCGTATCAACATCAAAACTACGAATCGAGTCTATTTCATCCCCAAAGAACTCCAACCGAATCGGCTGATCCTGATTGAGCGGAAAGACATCCAAAATATCGCCCCGATGGCTAAATTGGCCGACGGTTTGAACTGAATCTGTCCGTTCATAACCCATTATCGTCAATCGATTTAAAAGCTCAGCCAGAGACACTTCCATTCCCAACCGAAGCGAAATCACAAACTCTAAAAATTTGGAGGGAGGAACCAACCGGCGTTGCAAAGCTTCCCATGAAGTTACAACCACTAGACGTTCTTGTTCTAAAATTCGGCCTAATGCTTCAACCCGTTCCGCTGTAACCTCGGGCTCATAAGCCTCTTCATGGGGGAGCAATTGGTTGCTAGGGAAAAATGCAACATAATCCGAACCAAGCATACTTTCTAAGTCCAGGGCCAGGCGGTTGGCTTGGTTATTGCTATAACTGATGATCAGGAATTTTTGTGATTTATCCCAAACAAATCCAGCAATAGTCAGTGCTTTTTGACTACCGCTGATTCCAACGACCAAATCTTGCCTGTTACAAGTGAAATATTTTTTTACCTGTTTAAAATCAGGATGTTGAGAAATATAAGCTGCTAAGTATCTCATAAATCCTCCTGGCAAAATGAAATTAGCGGCTTATGGAGCCTGGGGGATTAAACATTATATTTTATTCACCAAGCGGCCATAATTTACATCTTCAGTCGGCCGATTAACGCTAATCTTCATTTGACCGATGCCAAGTAACGAAAATGAGTAATTAATCCCTAATCAAAAGATTATTCCAGGACAAGTGGGTTACAATTGCAAAACCCCAACTAAGGGCGGACGGAATAGGAAATAAAAATAACAACCCAAAGCCAAAATGAATTAACCCTCCGCCTATGATCAGCTTCAGGGAAAAAGGCCTCTTGAGGAGAAACGCCTCTAGCCCTCCTTCACCTAAGCCGAAAAATAAATATACTAACCAAGGCTGTAGCTGAAAAGCCAGTGCTAGAGAATACTTGATTGCCTCTTCCCCTAATGGGATTCCTAACCCGACCCTTAATTCCTGATCCCAATTTAAAAAACGTAAAAACCGATCCCAAAGCCAAGCTAAACTTAGCCCCAGAATAACGGCGATTAATAGTCTCATTCCAAAAATATGATTGCCCGCTTTAAAATAAATATTCAGGTCAAAGGGTTATTGGCTTCTTTTTTATCGTCAATTGTCAGATTACGGTTAAACCGATTCATGGCTGATTCAGGACCATCTGTTACAAAGGACATCCCTGCTTGAGCCGCTCTTGTAATGCTCTCTTTAAATTCCATAAATTGCGGGCCGTTAAACGGCGATAATACATAGTTAACAACCGTCTCATTAGTTGGACGTCCAATTCCCACTCGTAATCGGGGAATATTTTGGTTCCCAATTGAAGTTAACACGGAAGTTAAACCATTATGGCCGCCAGCGCTTCCGGAAAGCCTGATCCGAATCGAACCAAGCGGTAAATCCAACTCATCATAGATTATTAAAACTTGGTTTAACGGAATCCGGTAATAATTAATGATTGGCCCAGCAGCTTCTCCGCTAAGGTTCATGAACGTTTGAGGTTTAACTAGGATAACTTGTTCCTTATTTATCAGGCCCTTACCGTATATACTCTGAAACCCTTTTTTGTCCAATTTTATATTGGCCTCATCCGCAATCCGGTCAATCACTAAAAACCCGGCATTATGCCGGGTTTGTAAGTATTGGCGACCAGGATTGCCCAATCCAATTAAACAAAACAAGCCAACCATCCTCCATGGGTAATTAGGCCTCTTCCTTTTTCTCCTTAATAACCTCCGGTTCTGCCGCGGCAGGTTGATCCGCCGTTCCTGTCTCAGCAGTTACCGTAGGCGCTACTGCCTGAACTACTGTCTCTTCCAGAGGGGTGACTGCCTTTACCCCATTACCTAATTCTAAATCTTTGACATGAATTTTCCCGCCAATAGCCAAATTGGTGGAATTGATTTGAATCCGGTCCGGAATATTTCCAGGTAAACAGCTTACCTCCAACTCATGCATTAACAATTCAAGAATTGCGCCGTCACGTGTCTTTTTTTCATCATTTGCCAAATGTAAAGGCACTTTGACTGTAACTAGGTGATCCATAGCTACTCTCAAAAAGTCTATATGAATAATGTTCCCTTTTACCGGATGGTATTGTAAGCCTTTAATGAGGACATGGCTTTTTTCAGCAGCTTTTTCCTTTTGAATCTTTAATTCTATTAATTTTCCGGTGCCTTCTTTCGAAACCAAACGGATAAAATCACGTTCATTAATCGTAAGATGTTCGGTTGGTTTACCTTCCCCGTAAATTACTCCCGGGATTTCCCCATTTTTTCGTGATTTGTTAGCGTTTCCCGTACCCAAGTTTTCTCTAACCGCAACTGTAATTTCCATAACGACTCCTCCTAAAGTAAGCTGTTATTAAGCCCTTCAAAAACTGCATTAATCCGCTTCTCTTTTACCTTCAATCTTAAGGTCACCACAAAAAGCCTGCTGTCCGGTACAACTTACAATCTGCGTAAACTGCGTAGTATATGTTCCCAAAGATCGCTCACATTATAACATTCTCACTGCCTCTTGTAAACATTTATTACCATCATTTCCCGGAACGTTCCCGTGGTGATTGCCATCCGTCGATATTCTCTTGGCGGCTGCGCGAAATCGCCAATGCTTTATCGGGAACATCTTTGGTAATAGTCGATCCTGCCCCGACAGTAGCATCAGCCCCGATCGTTACCGGCGCCACCAAATTGGCGTTACTTCCAATAAAAGCCCCGTCACTAATCAGCGTTTGATGTTTATTAACACCGTCATAATTACAAGTGATCGTCCCGGCGCCGATATTTACATCCTTGCCTACTTGGGCGTCGCCTAGGTAAATTAAATGCGGAGCCTTACTCCCCGAAGCGATCTGTAAATTTTTAACCTCTACAAAACTGCCGATTTTCACATCGGAACCACTGACCGTGCCCGGGCGGATATTAGCAAACGGTCCGATTGAATTATAGGAACCGATATGCGCTCCGTTAAGTTGGCTAAAAGCAATTTCGGTATTTTTATCAATAGCCGAGTCAATAATCCTGGAATGAGGTCCAATGATACAGTTTTCCCCTACAGTGGAATTTCCGAGTATAAATGTACCCGGCAGAATAACCGAGTCACGCTCAATTTTAACATGGGGACCGATATAAGTAAAATTTGGATCGGCAATGGTGACCCCTTGTTTCATTAAGCCTTCATTAATTTTTAACTTTAAGTAGTTTTCGGTCGACCCTAGTTGGACTCGATCATTTGGTCCCATTACCTGTTCTGCTTGATCCGTCAAAACTCCGGCAATCGGTAAGCCCTGCTCGACAAAGATTTTAAAAACATCGGTGAGATAATACTCTCCTTGCGCATTTCGGGGTGAAAGCAATTTTAAAGCTTTTAGGAGTGTTTTTATTTTAAAACAATATACTCCGGTATTGACCTCGTTAATCCTTTTCTGTTCAGGGGAAGCATCCTTATCTTCAATGATTCCGTTAATATTTCCCCGTGAGTCGCGGATGATTCTCCCATAACCGGAAGGGTCATTCAGCCTAGTGGTTAAGATTGCTGCCACGGCTTCTTTGCTACGCTTTATCGCCACTAGATCCCTAATTGTCTCCGGTTCTAGCAAAGGAGTATCTCCATATAAAACCAACAAATCCCCTTCCATACCGCTTAAGGCTGATTCGGCCATCAATACCGCATGGCCTGTGCCCAACTGTTCCCTTTGCCAAACATATTGGAAATCCGGGCCTAACGATTTAACAACCTGCTCTCCCTCAAAACCAACAACTATTACAATTGAACCGGCGCCTACCTGATTAGCTGAATCCACTACATATTTCAGCATCGGTTGACCCAGGATTTTATGTAACACTTTGGGGTAAGCTGATTTCATTCTGGAGCCTTGCCCCGCTGCCAAAACGATGGCGTTCAGTTTATCCATAATTACCTCCCATTAACAAAGTTATGGGGTGACAACAATCTTAACTTAAGCTTACTAAAGTTTATCAAGAAATCAAATATCCCTATAATTCGTATATTTATAAAAAAAGAACCCGGTTGAGTTCTACCTGTTAATTAGTTATAGAAATGGCTGGGGCGGCTGGACTCGAACCAACGCATGCGGGAGTCAAAGTCCCGTGCCTTACCAGCTTGGCTACGCCCCAGTGAATGCACACTTTAGTATACCAATCCCCTATCAGGATGTCAACACTCAAATCATAATTGGCAGAAATATTAAAATAAAAAAATAGCCAACTGCTAAGTCGGCCATACCTCCCATATAGAAAGCAAAGGTTATTCGGCTTTTTCGTATTCTTTTAAGATTGCGCTTTGAATTAACTCCCGTGCATCAGAAGTTATGGGATGAGCAATGTCTCGAAATTCGCCATCTGGTGTTTTGCGGCTCGGCATAGCGACAAATAGCCCGTTTTGTCCTTCTATTACCCTAATATCCCGAACTACAAAAGCGTCGTCGATAGTAATCGAAGCAATTGCTTTCATTTTACCTTCGGTATTAACCTTTTTAAGGCGTACGTCTGTGATGTTCATCAGTCCACTCACCTTTCTATGCTTGTTATGGATACATAATAAATTCCATAAATATTTTTATTTTCCTTCTCTAAATAAGAAATTTTTTCTAAATTTTTCTAGCGTTGACAGTTAGTGATTTTTCCCGTAAACTTTTTATACTAAATATCTTTTGCTTCCGATTGAAACTGGTATCGGAAAAGTATATATTCATATGTGGTCATATCCAAAAGATAACTTCAATTGAGTAAGCCTTTTTTGCCTAAAAAAAATAGAGGCCTTTACCTCTAATCTAGAAAATGCTACCGATGCTTATCGATCCACGTCAATCCCATTTTCATAATTTCACGTGGGTCAATTGGAAATTGACGTGGACGTCTACTTTGTCAAAACCTTTTTGGCAAGTTGTAAATCGCTGGGTTTATCAATATCAATCCCAACTTCGGGATAGGGCGAAACTATGCCCACCGCTTTTACCCCAAGCACCTCGGCCACCCTGGACTCAATCTCTTTAATAGTCAATGCCCCATACAGTAATTTGCAAATATACCACCAACCAAGCATCCCGCAAAGTTTTAGGGGCTTCTTACGCAAGGCGATAGCCTTAGTTAGGGTAGCCAATTTTTCATGGATAATTTCCGGAGATAATAATACCAAGTTACCTCCAGTAAAAGTACCTTCTTTAAGCCGGACGTAAGTCCTTTGAACCCCCGGATATTTCTGATCATTTATAGCTTTAGGGACAAAGGAATAAAAGATATCGCCAGGTTGATTATGGCATCGATTTAAAAAATCTTCCAAAGCCTCTTTAGTAATTAACGGAATATCCGACGTTAAAATCAAAACCGGATCTTTGTCAGTTAAAGCGCTGATACCATTCTCTAAACTTTCCACTACCGAGGCCCCTGGTTTAACAAAGATCAAACGTTCAACATTGGATCTACTATCTGAAAGCATCGATTCGGAACCGACGATAACAATCTTTTTAATTGATTGAACTCTAGCCAAAGCCAGCACCACATAATCTAGCATTGGTCGACCGGCGATTTCAATCTCCGCTTCATATTGAGCCGGGCTCACCTGACGTAACGACCCTTTGTTCAGAGCTCCGGCCAATACTATTGCGTTCATTCAGCCACCCCCATATTTCTTATCCTGATGAATCATACTCATCATACTGTTCTCGGCATTTTCGATATGTTCTTGAGCCAATTTGCAAGCCATTTCACCATCCCGGGCTGAAATAGCTTCTACAATCTTACGGTGCTCTTCCAAAGCGGTTTTCATACGTCCCGGATATGAAAGGGATGTGGTCCGGAAACGCTGAATTTGTTCCCGAAGGTTACTTATTATTTGACTTAACCGCTGATTACGGCTGGCTTGATAAAGTATACTATGAAAATCGGTATCGGTGGCCACCACCTTTTCCAAATCGCCCTTTTCAATATCATCCGATATTTTTACCAGATACCTCTCTAACTCCTCTAACTCATCTTCGGTGATCCGTTCTGCCGCCAATTCCGCGGCCAAACCTTCCAGAGCTCCCCGGATCTCGAAAACATCCACGATGTCCTTTAGAGAAAGGCCTGCAACATAAGCCCCTTTGCGCGGGATCATCACCACTAATCCCTCTAATTCCAGTTTCCGGATGGCCTCTCGTACCGGAGTCCGGCTAACCCCCATCTCCTCCGCCAATTGAATCTCCATTAAACGCTCACCGGAGCGGAGTTGCCCGGAAATAATCGCTTCCCTTATTGATTCAAAGACTAATTCTCGAAGCGGTTTATAATTGTCAAGCCGTATCGGGACTAATGGTTGACGTTCCATGTTTTACCCCCATCCAATCTAATATTAATTAACTTAAAAATCTGGTTAAACAGCCAAACCACCCTGAAGGTAACCCGGCTAAAAACGGTCCGATAATCTCCTGGGGAGGATCAAGCGCGAAAACTGACGGGCCGCTCCCCGACATTAAACAGTGATTTAAGCCATAACTGTTGAAATAAGCTTTCACTTGGGTAATCTGAGAATTTTCCCTCAGGGCAACTTCTTCGAGGACATTACCCCAAACCTCATATAAAGCCTGACCATCCCCGGCCAGCAAGGCCGCGATTACCGTAGCGATTTGAGGATGTTTATTTATCTCTTCTACTTTAAGTTTTTGATAGACTAGAGCGGTTGATACCGGAATATTTGGTGTGATCAATAATACCCTGCTCTTCAGGGAAGAGTTTATTGGGGTTAATTGTTCGCCAATACCTTCAGCCCGGGCAGTCCCTCTCATGATACAAAAAGGGACATCCGCCCCTAACCTGACTCCGATCTTCATTAACTCGGATTGAGAAAGGCCTAGTTTCCAAAGGTTATTTAACCCAATGAGCACTGCGGCGGCATCAGTACTTCCTCCCGCTAAACCGGCAGCTACTGGAATCTTTTTATTAATTTCAATTTTAACCCCACTAGCGACACCCGTTATTTCCTGCAGTAAAAGGGCAGCGCGCCAAGCCAGGTTACGCTCATCTACCGGAAGGTAAGGTAGGTTACAGCTTAACTCAATCTTCGCGGCAGGTTCTAAAGTCACTTGATCTGACAATTCAATTGATTGCATGACCATATCGACTTGGTGGTAACCATCGGCTCTTCGGGTTATTACATCCAAAGCCAAATTTATCTTGGCCGGCGCTATAATTTCCATATCTCCAGTTTCTTTCGTTTGATGTAGTACTTATTTGCCGTTAATCTTCTAATTCCTGCAAAGACACACTTGATACAAAAAAACACCGGTAAAATACCAGTGCCAATAATTATGGCCGTGCACCTCGCCTCGACCAAGTTTTCCCGAACGTTCCGAAACAGCCAGCTCCGACCAGGCAGCCTTACGGCACACAAAGAATCTTACTTACCGCTGCTTCCTTCCGGACCTAACGGGGTTTATAAGTTTTTGTTGCGCAAGACCCAATCATCAACGCCGCTTAATCCGGCCGGACTCACGAAAACCGGCCTCAGATAAGGAATTAAATCTTGCTATAGCGGGTTGCAAGTTACAGGGCACCGCTACCTCCCCACCTAGCACGGCCATAAACTTAATATAAATGGAGTCAATTTATTTTATCATATTCCGGTAACGATTCAACCGTTATTTTGTGGTTTAAAAATAATTTTATGCTAAATATTACAGTTGATAACTATAAATCCTATTTCCCGAAACCACCAATAAACTTGGATCATTATAGTATAAACCGGTAATGCGGCCGATAGCCCGTTCTTCCCAAACTTTCAGCCCAAACAGGCGCTCCCTGGCCTCAAAAGTTCCAGAGAGCCCGACCACAACCGCATCAGAAATCTGAACCAATTTTGGAATAACCGCCTCTTCCCAATCAACTTTCCATAATAGCCTACCAGTCCATCGATGGAATGCCTGTAAATGCCCTCGGTTTGACAGATCGTTATAAAGGATATACACTTCGCTATTTCCCAAACTGAGATCCGCTTGTTTCAACCCTCCGGAAATTCCGGTTTTCCAAGCAGCAATGCTTCTACCAGTCTCCGCATCAAAAATTTTAAGCTGGCCATCATTTAATAAACAAACCATCTCGCCTTTATCTATTATCGGAAGAATGGCTAAGGCGCTCTCAAATTTTTTGACCCATAATTTTTGGCCCACGTTATTTATTGCCCAAAGTTCTGCGGTTGGAAAGATTAATAAGACCCGGTCATTCCCTCCGGAGGCAATTTCTACTTGAGTAATAGCGGGCAATCGCCAAATTTCCCGGCCATCTTCCCAATTGAATGCGCGCACAGTCCCGGTTTGCTCCACTGCCAATAAGATTTCGTTTATCAAATTATATTTAATTAGCTCCGGTATTCTTTGAGCCCAGATATCGGTAAAACTATAAATATTAATCAGGTCAAGGCTATAGACCTTCAAATATTCGGGGTTTTTTACTAAATAACGATCCTTGTAAGACAAATGTGGTTTAAAACCGGTTTTAATCCGCCTTTTTAAACCACCGCTCTCTTGATTAATAATTTCCAATGATTGGAGAGTGTTTACTACCAATGAGAGGTTGTATTTAGAAATCGATTCAATCCTGTCAAGAGTCTCCCTACTCCAATTCAATCTTGGTTGACGGCTTAAACTTACTGCCCGCGGAGTTTGTGTCCTGGAGTCACCAAGCCAAACCTTTAACTCCATCCGGAATTGATTTTGTTCAGTCCAATACCGGAGCACCCGGAAATCAACTACCCCTATTTCCCTCTGTAGCGCGACCAGATCCTTTTCATGATCGGATATTGCCAACAATGATACATTACCATCAGCTTGACGGGCTAATCCGAAAGCCTTTCGTAATCCGTTTTCTAAAGCCTCCCGATAAACTTGAACCTGGTCAGGACCTGACGTCGCTACCCCAATTACTATAAATTCCCGTATTTCCTCATTAGAGACTGCGCCTTTAACCGCTCCGATAGTACAACTTAAGGTCAAAAAAAGAATAGTAAAGGCGGGGATTAGTTTCTTAAACCTATCCATCAAAATCTCCTCATCACGTGAATTTTAGTCCGGACATAAGTCGGAAGGATTGAGGCATGAAAAGAATCAAAAATCGAACTAGAGGAATCCCTTTATTATTACTATTTATGGTTTAACATACCCACGCTCCATGACTATATTCCAATTAAACTATCGGCTAACTAAAAGATTTACTATAGAGCCGCCCCGTCAACCTCCGCTATTGCCTCTCGCCTTATTACATATGCTCCGTGCTTATTACCTTATCTCAAATATCCGTCCAATAAAGTCCGTACGGCTTCCTCCTCATTTAAACCGAAGGTCATTAGTTTCGTTATCTGTTCACCGGATAATTTCCCAATAGCAGCTTCATGAGTTAACTCTGCTTCAGCGTTTTTAGCCCATATTTCCGGTTGCGATCGGATGTCAGCCTGTCCCATGATAATCGAATCACATGATAAATGCCCTTTACATTTGTTATAACCAATTAAGCTCGCTTTAAATACCTGAACCGATTGATCTTGCCCCACCGAACGGGTCAATACTTCGGCGCTACTTCCCTCTCCTTGAAGATGAACAACAATTTCAGAATTCGCATGCTGTTTCTCGTGGGTTAGCAGCCGTTCGTTCATTATTAACCGGCTTTGGAAGTCTTGATAAACCTCGGTCCGGCGATCGGTATTATCAATCCCCCTAATTTGTACCATTTCCAGTTCGGCAATTGCCCCTTCTTCCAAATGGATGATGGTCACCGGGTTTAAGACCCGTTCAGCCGTGCCTCCTCCTGCCCCATAGTGTTTCTCCACATACCGCATCTTGGCGCCTTTTCGGATATAAAACTCATGAATACCATCATGGCGGCTTTTACCGGAAGAAGTATGGATTCCGCATCCCGCCACGATTAACACATCAGATCCTATTCCAACTTCGAAGGTATTATAAACCACATCGTGTAAATCAGGGATGGTTAATATTACTGGTATATGTACTGATTGGCCGATGATGCCCGGATCGATCCGCACATCGATTCCCGGCTTGTCTTCCTTTGGAGTGATTGTAATCCCAGCTTTGGACTCTCTCCCTAAAGCCGCTCCATTTTTACGGATATTATATGCTCCCTGTGGGACGCCATGCAAGTCAGCGATTTCTTTGAGAAGTTCTTTATCGAGAACATTGAGTTGCATAGTTATCTTCCTCCCCCAAACAAATTTTACGCCAGCGGCAATGGATACCTTCTTCGATCAGCGGCCGGATCTCCTCCATCTTTCCACGTTCCTGAATTGCGCCACTTGCCACCACAATGATCTCCTCCGCTGCCTCTAAAAACCTTTCACTATGAGAAATGATAATTGTCGTCCGGTTCTCGGCTTGGCGGTGGGAATAGATTACCAGGTTTAATAACTGCTCAAATCCCCAGAGATCAACTCCAGCCTCAGGTTCATCCAAAATCGCCACCTTAGTCTGGCTCAAAAGTACCGAGGCTACCTCCAACCGTTTCATTTCTCCGCCGGAAAGCGAATTGTCAGCCATTCTCTCTAAGTAATCCTCAGGGCAAAGCCCAATCTTGGCCATAGTTGACCGTAGTTCATTAGAATTCACAGCCTGGTTAGCTAGTTTCAACAGTCTTTCAATTTGGATCCCTTTGAACCGGGGCGGGTTTTGAAAAGCATATCTAATTCCCAACCGGCCGCGTTCAGAAATGCTCAAATCAGTAATCTCTTCACCATCGAAGAAGATCCTTCCTCCAGAAGGGTTGTAGATACCCATAATCAACTTTGCGATGGAAGTCTTACCCCCGCCATTCGGACCAGTAATAACATATAACTTTCCCGATTCAAATTTTAGGGAAATTTCATTTAAAATAGTGGACTCTTCCTGGCCTTGACCCAGTTTCAAGTTGATGTTTTCTAAAGTTAACATTGCAACCACCCCTTATTTCCTGAATTTATTCGCGGTGTTTCAATATTTTCCTTTTGGATGGAAACTTTGAATTTTTAATCTAATACTAATATTATACCTATACCAAGGTATGAAGTATATAAAAAAACCAGCCTCAAAAGCTGGTTTAGTTTTTTAAAAATATGGCGGAGAGATAGGGATTCGAACCCTAGAGGCTGTTACACCTACACGCGCTCCAGGCGTGCGCCTTCGACCACTCGGCCATCTCTCCAGGTTATTTAAATAATACTGCTTAAATATTATAACAGAATATCTGCTACTAATAAAGTATTTTTTATTAACATTATATGGCGGAGAGAGCGAGATTCGAACTCGCGAGGGACGTAAATCCCTACCCGCTTTCGAGGCGGGCGCCTTCAACCGCTCAGCCATCTCTCCGGGTTGTTTTTTACTTACTTAACGGCGTTTTTTAAAAAACTCCTTCAGTAATTCACCGCATTCCTTTTCCAATACCCCGCCCGTAACTTCCAAGCGATGATTGAGCCGAACATCTTGAACAATATTCATTAGGCTTCCGGCAGCGCCGGCTTTAGGATCCGAGGCGCCGTACACCAACCGATCAGTTCTCGCCATTACCATTGCACCAGCACACATTGGGCAAGGTTCCAATGTAGTGTATAATGTTGTCCCCAATAGGCGCCAATGCTGTTTAACCTTAGCTGCTTCACGTAAAACTAAGATTTCCGCATGAGCAGTCGGATCTCCGGTTATTTCCCGTAAGTTATGAGCCTTGGCGACAATCTGGTTATTAAAAACAATTACTGCTCCGATAGGGACTTCTCCCTTCCGGGCAGCTTTACCGGCTTCCAAAATCGCCTCCCGCATGAAACCTTGATCCGCTTCGATTTGACGGTTCGGAAGCAGTATATCATTCATCATTCGACACCAATAATATCTTACCACAAACTATCAATCCGTTTCAAGGTAATATTTTAGTATATTTAGTCCTTTTTGCTAATCCATCTCTTTTTTTTAAAAATATTTAAAATAGGAACTAGCCCTGCTTCTAAAGTTAAAAAACGCCCTTAACGTATTAAAAGCCCTGAAAAGTTGGTTTTTTCTTAGTTGTCATGTTTTTAAGGTGATGGTATAATTTAACTATAAATTTATACCTATCTTAAAACATAACTCCACAACCCATTTCAAACTTGAACATGTTTTAAGTTCTCCCTCATCTTCGAATTAATTATTTTTAAAACAAATATCTCTATTTACTTCTCCATACCGATCGAAACCGAGAGCCGGGGTGACTAAAATGTTGCTTTATCTTCATAAAGGGAAATTAATCGGGCAAAGGGCAATCTTCCGGCAGGTTAGATCAGGGCTAATTTTATTAGTGATTATTGGTTCTTACTGGTTAATCAAACCCAGTTATCTACTTATTTATTATGTTCTAACCTCTCTAGCCATAATAATATTATTATACGGCCATCATCAACCTAAAAAAGTTTGGGCCGATCTTCAGGTTAAACCTGCGGATATCGCCAGTATGATTGTTACCAACCTTTTTTTAGCAGGGATTGTCCTTATTACAGGCGCAGCTCAAAGTCCCTTAATTAGCATCATTTTAGTCCCAATCATCTTATTCACAGCTGAATTTGGAACCATTACCGGGATCTGGAATTATATCGGATTATGCATATTCTTAATTTTTATCTCCGTCTTTAGCACAACAGTACTTAACTTAAAAGCTTTAGTAGTTCCCTTCACGCTATTAATGACAGGCGGCGCTTGTTTATTAACTATCGGGGCTTTACATTATTTCCAATCCCGTTTTACCAGAAAAGCGGAATACTTATTAACCCGTGATGAATTAACCGGCTTATATAACCGCCGTTTTTTGAAATTTACAGTCTCGAATGAAATCAAAACCAAAAAACACTTTGGATTCATCCTGATCGATATCAATTTTTTTAAATATTACAATGATTTTTGGGGACATTCAGCTGGTGACAACCTCTTAATTAGTATCGGAAAAATACTAAGAAAAAGTGTCCGGCCCCAAGATATCGTAGTTCGGCACTCGGGTGACGAATTTATCATCATGTTGCCTGAATCAGACCAAACAACTGTCGCGAAAACAATTGACCATATAGTCCAGTCCATCGAGTCCTGCAATTTCCTAGGCGAAGAGTGTTTTCCCAATCAAAAACTTTCAATTTCATACGGTTTCACTCTTTTTCCCGGTGACGCCCATAATTATCAAGATTTATTTTCAGCTGCCGATCAGGCTCTTTACAGCTATAAAAAAGGGCGGCAATAAATCCGTTGCTGTAATCAGCTGTGAAAAAAAGGCCCTTTTCAGGACCCCTTTTTATTTCAAAACCATCCTTTTAGATGTCCAAGTTACGTACTTCAGAAGCGTGGGTTTGAATAAACTCCTTACGGGGCTCGACTTTGTCCCCCATTAACATTGAAAAGGTCTGGTCGGCTTCGATGGCATCTTCTAAAGTTACTTTAAGGATAATCCGGGTCTCGGGATTCATAGTAGTCTCCCAGAGCTGATCTGCATTCATTTCACCCAAACCTTTATACCTTTGAACTGTAATGTTTTGTCGCCCGATCTTTTTTAACAAATCTTCCAATTCCTTATCTGAATAGGCATAATGTTCGTTTTTATGTTGTTTAATGTAGTAAAGCGGCGGCTGAGCAATATAGATATTGCCGTTTTCTACTAATGGTTTCATAAATCGGTAGAAGAAAGTTAACAATAAAGTCCTAATGTGTGCACCATCAACGTCAGCATCAGTCATGGTAACTATCTTATGGTACCGCAATTTCGGCAATTCAAAATCATCACCGAACCCAGTCCCCAAAGCGGTAATCATCGCCTTAATCTCTTCATTGCTTAAAATCCTATCCAGGTTCGCCTTTTCAACATTTAAAATTTTACCGCGCAAGGGTAAGATAGCTTGAAACCTCCGGTCGCGGCCTTGTTTAGCTGAACCTCCGGCTGAATCTCCTTCCACTAGGAATAATTCGGACAATTCCGGTTCCTTAAAAGAACAATCCGCCAGTTTTCCCGGAAGTGAACTTATTTCCAACGCATTTTTACGCCGAGTTAATTCTTTTGCTTTCCGTGCCGCTTCCCTAGCCCTGGCCGCCAGTAAACATTTTTCAATTATTTTTTTAACAACCGCTGGGTTCTCTTCAAAGAACTCAGCTAATCCATCATTAACCGCTGACTCAACCAAACCTTTCATTTCACTGTTACCTAATTTGGTTTTAGTCTGGCCTTCAAATTGCGGATATCTTAACTTAACGCTAATTACACCAGTCAACCCCTCCCGGATATCATCCCCGGTAAGGCTGGTCTCCGAATCTTTAATTAAATTATTTTTACGGGCATAATCATTAATCGTTCGGGTTAACGCAGCGCGAAAACCGGAGAGATGGGTGCCTCCCTCATGGGTATTGATATTATTTGCAAAAGTAAAAATATTCTCCACATAACTGTCGTTATATTGAATTGCCGCTTCGATCTGGTTCTCCTCTAAAAATTTCTGGATATATATTACTTCTCGATGGATCGGATCTTTGGTTTTGTTTAAATGTTCAACGAAAGAAACTATCCCGCCTTGGTATTGGTAGATAACTTCCTTATTATTCCTTTCATCTTTAAGTATGATTTTAATGCCCTTATTTAAGAAAGCCAACTCCCGTAAACGGTGAGTTAGATAATCGAAGCTGAATTCACATACTTCAAAAATCTCCGGGTCAGGGTAAAACTTGACCACTGTTCCCGTTTCTTCAGTAGTACCCACCACTTTTACCGCTTCTTCTGGTTTTCCCTTATGGTATTGTTGATAGTGAACTTTGCCATCCCGTTTAACCCATACTTCAAGCTTTTCCGAGAGGGCGTTAACGACCGATACACCGACCCCATGCAACCCTCCCGAAACTTTATACCCTTCCCCGCCAAATTTACCCCCAGCGTGCAAAATAGTCAAAACAACTTCCAAAGCTGACCTTTTTTCTTTAGGATGGATATCTACCGGTATTCCCCGACCGTTGTCATCAACCGTAACCGATCCATCTTCATTAAGTATAACAATGATTCGGTCACAAACTCCAGCCAAAGCTTCGTCAATACTATTATCAACTACTTCATACACAAGATGGTGTAAACCCCGGGTACATGTGCTACCAATATACATACTAGGCCGACGGCGGACTGCTTCCAAACCTTCCAATACTTGAATCTGATCAGCCGTATACTCTGATGCGCCATTTTTAGCTATATTATTCTTCTCATCCGGCATTATCGTTGAAACTCCTTCCGGGCTGATTATTATTCATTTAAACTATCAACAAAATTAGCCCTTTTTTTCAAAGTTAACGTAGAAATAGGAGATAAATAAATATTTTTATCCGTAATTACAATTGATTTATACCCCTCTTGGTTACTATTGTCAATAAACCCTTCTTCTTGAGCAGTTTTTAAAAAATCTTTAGAGCTATTGGCCCCTAAAACACTATCCGCATTGAGGATAGCAATTATTCTTTTCGAGTTGACCAACGTATCCCCGCCCAAGTGAACAAACATCTCTTTTTCCTCCTAGGATCTCCCCAATTTAAACTATAGCCTTGACTTAAAATTATATCTTTATTTGACAACAAGGGCAATACAAATATTCCTCAGAAATTACAGTTTGACAATTGGGACAATGATGGCCGCCCTCAGCTAAAACTTTTTTTTGATTTTGATAAAAAGCTTGAATTAATTTGGAAAAATTACCCCCTAAATCTGGGTCGCAAACTGTTTTAGAACACTCATTAATCAGTTCCCTTTCCGCTTCAGTAAGAAGGTAATCATTTTTCTTCGTAATTTTTTGTTTTTTTTCAAGGGAAACTGGACCGATTTTAACCTTTATTCCCTTGATTATATTTTTGCCCAACAATTTTTGAAACCGTTTAATAATATCCGTAGAAAATAAGGAAATTTGATGCGCTAAAGCCGGGTTCTCGGTTTGAAGATATAAAAAACCATTGCGGTAACGAATAGCCTCAACCTTACCGGCTATTTCCTCTCCAGCTACCCTGGGCCAATAATAAACGGATAACTCCCCTTTTAATCTAAGCCACCCTCCGTTTTGGCGGAACAATTTTTCAATTATATTGGTAAAGCTATCGCTAGGCATATTGAACTTCCCCCTGCTCAACCATAAAAAAGATAGCCTGTTGATCATTAATAGGAAAATCTTTTTTACTGGTTGAAGTTAAAAAAGTCTGAGATGAATTAATTAATAACTTCAACAAATGTTGTTTACGCTGATCATCAAATTCAGACATTACATCATCCAACAAAATTAAGGGATACATACCACGGGTTTCTTTGATCTTCTCAACTAATCCCAACTTTAACGCTAAAGCAGCAGTGCGTTGCTGCCCTTGTGAGCCAAAGTTTCTAAGTTCAATTTGTTGATTAATGATTAACTTTAAATCATCCCGATGCGGTCCAACCATAGTTAACCCTCTTTGCAATTCTTGCCCTTTTAGGTTTATAAGTTCTTCTTGAAACTTATTTTTAATTTCTGCTTCATCGTCAGAAAGGACTTGATTATTAAAACTGACATATTTCAAGTCTAAATTTTCTTTTTCACCGCTGATGGCTCGTTGTGCCGCGGCAATATACGGTTTAACCGCAAAAATCAATGAATTTCGATATTTAATTACTTTTGTCCCTTTTTCAATCAGTTGTTCATTCCATGTTTCCAATTCTTCAGGATCGATAAATCCTTGTTTTAAAAGACGATTACGCTGTTGTAAAACTTTATAAAAATTATAATAAATAAAACGGTACTTAGGATCAATTTGCGCCAAGTATAAATCAATAAAATCCCGGCGTTGCTGCGGTGCCCCTTTAATTAACTGCAAATCGTCCGGTGAAAAAATCACTACCGGTATTTGCCCGAAAAATGAATTATTTTTTACTACTTGACCGTCGACTTTAATTCTCTTTTCTTTGACCCCAATACCAATCTCAATTTGGGTATAATCATCATTTTCCCGGAATTGGCCTCTACAAAAACAATATTCAGCCCCCCAACGAATCAAATCCGTCTCTTTTTTAGTACGGATCGGTTTTCCAAGGCAAAGTAATGCAATGGCCTCTAATAAATTAGTTTTACCTTGAGCATTTTGTCCGTAAATAATATTTACCTGCTCCGATAATTTAAGGTTAAGCACATGATAATTCCTGAAATTTTTAAGTTCCAAACAATTAAGATACATCAGTTTCCTTAATTTGTTTTTATTCTTTAGGGAACATTTTCGTCCCTATCATTTTTTTATTTCTTCATTTATTATAGCCTTTCCTGCTTTGATAACAAATTTGGCTTCCCTTACTATACCAACCATATTAAAATTTAATAGTTGTTCTTCTAACCTAATCATTCATCTTTTTAAAATTTTTATCCACCTTATCCACTGTTTTTCCACAAAATCAAATTTTTAACCATGTTATTCTGCCTTAAATCTTCATTCATAATCCGATCATAATCTTAGTTCAATAAATGATAAAACCAGGTTTCCCTGGTTTAAGACGATAATTTAAGTGGCATTACTATATAGATATATTCATTCTTGCCATTTATTTGCAATAACGCCGGTTTTTGTTCTTGAATGTATTTAAAAACAATCTCTTCAGCATCGATAGCTTTTAAAAAATCTAATAAAAACCTAACATTAAACCCGATTTCCAATTCTTGCCCTGTAAAATTTGCTGGGATTTCTTCATAAGACTTTCCTTTATCCGGTTCTTTAGCAGTAATAATAACACCTTTAGTAGAAATAGCCAACCGAATCGAGTTGCTTACCAAAGAAGTCCTTTCTAAGGCTTCGATTAACATACTTCTGTTAATTAACAAACTTCCTTGAAATTCTTTGGGGATAACCTGTTCATAGCGGGGAAATTGCGCTTCGACTAATCTTGATGAAAAAGTAACTCCCGCTCCGGTCAGATAAATTAATTTTTCACCGATATAAATATCTAAAATATCTTCAGGATTATTGCCAAAAATATTTGATATTTCTCTTAAGGCGCGTACTGGAACTAAAGCTGTTTTTTGGATTCCAGATTTTACTGGGATATCTTTAACGGCTAAACGGTTTACATCCGTAGCGACTAACCTAAGATGATCCGGCGTGCTTTCCCATAAAATGCTTGATAAAAACGGACGAGGGTCTTCTGCTAAAGTAGCGTATATTGTTTGACGGATCGCTTCTTTTAATTTTTCAGAACTAATTTCTAGTTTATCCCCGTTTTTAAAATCCGGTAAAGTAGGAAATTCTTCAACAGGTAAAACCGGTAACTGATAAGATGAATACTTACTAACGATTGAAACTGTCTTTGAATTTTCATCTAACTCAATCTCTACCGAAATTTGAGGTAAATGACGCACAATTTCGACAAAAGTTTTTCCCGGTAAAACAACAATTCCCGGTTTTTGAATTTGAATATTTGGTATTTTAACCTCGACTGCAATTTCGAGATCAGTAGCTACACAACGTAAGTAATTTTCTTTTGTTTCAATTAAGATTCCAGTCAAGATTGGTAAGGTAGACTTTGTAGCAATTGCCCGAACTGCAATTTGTAAATAACGGGATAAATCTTCTTGTGCGCAGATGAATTTCATTTAAATAAACGCCTCCTTTTTCCCCAAACTAATAATAATATTTATATTTAAAAATACTTATATATTAAAATAATAGTAGTGGTAGTAGTTGTTAATAATGTTGATAACTACGAAAAAGCTCTATATCTATCAAATTTCGCCTTATAACAAATTGTTGATAAAAAAAGGGTTGTTGACAAATTCACATATTTCACAGCGAAACTTTGGTTGTGTATAAAAGTTATCAACAGCTAAATCAGAGATTATCCTAAGTTTAATAACCTAATTTGTGAATTAAAGTTTTTATAATTCGATCAACTTCCGGATCTTCTTTAATAGAATTTTGAATTTTTTCATAAGCATGAATTACAGTGGTATGATCCCTTCCGCCAAATTCTTCGCCAATTTTAGGCAGGGAATAATCGGTCAGCTCCCTGATAATATACATTGCAATTTGACGGGGAAAAGTAACATTTTTAGTGCGACGTTGCGCTTTTAAATCTTCGATTTCGATATTAAAGAATTCTGCAACAGCTTGTTGAATTAAAGGAATTGTTACTCGTTGCGATTTTGAAGATGAAATTACATCTTTTAAAACTTCATTAGCTAATTCCAAACTAATTTGTTTATTATGAAACGATGCAAAAGCAATTATCCTAATTAAAGCCCCTTCAAGTTCCCGGATATTCGAATTAATTTGATCAGCAATATTTACAATAACATCGTTTGGTAAATACCAACCTTCAGTAGCTGCTTTTTTTCTTAAGATTGCAATCCTGGTCTCTAAATCCGGCGCTTGAATATCGGTGATTAAACCCCATTCAAAACGAGAACGGAGGCGATCTTCTAAAGTGGGGATTTCTTTGGGTGGACGGTCACTTGAAATAACAATTTGCCGCCCGGATTCATAAAGGGTGTTGAAGGTATGGAAAAATTCTTCTTGAGTACTTTCTTTACCGGCGAAAAATTGAATATCGTCAACCAAAAGGACTTCAATATTGCGATAGGTATCGCGAAATTGCGGTGTCCTGTTAAACCGGATTGCATTGATTAATTCATTAGTAAATTTTTCTGAAGAAACATACACTACGCGATAATCAGGATGGCTTTTTAAAACAAAATGGCCGACAGCTTGCATTAAATGAGTTTTGCCTAAACCGACTCCACCATAGATAAACAACGGATTATACGCCTTTCCGGGTGCTTCGGCTACTGCTAACGAAGCTGCATGGGCAAAGCGGTTACTTTCTCCAACAACAAAACTTTCGAAGGTATACTTTGGATTTAAAGAAGATGGTTGCACAGATTGAGGAGTAGCAGTTGAAATTTTTACAGATTCGTTTCTTTCAGGCGTAACGAAACGCAATTCAATCTCTTCTTCAATTAAATCCCTAATCGTAGTGGTTAATAACGGTGCATATCTTGATTCCAACCATTCCCGGGCGAAATCATTTGAAACCTCGATTGTTAAGACGTTTCCGTCTTTAGCTATCGGTTTAGTCGGTTTAAACCAAGTTTCAAAACTTGGTTTACTTAAGAGTGTAGAAATAGATTCTAAGGTTTTTTCCCAAACAGTTTCCCAATTAGTCATTGATGAATCCCGCTCTCCTTTAGTTATCCAGAACCTGTGAATAAACTGTGAATATTAACTTCAACGAAGTAATTGTAAAGAAAAAACATCATCCCAAAAAAAAGAAAAGACGGATAACAGTATATTTTTTAATATCCACAGTTTTAAAGTTATCCACTTAATAATTCACAACCTGTGGATTAATTCAAAAGACATCCCTATAATAACAAAATCTTTTAGCTTTGGCAATTTAAAATTATCCACAATATTGGTAACCATCTTAAGATAAATAGGTAATTCTCAAAATTTTCAAGTATTAGTTAATCTCAAAAATTTAAATCCAATCCTAATCAGATTTTACTATTGACACTATTTAGCATAACCATATATAATATAAAGCGGATCATTTTATTGTTTATATTTATTTAATAGCCCTATACTCCGGTAAATAGGGCAAACGAAGGTTTAAAAAAGGCGCCAAAGGCTAATATTTAGTACTTTGCCTTATATAAACGCCTTTAGGATCTTTCCGACCTATTTTCTAGATAGCAATTAATAGGACTGATCCAGTACTTTATTAATAAGAGGTGAAAACGATGAAAATGACTTATCAACCCAACCGGCGCAAATATAAAAAGGATCATGGATTTTTAGTTAGAATGGCCTCCAAAAATGGTAGAAAAGTAATTAACCGGCGTCGGGCTAAAGGGCGAAAGGTACTATCCGCCTAACTTTTTGATTAGGATGTTTAATCTAGTTTGGAAGTTATAAAAAAAAATCAAGAATTTCAGCTAATCTTTGAAAAGGGCCACTCAATCCATGGGAGATACTTAGTGGTCTATTTTCTTCGTAATTCATGTCATACTAATCGGTTTGGGGTCTGCGCCGGTAAAAAGTTAGGAACGGCTGTACGCCGAAATTATCTTAAACGTATACTACGCGAAGCAATTAGGGCAATTTCTTTTCCTGATCAAGTTGGTTGGGACATGCTTTTAGTAGCTAAAAAGCAGATCCTAAACGCCTCTTTAAATGGTATAATTAATGAGATCCAACATATACTTTTTAAGGTAGACTTTATAACGCTAAAAACCAAGGGTGATATGGAGGATTCCTGATGAAAAGTGTAATCCTTCTTTTTATAATGTTTTATCGTAAATATCTTTCACCTCTGTTCCCTAGGAGCTGCCGTTATTATCCAACTTGCTCTGAATATATATTTCAGGCAGTTCAAAAATTTGGCGCCAAAAAGGGATTATTATTAGGAGTTAAAAGGATTTTACGGTGTAACCCATTTAATGATGGTGGATACGATCCACTATTATAAGGGTAGCGATTATTAGTCGGAGAGGGTGTTTATATCTTGAATTTTTTAATTGATCCCATCAGTAACCTGTTTCAAATAATGCTGGAATATTTTTATTCATTCACCCAAAGTTGGGGTTGGTCGATTATTTTATTAACTGTCCTGATTAAAATGGTCCTCTTTCCAACTACCATTAAACAAATTCAAGCCATGAATAAAATGAAACTGCTTCAACCAAAATTGAAAGAGATTCAGGAAAAGTATTATAAGGCTAATCCTGAGGAATATCAACGCCGGACAATGGAGCTGTATAAGAAGGAAAAAGTCAATCCTTTCAGTGGATGTCTTCCTTTATTGATTCAAATCCCCATTTTATTCGCAATCTTTAATTTGCTGCAAAACCCGGATTATATCAATAACGTCATTAAAGACGCCAGCTTCTTAGGTTTGTTTTTACTTAAAGATAAAGGTAATATTCCTTTGGCTGTCCTCTCAGGAGTGACTACTTTTTTTCAACAAAAGCTTACTACCCCAGCTACGGGTGGAAACGATCAAACTCAAATGATGCTATATATCATGCCGGTTATGTTTGGTTTCTTTACGTATCAAGTAAATGCCGGAATCGGCTTGTATTGGGTAGTTAGCAATGTCGTAGGAATTGCGCAGCAATATTTGATTAATGAATTCTTTATCGTTAAAGAACATCTTCAGCATAAAGACGAAGGATCCTCGGAGGAAACCAAAAAGAAATAATACCAACTGTTTGGTTGAAGGAGGTATAAAGTGAAATCTGTTGAAAAAGTAAGCCGCACTAAAGAGGAAGCGGTTGCGGAGGCTCTCGAAGAACTAGGGGTTAAACCGGATAAAGTTAAAATTGAAGTCCTTGAAGAAACCAGTAAAGGTTTTCTAGGTTTATTAGGAGGAAAGGCCGTAAGGGTTAGAGTAACCGTAAAAGAAGATTTATCTCAAGTAGCTGGCCTGTTTCTCCGAGAAATGTTGGTTAATATGGGTGTTTTAGCTCAAGTAGAAATTTTTAAGCGATCTGAAAACACTGTTCTCAATATTAATGGGAAAGATCTGGGGATTCTAATTGGCAAGCGCGGCCAAACTTTGGATTCCATTCAATATCTGGTCAACCTAGCTGTGAATAAGGATCAAATCGAAAAAGAAAGAATTATTGTCGATGTGGCCGGCTATCGCCGTCGCCGTGAGGAAACCTTACGCCGGTTGGCAATTAAAATGGCGGACAAAGTAAAACGGGAAGGGAGACGGCAGGTTTTAGAACCAATGTCCCCTCACGAACGCCGGATTATTCATTCCACCTTACAGAGTTACAAAGATGTAATGACATATAGCGAAGGTGAAGACCCATACCGCCATGTAATTATCACTCCCCAACCATAACAATCCCGGCTTAGCCGGGTTTTTTATTAAATCCTAAAAATACCATAGTTTAACTGTAGAGCTTTTATTTTAAGATACCCCAAGTTATGTTAAACTGAAAAAGATAATGGGTGTTTATAATTAGCTATTCCTGGAGGAAATTATGATTTTCAATGATACCATAGCCGCGGTTGCCACCCCGGTTGGGGAAGGTGGAATCGGGATAATCAGGGTCAGCGGTCCTTCCGCAAAAGAGATTGGTTTTAGGGTTTTAACTAATGTAAAAGGCGAACCATTTTCAGAGATCCTGGCTCGAAGGGTATATCATGGTTATGTGGTTAACCCGGAAATTAAACAGCCGCTGGATGAGGTTTTATTTTTTTATTTGGAAAATCCTAAGAGTTTTACCGGAGAGGATACATTGGAGATCCAAGCCCACGGGGGGATCTTCCTTCTAACTAAAATATTAGGTATTGTAGTCCGAAACGGGGCTAGAATGGCGGAACCAGGGGAATTTACCCAGCGCGCCTTTATGAATGGCCGGATTAACTTGGTTCAGGCCGAATCGATTATTGATTTGATTCGCGCCAAAACAGATAAAGCCCATGAACTCGCCTTATCTCAACTAAATGGCAAAACCAGCAAAGCTTTAATTCAAATTGAAAACGACCTTTATCAAATATTAATCACCATCGAAGCGTCCCTAGATTTCCCGGAAGAAGGTATACCCGAATTACAGAAGGGACAATTGCTTTTTGCAGCTTCTCAAGCACATCAAAAGCTCACTTCCTTATTTGAGGGAGTGGATGAAGGTCGGAAATTGCGGGACGGAATCAAACTGGTCATTGTTGGCCGGCCTAATGTAGGGAAATCGAGTTTGCTCAATGAGCTTCTCCAAGAGGAACGGGCCATTGTGACATCGATTCCCGGAACAACACGGGATATCATTGAAGCTTCCTTTCAATTGCGGGGAGTCCCGATTCGTCTCATTGATACCGCTGGTTTGAGGGAGACTGAAAATGTGATCGAACAGATTGGAATCTCCAAAACTGAAGATTCAATCTTGCAAGCGGATTTAATCCTGTTGGTGCTAGACGGAAGTCAACCCTTGACCGCTGAAGACAATCAAGTGCTCACTAAAATCAAAGGGAGGCAGGTGTTAGTTATTATTAATAAAACGGACTTGCCTCAAGTGATTAAAAAGGAAGAACTAACTGGTTTTGACCCGGATCGGATCATTGAATTGTCACTGGTCACTAAGAATGGTTTGAAAGAAGTTGAAGAGAAGATCATTAAATTAGTTGGGATAGGAGAGATCGCCCTTGACGATCGGCCTTTATTATCGCGAATTAGGCATAAACAAGCATTAGAAGAAGCTATCTCCGCTTTAGCCGATTTTAGCTCCGGTTTATCCAACGGAAGGAGCGAGGATTTATTAGCGGTTGATTTACGATCTTGCCTGAATTCGCTAGGGGTAATTTCCGGTAAAAATGTTTCCAACGAAGTGATTCAAGGTATTTTTGCACAGTTCTGCATCGGAAAATAATATAACTGGGAAGAGGGAGAAGATTGGATTACGACATCATCATAGTAGGGGCAGGGCATGCCGGGTCTGAGGCAGCCTTGGCTGCAGCTAGATTGGGAGCTAAAACCCTGGTTTTAACTATTTCTCCCGATACTATCGGAGCAATGTCTTGTAATCCGGCAATTGGCGGGCCGGCTGCCAAAAGCCATTTGGTCAGGGAACTTGATATCCTTGGCGGGGAAATGGGCCGAGTGATCGACCAGGTTTATTTGAATATCCGGCGAATCAATGAAAGCCGTGGGCCTGCTGTATCCGCGCTCCGGGCTCAGGCCGATAAAAAGAAGTATCAGGCTGAAATGGCTTTAAGGCTGGAAAGAGAACCCAACCTTACTTTGAAACAAGGATTAGTTACTGAGCTAATCGTTTCCAATCAGCGGGTTACCGGAGTTGTCTTAAAATCAGGCCGGAGCTATTCGGCTCAAGCAGTTATTTTGGCTACCGGTACTTTTTTAGGTGGGAACATTGTAATGGGGGCAATCCGATATCAAGGAGGCCGTCAAGGTGAACCAGCCGCAGTTGAGCTTAGTCCCAACCTTTCAAAACTGGGCATTAAATTACGCCGTTTTCAGACGGCTACCCCGCCAAGGATTCACCGGCGCTCGATAGATTTCTCCAAATTGACCCCTCAAAAGTTACAAAACCCCGAATGGGGTTTTTCATGGGAAGGATTATCCGAAACACGAGTTCAACAACCATGCTGGTATACGACTACTACACCTGCAACCATCAGGATCATTCAGGAAAATCTCACTCAATCGCCGATTCAATCCGGTTCGATTACCGGAAAAGGGCCACATTTTTGTCCCTCAATCGACCGTAAGGTGTTAAGGTTTCCTGAAAAGACCGATCACTTGATTTTTTTAGAACCGGAAAGCGAATCCACCGAAGAGTTCTATTTATTAGGCATGACTACAGCTATGCCTGAGCCGGTTCAGGAACAAATCTTGGCCTCGATCCCGGGCTTGGAAGAAGCGGAAATTATCCGGCCGGGTTATGCCGTTGAATATGATTGTTTGGAATCCTTTCAATTTAAACCAAGCTTAGAATCTAAGGTGATTCAGAACCTATTCTCTGCCGGCCAACTGAACGGCACCTCCGGTTATGAAGAAGCGGCAGTCCAAGGCCTGGTTGCTGGGATCAATGCTTTTCGCAAAATAAAAGGCCTACCCCCGTATATTCCCGATCGAAGCGACTCATACATTGGGGTACTAATAGATGATTTAGTTACTAAAGGGACTGAAGAACCTTACCGGATGATGACCTCCCTGGCTGAATTCCGGTTATTCCTGAGATTGGACAATGCCTGGTTCCGGTTGGGCGAAGCCGGACGCAGCCTTGGTTTATACAATGATGAACGCCGGGAAAGGTTAACTAAGCTACTTAATCTAGCCGATACCTTTAAAACAATGATTTCGCAACTCCAGGTAAAACCAGGATCGCCTCTTTGGGAAGGGATGGGGCTTAACCCAACAAAACGTAGTTACCGCTTGACAGAACTGGCTTTGCGACCGGAAGCGGCCGACCAATTATTGGTTTCAGAATTTACGGAGCTTAAGGCTTTTCCACAACCAGTTCGGGAATATATTTGGAATGAAATCAAATTGGCCGGATACCTGGAGCGGCAATCCGTTCAAAGGGTAGAGCATCAAAAATTGGAATCAATCACAATTCCAGCTGATTTTAATTATAAAGTTGTATCTGGATTGACCGAAGTAGGGCGAAAACAGCTTGAACTGGTTCACCCCAGTACATTGGGACAGGCGTTCCGTATCCCCGGGCTGGATATAGCCGACCGGACGGCTTTATTATTGTCTTTGAATCCAACTAAAGGAGATCCAGGTATTAATTATGAGAGAGCAATTTGAGGTAATAGTGATTGGGGCGGGTCACGCCGGTTGTGAAGCAGCATTCGCAGCTTCTAAAATGGGGCTTCCGACGCTTCTTTTTACTTTAAATTATAATAATATCGCTTTGATGCCATGCAACCCATCGATCGGAGGCCCAGCTAAAGGCCATTTAGTCCGGGAAATTGACGCCCTGGGAGGGGTAATGGGCCGGATTATTGATCGGACTTACCTTCAAATGCGTTTATTAAATACCCAAAAAGGCCCTGCTGTTTGGGCTTTACGGGCACAGGCCGATAAAAATATTTATCAGCGAGAAATGCTGGTTGAACTGGAAAACCAACCCAATCTCACCATCCGTCAAGCTGAAGTAGATGAGATTTTAGTTGATTCAAAAGGAAGGGTCAATGGAGTAAGGATCCGCACCGGGTTAGAATTTATCTCCAAAGCGGTAATCTTGGCTACCGGCACCTTTTTACAGGGAAGGATTTTTATCGGCAAACTTAATTATGCTTCGGGACCGATGGGATATCTACCTGCGGTTGGTTTATCCAAATCCTTAACCGAATTGGGCTTGGAATTACGCCGGTTTAAAACCGGCACTCCGGCCCGGGTCCGCCGCCGGTCGTTAGATTTTAGCAAGATGATCCCCCAACCGGGCGGCTATACCGGGCATGGTTTCTCTTTCTGGGAACCTTGGCAAGTTCGGCCGGAACATTTATGTTGGCTGACTTATACCCAACCCGAAACCCACCGGATTATCAATGAACATTTAGGGGAAGCCGCTTTATTCAGCGGTGAAATTACCGGTGTCGGTCCCCGCTATTGCCCTTCCATCGAGAGCAAATTGCTCCAGTTTCCAGATAAAGATAGGCATCAAGTATTTATTGAACCTGAAGGGGCAGATACCGACGAAATGTATTTGGCTGGCCTTTCTACTAGCCTTCCGGAACCGGTTCAAGAAATATTTTTAAGAACCATCCCAGGCTTAGAGAATTTAGAAATTATCCGCCCCGGATATGCTATCGAATATGACTGTCTCCCCGGAGATCAACTAAAACAGACCCTAGAGACTAAAAAAGTACCCGGGCTTTATGCGGCCGGACAAATTAACGGCAGTTCAGGATATGAAGAAGCCGCCGCCCAAGGGCTAATGGCTGGAATCAACGCCGCCCTTTTATTACAAGGAAAACCGCCGTTAGTTTTAAAACGTTCCGAAGCTTATATCGGAGTGCTAATTGACGATCTAGTAACCAAAGAAAGCCAAGAACCATATCGGATTTTAACCTCTCGCGCTGAATTCCGCCTAACCCTTCGTTCGGATAATGCCGATCAAAGGCTTACCCCTTATGGCATCCAAGTTGGCTTAATCAATGGATCGGAAAGCCAAGCATATAAATTTAAATATCAACGTATTGGTTATCTTCAAGAGCTTTTTGAAAAAACCGAACTAAATCCCGATGCCAAGGTGCGGCAAATCTTCGCTGAAGATGGGCTTACTGCTCCCAAGAATAAATTTAGTTTAGCTGAAATTTTGAAACGGCCGGAAATTGACCCTAATTTCCTTAAAAAATTAGCTCCTGGGCTTCAGTTTGTTGAAAGTGACGCTACTGAAATCAGTATTCGGTACAAGTACCAAGGCTATTTAGAAAAAGAACAAGAGCAAGCAAAGCGCCTTCTTAACCTGGAGAACAAAAAAATACCTGAGGCAATCGATTATAACTTAGTAGCCAATCTCGCCCGGGAGGCCCGTGAAAAGCTGGCTAAATTCCGCCCTAGCACTTTAGGGCAGGCCTCGCGAATTAGCGGAATCAATCCGGCAGATATGACTGCATTATTGTTTTATATCGAAAACCAAAAGGAGCGGACATGAACAGCGCTGGATACGATCTTTCAACCCTACTTAAAGAACTTGCCAACATTACTGATGACCAATTGAAACAGTTAATTGAATTTATTCAAATACTATTAACTGCCAATCAAACCACTAATCTCACTGCGATTACTGATTTTGATGAAGCTATGGTGAAACACATATACGATTCCCTATTAATTATGGCTATCCCGGAATTCCAATCAGCAAACAACATCATCGATGTAGGCAGCGGAGGGGGAATACCAAGTATTCCGTTGGCCATATGTAATCCTGAAAAGAAAATTGTTTCCTTGGAAGCTACCCAAAAGAAAATTAATTTCCAAACTGAAGCCATCCGATGCTTGGAATTAAAAAACCTCCTTCCTATTTGGGGACGGGCTGAAGAATTGGCTAAACATACAAGCCACCGCGAACAATACGATTTAGCAATTGCTCGTGCGGTAGCCCCCTTAAATATTCTTGCCGAGCTGACCATACCATTTGTTAAATTACAAGGAGAAGCATTATTTTATAAAGGCAAGGAAGCCGAGAACGAACTTGCCAAAGGAGAACACGCAGTTAAAATTTTAGGTGCCGAATTTTCAGGGATCAAATCCTTTACCCTTCCCTGCAATTTTGGTTCAAGAGTAATAATTACTTTCCAAAAAAAGCAGACGACCCCTTCAACTTACCCCCGTAAACCCGGTATCCCCACAAAAAAACCACTTTAAAGGGAGATCCGGATCTTCGATTAAGAAAGTTGAGTTATTAAGAAGGAAGATCATACTCCATCTCGAAAAGATTAAGAATAGCCCGAAGGAAAAAGGTGAACAATGGTGAAACGCTCATCCAAAAAATCATTGGAAATATTACGAAAAAGAGCATATGAATTGTTGAACACCGAACTGGAAACGCTTCGGAGCCATCCCAATTATGAAACCATAAGGGGTTGGAGGGAGGAAGGTTTAAGTATGGGAAAAGTTATTGCGATCGCCAATCAAAAAGGTGGTGTAGGTAAAACCACCACTGCTGTTAATCTAGGGACCTGTTTGGCTCAGAACAAGCGCAAAGTATTAGTCATTGATCATGACCCTCAAGGCAACTCAACCAGTGGGATTGGATTAAAAAAGGGTGAAATCAAGAAGTGTATTTACGATGTTCTCATCAATGAAATCCCCCTGGAAGAAGTGCTAATTCAAACCCAAGTTGAAAACTTGAAGATGGCACCGGCTACTATTAGGTTGGCTGGGGCTGAAGCTGAATTAGTAGGGATGATGGCTCGGGATCAAAGGCTCAAACGGGCTATTGAACCAATTAAAAAAGATTTCGATTACATTTTAATTGATTGCCCGCCTTCTCTCGGCAATTTAACCATTAATTCGCTAGCGGCTTCAGACTCAATCATTGTTCCGATTCAATGCGAATACTACGCTTTAGAAGGGCTTAGCCAGTTAATGAAAACGATTCAACTGGTTCAAAAATACTCCAACCCCGACTTACAAATAGAAGGCGTCATCTTGACCATGTATGATAATCGTACTAATCTTTCTTCGCAGGTCACCGACGAGGTGCGCCGTTATTTCCAAGACAAAGTTTATCGGACAATAATCCCGAGGAACATTCGCCTCAGCGAAGCCCCCAGCTTTGGCTTGCCGATTACGTTATACGATGAAAAATCAAAAGGCGCCGAGGCGTATATTGAGCTAGCAAAGGAAGTGATGGCTAATGAATAAAAATCGGGGCCTTGGGAAAGGCTTGGGCGCGTTAATCCCCGAACTGGAAGAAGAAAACCTTGATGCTCAACAAGTAGTCAACATTGATTTAATAGTGCCCAATCCATATCAGCCTCGTAAAGAATTTTCCGATGAAAAACTTAATGAACTTGCAGAATCAATTCGGATTCACGGCGTGATCCAGCCCTTATTAGTCCGGGAGTATCAAAGCAAGTACCAATTAATTGCCGGAGAGCGAAGGTTAAGGGCATCCAAACTAGTTGGGCTAACCGAAGTGCCAATTGTCATCAGAGAGATGACCGATCAAATAATGATGGAAGTCGCTTTGGTTGAAAACCTTCAACGGGAAGACTTAAATCCGATCGAAGAAGCTGAAGCTTATCGTCGCTTGATGGATGAATTTAAATTGACCCAAGATGAAATAGCTAAAAGAGTTGGACGTAGCCGCCCAGCAATTGCCAATACACTCCGGTTACTTAATTTACCTTCGGTAGTCCAATCCGATCTAGCCAAAGGCACCCTTACCATGGGGCACGCGAGGCCATTATTGAGCTTAAAAACAGCTGAGGAACAAATTCAGGTTTGGCAAACCATCCAAACCGATCAACTTTCGGTGAGGCAAACGGAAGAATTGATCAGGACAATAATCGATCCAACCAATGTTTCACGTGAAACTAAAAAGCCAAACCAAAAATCTGACACGAAAACCAGTCGTGATCCAAACCTAACCGAAATAGAAGACGAACTACAGCTTTCTTTGGGGACTAAAGTACTCATTAAACCTTCGGGAGTTGGAGGTAAAATTGAAATAAATTATTATTCCAATGAAGATTTTGAAAGGCTTTATGAAAGATTGATTCAAGATTAAAAGGTCTAGTAAAGGCCTTTTTTATCTGTTTCACGTGAAACAAAGTAGTTGATCGGAAATAGGTAATAGAGTGGCTGGTTTAGTTTTTCTAGTATCCACCTTTGTTAGTTGCCAATAAGTAGTTGTCGTTGATTTCCAATTGACCCATGTGAAGCTACGAAAATAGGATTGACGTGGATCGACATGCTTCGTTTTCTAGATAGGAAATAAGAGAGTGATCATCAAAATGGAGAACTATATGGATAAAGACATATTAAAATCATGGTTGGCTTCTGTAGCTAACGGAGAAATATCCCCAGAAGAGGCTGTAGAAAAATTTGCCGGTTTTCCATACCGAGATTTGGGATTTGCTAAAGTTGATACTCAAAGGTGTATCAGGAACGGAAATGCGGAGGTTATTTATTGCCCCGGTAAAGAACCGGAACAAGTTGTTCAAATTTTTCAAGCATTAGCGGAACAATCCCAAAATGTAATGGCTACTCGAGCCAATCGAAACCTCTATCAAAAAGTAAAAACTAAATTGCCTGGCGTTCAGTATTTTGAAAAGGCGAGAATTATTGCCCTTTGGCGTAATCAAACCAAAACATCAGGGAGGATCGGGGTAATTTCGGCAGGCACAGCTGATCTGAAAGTTGCCGAAGAAGCTGCGATCACCGCTGAAATTTTGGGTAGTAATGTTAATCGGATTTACGATGTTGGGGTTGCCGGGATTCATCGTTTGTTTGACCAACAAGAAGCAATTAATAATTGCCGGGTTTTGATTGTAGTGGCTGGAATGGAAGGGGCTTTGGCCAGTGTGGTTGGAGGGTTGGTTAATAAACCGGTCATTGCCGTACCTACTAGTATCGGGTATGGTGCTAACTTTAAAGGTTTGGCTCCTTTGCTTAGCATGTTGAATTCTTGTGCTAGTGGAATAGCTGTGGTCAATATTGATAATGGTTTTGGTGCCGGGGTAATGGCGCATCGCATCAATTTGTTGGGGGAGTAAAAATGGGTGTTGCATACCTGGACTGTAATGCGGGAATCAGTGGCAATATGTTTCTGGGCGCCCTTATTGATCTGGGGTTTCCAGTGGAAACAATAAAAGAAGAACTACGAAAACTACCATTATCGCTTCCCGATATTAAGTCTCAAAAGGTTTCCAGAAAAGGGATCGCTGCTACCTGGTTTGATACGGAATTGGTTCATGAACATCACCATCGTCATTTGGCTCAAATTGTCGACATTATCAGTAAAGCGGGTTATTCAAAAACGGTTACTTATAATGCGGTTAAATGTTTTCAGAACTTGGCTGAAGCTGAGGCGAAAATACACGGGGTTTCAACGGAAGAAATTCACTTTCATGAGGTTGGAGCGGTCGACGCTATAGTCGATATAGTCGGGGCTTGCCTCGGAATTGAATTTTTTCAACTTAATCAATTGATAACCTCTCCGGTTCGGGTAGGTTTTGGGACGGTTAAGTGCGCCCACGGGGAAATTCCACTCCCTGCTCCGGCTGCTTTAGAATTGCTAAGGGGTTTTAATATCTTTGGAGGGGAATACGAAGGTGAATGGACTACTCCTACCGGAGCTGCAATTTTAAAAACTTTCGCTAACCCTTCTAATTACATGCCCCAAATTAAATTAGAGCGGATCGGGTATGGCGCGGGAACAGCTGATCGAGAAATTCCTAATGTGCATCGAATTATGCTAGGAACCCCTTATCAAGTAGAACAGAAAGATTGCCAAGCCATACTAGAAACAAATATAGATGACCTTAATCCTGAAATATATGGGTTTTTAGGTGATCTTTTATTAAAAAATGGCGCCCGTGACTTTTATTTCACCTCAATTTACATGAAAAAAGGGCGGCCTGGAATTTTGGTTACAGTGATTGCTCCGCCAGAGAATGTTCCGCAGATCGAAGAGGTTTTATTTAATCAAACCTCAACTCTGGGTATTCGAAAATATTTAGTTGAAAGGCATTGCTTAAACCGAGACTATCAAACGGTTGATCTTAAGGGTTGTAGAATACGAATTAAAACTGCTTTACGAAACGGGGAAATCATTAAATTTGCCCCTGAATATAACGATTGTTTACTAGCTGCCGAGAGGTTAAACCAACCCTTAAAAGAAATCTATGATGAAGCTAATTTTCAATTCCGAAAAATATATTACAATGAAGGAAGCTGTTAATTTACGGTGAATTAAATATGAGTGTCTATAATCACCGGCCTGATCGCTTAATTTTGAATTAATTTACCAGGCCTTGAATGTTATTCTGGAAGGGAGTTACCCAAATGGACTTGGCGGTAATTAATCAATGGTGTCAAAATAATTTATGGTTATTATTAACCATTAATTTCGTTTTAACCCTTGAAGTTTTGGTTCTTTTTATAGCTACTCATAAACGTTTGGAACGATATCGGAATCTTTTTAAGGGAAATGAAGATCGTGACTTGGAAACGGTATTGGTGAATTTATCCGATAAATCACATCTCTTTAATACTAATCTAACTAAGTTAGAAGAACGAGTGTCCAGTAATGAAGTTGGTGAGGAAACACACCTCCAAAATTGGGCGCTAATTCGTTTTAAAGCTTTCCAAAATACCGGTAGCGATCAGAGTTTTGCTTTAGCGTTATTAGATGCTGCAGGTGATGGAGTTGTACTAAGCAGCCTCTTTGGTAGGGAAGAATCTAGAGTATACTGTAAACCCGTAGAACACGGGCAATCAATTTATCCGCTTACCGAAGAGGAGAAGGAAGCAATTACGACTGCTTTAGGAAAAGCTAAAAAGTGAAAAAAATAAATAGATGTTGGAATTTGGCAGGAAAATGAAAATTATATGTCGAATAGTTTAATTTACCATTAAAAATTCTAAACTCCAAGAGTTGCACATAAGTTTTTTGTTTCATGGAGGTGTCTTTACCCCTTGAATAAGATTAAAAAGTACATAAAACATAAGTGCGGAAAAGGGTTTACTTTTTTAGTCGTTCCAAATTCGTCAGGAGCAGTCCGTAGTTGCGCAATTCCTTTTTCAGCGGCTCTACTAATCTTTGGAATTATAATATTTAACATTTATATCTTTGTCGGATATACGGCTCAAATCTGGAAAATTCAGCAATTCCGGCATGAGATTAAGGTTAAAAATACCCGGATTTCTAAATTGGAAAAAGAACAACGGGAAGTCCAACCTACATTAAAACGTAGTTACCAGATTGCTGCCGAACTTAGCCGTCTCAAGGTGGAAAGGGAAAAACTCTTGAGTACTTGGAAATCTATTCAGCAAAAAGGGGGGCGAATTGTCTCCACCACCAGCCGGGGAGTGGTTTTTCGGCCTAGGCCTTATACAATTAATTCGATTGAGCAAAAACCCACGGAAATTAAGACTGAATTAATGGAGCTACAAAATAATTTAGAACAAATTGATGAATTTATCAAAGCTGAACAAGAATCCCAACGCGAATTGTTAGGTGATTTTCTGGCATATGAAACTAAATTAGACCATACTCCTTCCATTTGGCCGGTTTCCTCCTTTATTATATCTGGGTTTGGGACGCGGTTCCATCCGGTGCACCATCGGTATATCACTCATACCGGTGTTGATTTAAAAGCCGGATATGGTACAAAAGTAAAAGCGGCTGCTGATGGAGTTGTGGAGTTTGCCGGTTATCAAAGCGGTTATGGATATACGGTCATAATTAATCATGATTATGGTTATAAGACATTGTACGCTCATAATTCAAAATTATTAGTGACTAAAGGACAAAAGGTAACTAAAGGCCAAAAAGTAACTTTCTCTGGGAATAGCGGTGTTAGTACCGGGCCTCATTTGCATTATGAAGTAAGGATTAATAATGTTCCAATAAATCCAGTAATGTTTTTAAAGAATTAACGGGGGAGGTCAACATGATTTCAAAAGTTAAAGAGGTTCCAACTACAAGCATGAGAAAGGTTGACACAGTAATCGGCAAAGAATCCAGTTTTAAAGGTAATTTAGAAGCTCCCGGCGGTTCGGTTAGAATCGATGGCTATTTTGAAGGGGAATTACACATCGGTGGGGACTTGATTGTTGGCGAAGGTGGTATTGTAGTAGGAAATTTGGTTGCCAAAAATGTCATTGTCGCAGGAGAAATCAAAGGGACAATTGAGGCCCGTGGCAAGATGGAATTAGCTCCATCCGCTAAAGTTATCGGCGATTCAAAAATGATTACTTTAGTCGTTGAAGATGGCGCTTTTTTACAAGGGATGTGCGCCCCCTTACCCAAAGGGGATTTAAAAGAACGGGGCAAAGTGCTTCGAGTGGATACTATAGAAGAAGTAGCAGCAGTTAAAGTAAAAACTCCTTAAATAGGGAGTTTTTTTATTCGGCCAATAATGAATTAATCATCATAAAAGGGAAATATTATGGTTAAAATGAGCGAAGGGCATACATATCCCAATCGACAGGCTGCAGGCAAACTGTTAGCGGAAAAATTAACATCAATAGCTGGATGTAAAGCTGTCATCCTAAGTTTACCCAGAGGCGGCGCTATAATTGGAGCGGAAGTGGCAAAAGTTTTAAATGCGGAACACGATCTGGTAATAAGCCGTAAAATTGGGGCTCCTTATAACCCGGAAGTTGCCATAGGGGCATTAACCCAAGATGGTAGGTTGTTAAAAGATGATTCCATAATTGACGCCTTGCCTGTAACTAAAGGGTATATTGAATCCCAAACCAGGCTAGGGCTAAAAGAAATTAAGCGGCAATTGAAAGAGTACAAAGGTGAGAAAGCATTCCCTAATGTTTTAAACAGGACCGTGATTCTAGTCGACGATGGTTTAGCTACTGGTTTTACTATGGAGGCGGCAGTAGAATTTATTAGACCCAAAAAACCGGCTCGAATCATTGTGGCTGTCCCGGTTGGTACAGTTGAGGCAATTGCTAAGTTGAACCCAAAAGTGGACAGGGTTGTCTGTCCGTTAATTCCGGAAAGATTCTGGGCGGTTGGACAATTTTATCAAGAGTTTGAGCAAGTCAATGATGAAGAAATCAAAAACTTATTTAAAGTTTGAGGAGGAGCTTTATGCAAAAAGTAATTGCTTTAGAAGACGGTGTTCAAAATTTAAAACCTTGGTTGGAAAGGGAAGGATATCAGGTGATTGAGCTGAATCAAAATGCAAAATCAGCTGACGCTTATATTATCAGCGGTATGGACGAAAATTTAACCGGGGACATGACTCGGGTTGGCGATGGGTTTTTGGTTAATGCTAGAGGCAGGCAAGCCGAAGAGATCCTTTATGACTTGGAAAAGCATTTTAAACTAAAACACTAGGTGAGTTTAGATCCAGTCGGCTTTTATTGATTAAAGCTAGTTGGAGGGCAGGGAGTGAGAGTTTGGAAACTGAACATAATTTTACCCGCACGAAGGCAGAAGAACGGATGGCCCGTGCCTTAATAAAAGAACGGGTTCATTTTGAGCAAAACTACTTATTGGAAGGATATGAGGTTGATTTTTGGATCAAAGAAGCCGGTTTGGTAATAGAAGTTGATGGTTTTAGTCATTTAAGCAACAGGAAATCAACTTCCGATCAGGCTAAAGACCGAAAATTACAAGATAAAGGCTATACCGTAATCAGATTTGATAATCGGCAGGTAGATTACAGCCTGGTTGATTGTGTTAAGGAGATTAAATCTATAATCTTAAAAATCAAATCTTATCACCCCAAGGTAGATGGTTCATTTAATTCAGATTGGAAAGATACGTTAAAACCAATGAAAAAAAGGTTAAATTCATTGGAAACTAAAGAAAAGAAGCAACAAGACATTGAATCCTATTTTTTAAGCCTTGATTAAAAATCGGGTTATAAGCCCCGGTTCGCACCAATCAGTGACAACAGTTAGGGGGCATAAGGTAGTTTGATTGCTTATCCCAACTGCTACTACAGGAGTTTGGGAACAATCAATTGAAGTACTGATTGGATCAAAAACAGGTTGGATGATAACAGCGTTAACTGTAACCAATAATTGATTGCGAATATTATGATAAAATCCACTTACCCTCTGAATGTAGTTTATGGTTTCGGTTATTCTGGGAACGCGTCCCAGCCTTGCTACACGTGTCGGACCGGAGTTGTATGCCGCTAATATCAGCTCAAATTCTTCGAATTGATGATAAAGATCCTTTAAATAACGGGTACCGGCATAGATGTTTTGCCGAATGTCAAAGGGATTCGGTATTTTCATAATTTGGGACACACAATCAGTAATCTGCATCAAACCACGGGCTTCACACGGTGAGACAGCCCTTGGACGGAAAGAGGACTCTGCAGCAATAATACTCGCGACTAATAAAGGGTCGAAGTTAGTTTTCTGGGACTCGGTAATGATTGCTGTTACGATTATTTCTTTTTCGCCTATTGCAAGCTTTGGGTTGAAGCGAGTAATCATTTGCTCGATTACACTTTCTTGTAAGGTTTCGGGGCTATAATAAATTGGTGAATTGGCGTTTATTGGGATAGCAACCGCCTGAGACGCAACAATTGAAGAGAACCCAAATAAGACGGTAAGTAAGATGAAAGTAGTTAATAATACTTGTTTAGTAGAAGTAATCATAGTTTCCCTCCTTATAAGTCACCTGCTTTCAAAAGTATTGGTTAAAATGGCAATTATTATACATGGCCTGATAAAAATACTAGATAGCCGCCCACGTCAATTTCTAATTGACACAAGTAAATCATTTAAATGATCGACATGGATCGACAAGCATCACAAGGATTTTTTTTGATAATTGAAATAAATTTTAACTATACTTTTCCATCCTTAAACCCTTGATGAAAAGGTCAAATTACAATATTATTTCAATTTATGCACCAAGGAAAATATACCGCAATGACCCATGTGCGTCCAAAGTAATTATTGCGCTATATATAGATAGCAATATTAACCAAACTTATGAGATTGGCTTACCGGGGTAGACGAAAGGATATATTGGTTAAAAATTGAAAGAACCGGCCTGATTAGACCGGTTCTTTCAATTTACCTCTATTTTTGGGCTAGCTTTTTTCGGAAGAGGGAGACCAGGTTATACGTGGAGCGCGGGCTGCTAGAGCTTCATCTGCCCTGGAGATGGGAGTTGAATGCGGGGCGGAAGATAGCAGTTCCGGCGAGTTTTTAGCTTCCGTAATTATTTGGGCTAGCGACTTTAAAAAATGATCAAGTGTTGCTTTACTTTCAGTTTCGGTAGGCTCGATCATCATTGCTTCTTCCACTATCAACGGGAAATAAATAGTGGGGGGATGATAACCGAAATCAATTAAGCGTTTAGCGAGATCTAAAGCATGGATGCCGTAGGATTTAAGATTAGCAGCTGAGGTTACAAATTCATGCATACAGGGACGGTTATATGGAATTGGAAGATAGTCGCGGAGGCCGGTTCGGAGATAATTTGCATTTAAAATTGCATCGCTGCTTGCCTGAGCCAATCCTTCCCCACCTAAGGATTTGATATAAGCGAGCGCTTTTAGCAGTACCGAGAAATTCCCATAAAAACCAAGCACTTTACCGATACTTTGGGGGCGGTTATAGTCCCATGAGTAAACTCCGGATTGGTTTTTCAAAATAGGGACGGGTAAATATTCAGCCAGAAAACTTTTCACGCCTACCGGTCCGGCGCCCGGACCGCCACCGCCGTGTGGTGTGGAAAATGTTTTATGAAGATTCAAATGCACCAGGTCGAATCCCATATCGCCGGGGCGCACCAAACCCATAATCGCATTCAAATTTGCGCCATCATAATATAGAAGGCCGCCATTTTTATGGACTAGGGCGGCAATCGATTTGATCTCTTTTTCAAAAAGGCCGAGGGTATTGGGATTGGTAAGCATTAAAGCAGCAATATCAGGGCCTAATAAGGACTTTAAATGATCAAGATCTATTAAACCATCGGAGTTACCGCGTACAGTAACAGTTTCAAATCCAGCCATTACAGCGCTGGCTGGGTTAGAACCGTGAGCCGAGGCTGGCACCAAAACTTTGGTACGGCTAGATTCCCCCTGGTTTTGCAGATAGGCTTTGATTATTAATAAAGCAGTAAGTTCACCATGGGCCCCGGCCGCCGGTTGGAGCGTAAAATGATCCATACCGGTAATTTCTTTTAAAGCTTGTTCAAGGTCAGATAGGATTTTTAACATCCCTTGGCAAAGGTTTTCCGGCCAGAGGGGATGACTGTTTTTAACCCCGGATAAAGCTGCGATGTCTTCATTTATTTTAGGATTGTATTTCATGGTACAAGAACCCAACGGGTAGAAACCGTTGTCCACTCCATAGTTGGAGGCTGATAAGTTGGTATAATGCCTTACTACATCGATTTCGGCCATTTCCGGAAAACACAAAGGTGACTTTCTAAGGAAATTCGGAGCGAGGGATTCTTTTGGGTCATAAGACGGGACATCCGACTTGGGTAAAATCCAGGCGCGTTTACCAGGTGATGACTTCTCAAAGCTTAATAAAGTTTGTTTCATAGCAAACACCTCAATTCACTAACAAAAGTCTCTAAATCAGTTTTGGAGAAGGCTTCGGTAGCACAGATTAATAGTGAATCATTTAACAGCGGATCCAATCGGCCTAAGTCCAGGCCGGGAAAAATTCCTTTGTCGACTAGTTTGGATTGATAAAAAGCGGCCGGTTTGGGAAATTTGAGTGCGAACTCCATGAAGAATGGGGCTTGATAAAGAGGTTTTATGCCAAGGGTTAACAGTTGAGAATAAAGATAATGGGCGTTGTTATATGCTTTGGTTGCTGTTTCCTTAAAACCTTCCGGACCGAGTACTGTTAGATAAATAGCGGCACGTAGGGCACAAAGGGCTTGATTGGAGCAAATATTGGAAGTAGCATTTTCTCTACGGATATGTTGTTCTCTGGCCTGGAGGGTCAAGACAAAAGAACGGTTTCCAGAGCGATCGACTGTTTCCCCGACTATTCTCCCGGGCATTTTTCTTAAAAAACGTTCGGACGCTGCAATCATTCCCAGATAGGACCCACCGTAAGACAGGGGAATTCCTAGCGGTTGGCCTTCACCAACCACGATGTCAGCTCCTAAGCAACCAGGGCTTTCAACTATACCCAACAGAAGAGGGTGTACATAACAGATTACTATTATGTTATGGTTTTTGGCGGCATTAATTAATTCCGGTAAATCCTCGATTATTCCAAATAAATTAGGGTTTTGAATGATCAAGGCAGCAGTGGAATTTGTTAAAGATTCTTCCAATGCCGCTAAGTCTATCAGACCATTTTGTTCAGGAAGTGAAATCAGCTCAATACCAAGATGTCCGGTATAAGTAAGTAAAACTTGTTTCAAATGGGGGCTGATGGTCCCGGGTATCAAAAACCGGGATTTTTTTGTTTCTTTAGCAACCATCAAAACTGCTTCCGTTAAAGCAGTCGGGCCGTCATATAAAGAGGCGTTAGTTACAGGTAATCCGAATAGTCCCGCGGTTAAAGTCTGGTATTCAAAAATTGCCTGTAAAACGCCTTGTGAAATTTCAGGCTGGTAGGGTGTATAAGCGGTATAAAATTCAGAACGATTGGCTAAATGGTCAACTAATGCCGGAATATGATGTTGATAAGCCCCTGCCCCAAGAAAGGACAATGTGATAGGGCGTGCTTGATTGAGTGTTCTTTCAAATTCTGCACGCAGTTCAATTTCAGTTAATGAAGGTGGGAGATTTAACTCACGGGCCAACCGTAATTCCTTAGGTATATCGTTTAATAAATCATTAAAATTATTTATCCCGATTTTATCGAACATTTCTTGGCGTTCCTTTTCGGTTAAGGGGAGGTAGGGGTGGCTCATCATTTTTCAACTCCTTTAGCACGAGTATAAAACGGAAGTTTGACAGTTTTGGCTTGAAGCTTTTTACCTCTGATATCGATAGTAACATTGAGATCTGGCTGGACATAAGTAGTTTCAATCAGGGCCATTGCTAAATTTTGTTGTAAGGTCGGGCAATAACTACCGGAAGTAACTGTACCGATCTGCCGATCGTCTTTGAAGACTTGGCAACCGGAACGCGGAATCCCGCGCTCGATCATTTTGAGTCCGGTCAGGCGCCGTTGGGTGCCATTTTTGATTTGTTTTTGCAGTTGTTCCTTTCCGATAAAAGCAGTTTTTTCAAGTTTGATGAAACGGTTTAAACCCGCTTCCACCGGGGAGATCGTTTCGGAAAGCTCATTACCGTATAAGGGAAGGCTGGCCTCAAATCGTAGGGTGTCCCTGGCTCCAAGCCCGGCAGGTGTTATTCCGTAAGAAGCGCCGATTTCCATCAAGGTTTCCCAAAGATGGACGGCTTGATCGGAACGGAGATAAATTTCAAAACCGTCCTCTCCGGTATAACCGGTACGGGAGAGTAATACCTTGTGACTGGCTAAGTTTAACCCATCAATAAATTGGTAATAACCGGCCTTTGCGAGGGGATAGTCGGTTAAACCGCTTAAAACGGAAAGGGCATTGGGGCCTTGTAGCGCTAATTGGGCTGTTTCGGCTGATAAGTCGGTGATATTCACTTTATATCGATGGGAAGACTTGTAGAGGAAATTGAGATCTTTAATAATATTAGAAGCATTTACTACTAATAAATATTTGTCCGGTTCGATGGAATAAACCAATAAATCATCAACAGTACCGCCGGATTCCAAGCAAAGGGGGGAGTAACGGATAAAACCTGGTTGCAATCGGGAAATTTGGTTGGTAAGGGCATAGTCAAGGAAAGGGAGCGCTTCCGGACCTTGGACTAATATCTCGCCCATATGGGAAACGTCAAACAAACCCACCTTATTCCGGACAGCTTGGTGTTCCTGAATGATACTAGAGAATTGGACCGGTAAAGCCCAGCCATGAAAGTCAACGATTTGGGCATTATACTTTTGATAGAGTGAAGATAAAGGGGTCGAATTCATTTTTAGGCTCCTTTCTAAAAAAATAAGACAGAGGGAAAAGGATTGCCTTTTCACCCTGTCTAGTAACCGGAGAGAATCTTTCCCTACAAATCATTTCACAGCTTAACGCCTTAAAAAACCGATTTGACCGTAGGTTATCAAGTTGTTGCCTGTTTCAGACTTTCCAGAGTTTGTCAAGTTACGGTTATTGTACCTGAGAGGTTCACTATTTTCCGGCAGAAAAAAGCTTGCTCCTTCGGTGGCTTGGTTATAGCGCTCTTCCGTAACTTTCATCCAATATGTATGACTATAATTGGATTAATTCGGTAAAAAATTTGATATTCCTCTTATAGTTTGACGAGGAATGATTAAACCTTTAGGCAACGACATTAATCGTAACGTAGATCCAGGAAAAAATAAGCCCATTAATTTCAGATATAATTAAAAATCAATGACTAATGTTATTCCTTTTAGATAAAGCTAAAAACCGCGATCCCCAAAAAGCCAATAAACCTATTAAAATAGGAAATAAGACCACCAGAGAGTAGTCACTTAAGTTATTTAAGGAAGAAATGAAAAAATAAAAACCGATAATGGGAGAATATCCAAGCAAGGAGACGGCAACTGGAAATAACCAATCGAAACATTTATGGTTGGAAGGGGTCGATTGGATCGATAATAGGATTGTTAAAATTGGGCTAAAGATTAATAATGGGTAAAACAACCAGGGAAAGAATTCAATAATAAAAGTAATTTTTAAACCCATTAAAAAAAAATTTAAGGGTAGGATTAAGAGCAATAAATGATAGAAAAAAATCAAGAATGAGCGGAATACTATTTTCATAATCATGCTACGCCCCCTAATCTATGACCAGTCACTATATTTTATATTCTTAATCTTCTAGTATGATTCCAGGATATCATTAATTTAACAGGTATGTTTTATTAAGGTTAAAGCTTGGGTTAGTTGGAAATTTCTTTATTTAAAAGAGTGGATATTTATGAAAAAACATTTAATACTATAAGTATCAACCTCTTATTAAGGAGCGAAAATTTGGAAATGAATAAGATTATACTCGGGTTAGTAAGTGCTCTTTGGGGATTAATAGCTTTTGCCCAGATAACGTTGGCAGATTGGACCTATACGGTGCGGAGGGGTGATTCGTTATTTTCAATAGCCAGCCGTACCGGGGTTGATGTATCGGAGCTTAGGAGTAGGAACGGTTTATGGGGTAATACGCTTCGGATAAACCAAAAAATAACAATACCAACAACTACTAGCAAAGCAGCCAATGTGAAACCAAGCCGGAGTTCAGGGGATACTACTTTATTAGCCCAATTAATCCATGCTGAATCCGGAGCCGAGCCGTATATTGGTAAGGTGGCTGTTGGCGGAGTGGTATTAAACCGTGTTCAAAACTCGAAATTCCCAAATACAATAGCGGGTGTAGTTTACCAACCACTTGCATTCGAGTCAGTTAGCAACGGAATAATTAACCGTCCAGCGAGTAAAGATTCTCAAAAAGCCGCCCGGGACGCTTTGAACGGCTGGGATCCGTCCGGGGGAGCGCTCTACTTTTTTAATCCAAGTAAAACCAGCAATCGATGGATTTGGGCCCGGAAGATCATTAACCGGCTTGGCAAACATGTATTCGCTATTTAACTGACAATTGTTCATTGATAATAGGGGGGTTACCGAATGAACTTGATTATCTGGGGGATAAGATTTCTAATTCCTTTTGTGGTTCTATTTACAATTGGATATTTTGTGCCTGGATTTAGCGCGTTGACCATAACTTGGTTGATTATCCTCTCAGGTTTGGCAGTATTGGGCGATAGATTAGCGCGTTCTATTATTGGACACGATATTAGCCGTTGGGGTAGGGGCATAATTACATTCTTAGTTAATGTAGTAGTAATTTTTTTGGCCACTTATGGAATTAAAGGCGGACATGTCCCGCTGGGAGCGTCTTTGTTGGCAGCTCTAATCATAGCGGTTTTAAGTAATTTGATTAATTTTGGTAAAATGCCGAACGGTATTTTTCAGGAGAGATAATCATGAAAAACTTGACAAATTTAATTTTGAAAACTGCTATGACTTGGTTGTTATTAGTATTGCTAATCCCGGTTTTCGGAAGGGGTACTTGGAGCCAGGCCTTAATAACCGGTTTACTGTTAGTGTTATTAAGTTATGTGGTGGGTGATTTATGGCTCCTGCCTAAGTTTGGCAACATGGCGGCCATTATCGCTGACTTTGGGATTTTTGTAATAGGTATTTGGGCGATGGTCAAAGCTTTACCCCAATTTATTATAACTACCAGTGGTTATTGGATTATTGCCTTAGCGTTGACTGCGGGCGAATGGTTTTTCCATCAGTATTTAATAGCGACTAAAGCCACTCAAAAATAGATAAATAGAAATAAATTCTGAAGGGCAAATTAGAATATTTCCAATTAATGGGCTAAAAACATGTCGCAATAAACCTTACGCGACCAAGAAACTTATTACGGTAGAATAAATAAAAGATCCGCCCCATAGGGGCGGTAAGAAAGAAAGGAGGATGGGATTATTGGGGGTCTGAGCTAAGCTTCTTATTATTAATAGTTTCGGTTCGCCAATAATCGAACTTTAGTATTATTTACGGATAAGTTCGGTAAACTTCGATAAAATAAAGGGATATCAAAGAATTTAAATCCATTTATTACTAGGGCCTAATAGGACTGTTTTAAAAAACAGTCTTTTGTTTTTGGAATAATTAAGGTTATTATGACTTCTAAAATGTCAGACATTTTATAATAATGTAGCAGGAAGAAAGAATAAAAAGGCGAATTTAAAGTAAAAGGCCTAAACTTCAATTGTTCAAGGGCTAATAAAGTATAAAGCCTTATAACCACAAGGCTTCAAATTTTTGGTTTGTCTTTCAACTTTCAAACTATTAAATTTTAATAACGGAGGTGTTCGTAAAATGAAGAGCGATCTTGTTTTAAAAGGGGTAGAGCGCGCCCCGCACCGTTCACTTTTTAAAGCAATGGGATACACAGATGAAGAACTTTCAAGGCCTTTAATAGCGATTGCTAATTCCGCTAATGAGATTGTCCCGGGCCATATTCACCTGAATACGATAGTAGAGGCGGTAAAGGCTGGAATTCGGATGGCAGGTGGAACTCCGATTGAGTTTGGGGTGATCGGGGTCTGCGACGGGATAGCCATGGGGCATGAAGGTATGAAGTATTCGTTGGCGAGCCGGGAATTGATAGCGGACTCCATTGAAAGTATGGTTTTGGCTCATGCTTTTGACGGAGTGGTTTTCGTTCCCAACTGCGATAAAATAATTCCGGGAATGCTGATGGCTGCCGGACGTTTGAATTTACCCTGTATTGTGGTGAGCGGCGGCCCGATGTTAGCGGGAAATCTCAATGGCAACCGGGTCGATTTAAACTCGATGTTTGAAGGAGTAGGGGCGGTTTCGGCAGGTAAAATGAGTGAGGCGGAGCTAAAGGAGTTAGAAGAAGTATCCTGCCCCGGTTGCGGTTCTTGTTCAGGCATGTTCACCGCTAATACTATGAATTGTATGACTGAGGTTTTGGGGATGGGGTTGCCGGGGAACGGGACGATTCCGGCAATCGACGCCAGAAGGATCCGTCTTGCTAAAGCTACTGGGATGAAAATTCTCGAGTTGGTTAAGTCGGATCTTAGGCCGCAAGGTATTATGACTGAAAATGCTTTTGCCAATGCTTTTACTGTGGATATGGCCATTGGAGGGTCAACCAATACAGTGCTGCATCTACCGGCCATCGCCCATGAACTGGGAATTGAACTTGATTTGAACTGGATTAACGAGATTGGTGAGAAGACACCCCATCTAGCCTACTTGCGACCGGGAGGAATACATTATATTCAAGATTTGGATGAAGCCGGGGGAATCCCCGCAGTAATGACGGTATTAAACGGAAAGGGTTTAATCCATACCGGGCAGCGAACAGTTACCGGTAAGACTGTTGGTGAAAATATTGCCGGAGTAAAGGTTAAACGTCCGGAGGTGATACATCCGCTAGAGGCCGCTTATCACGAACAAGGAGGATTGGCAATTCTTTGGGGTAACCTGGCTCCGGCGGGATGTGTAGTGAAGCAATCGGCGGTAGCCCCAGAGATGATGCGGCATGAAGGCCCGGCTAGGGTTTTTGATAGTGAAGACCTAGCGATCAAAGCTATTTTAGGAGGTAAAATTGTTTCCGGGGATATTGTGGTGATTAGATATGAGGGTCCGAAAGGCGGACCGGGAATGCGGGAGATGCTCAGCCCGACATCAGCCATTGCCGGTATGGGTTTGGACAAGGAAGTAGCGTTATTGACGGACGGCCGTTTTTCAGGAGCTTCACGGGGGGCTTCAATCGGGCATATTTCACCGGAAGCGATGGAGGGCGGTCCGATTGCCTTAATTCAAGAAGGTGACCGGATCAAGATCGATATTCCGGGAAAGCGCGTGGATCTGTTAGTCGGCGAAGAGGAATTGAGCCAGCGTAAAGTTGCTTGGCGCCAGCCTGAACCCAAGATCAAAACCGGTTATTTAAGCCGGTATAGCAAACTGGTAACCTCGGCTAATACGGGAGCAGTGCTGAAATAAAAGTTTGAAGGAGTTATTTCATTTTTTATCTTCATCATTGGGTTGGGTAACTACCATCCTTCACAGCTTAGATTGTTTAAGTGTGTCACTGATAATTATCAATTTAATATCCTGTGTTAATCCGCGTTAATCCAGTCTAAAATAAAGTTCTATTTGACAGGATATACACGGATTTACAGGATTTTTTTATATCTTACGCTATTGTCCTATTACCATGTTGCTTTCAATTATAGTGCAACTTTAGTGTGGAACGCAGCAATGCTGCGGAGAGAATACAATCTATAATTGCACTTTGAATGCAACTTGGTATAAATCCTTTTGTTCAGAAATGACAAGTAGTCTTTTAAATTTGATCAAGAAGAATTGGTTACAAGATTATACTGGATAAAAGCCTTATATTAAAGGTTATTGGAAATTTAAAAATTACATTACCTATAAAATGGGGCAATTTTGGCGACACCTATTGATAAACCTAGTATTGATGAGGTTTAAAATTATTAAAAATGATTGACAAATAATATGCCATACATTATGATTTAATTTAATACCAAAATACGTAAAAAAGGGGGATGCCTATGAATCTTTCCGGAGCGCAAATTCTCTTGGAATGCCTGGAACGGCAAGGAGTGGAGGTTATCTTCGGATATCCGGGCGGGCAAGTGATTCCTATTTATGACGCATTATATGACGCTAAAATCCGGAATATTTTAGTCCGTCATGAACAAGGGGCGGCGCATGCAGCTGACGGCTATGCCCGAAGCACAGGAAAGACCGGGGTCTGCCTGGCCACTTCCGGCCCGGGAGCAACCAATCTGGTTACCGGAATTGCCACTGCTTATATGGATTCAATTCCAATAGTGGCCATCACCGGACAGGTACCAACCTCCTTGCTGGGTTGCGACTCTTTTCAAGAAGCTGATATTACCGGGATTACCATACCGATTACCAAACATAATTATCTGGTGCGGGATATAAAGGAACTGCCGCGGGTAATTAAGGAAGCTTTTCATATTGCAAGCACCGGAAGGCCCGGCCCGGTTTTGATTGATTTAGCAAAGGATATTACAGTACAAACGGACAAATTCGATTACCCGGAAAAGATTGATCTACCGGGATATAAACCCAATTACGTCGGAAACGCCCGCCAGGTTAAAGAAGCTATTGACGCGATTCAAACAGCTGAACGGCCGCTACTTTATGTTGGCGGTGGAGTAGTCGCTTCTGGAGCCCATGCTGAAATGATTAAATTTGCGAAAATGCTTGAAGCCCCGGTTACACCGACTTTAATGGGGATTAGCGCAGTCCCGGGAGATCACCCGCTTAATCTCGGGATGTTAGGGATGCACGGTACAGCAGCGGCCAACTTTGCTGTGTATGAGTGCGACTTATTGATTGCAATCGGCGCCCGTTTTGATGACCGGGTAACCGGCCAGGTTAACGCTTTTGCCCCGAAAGCTAAAGTGGTCCATATTGATATCGATCCGGCGGAAATCGGAAAAAATGTTAGGGTGGATATCCCGATTGTCGGCGATGTCCGGATGGTATTGGAAAACATCTTAGAAAAAATGGTTCCGAAAAAGCATCCAGAATGGATGAAGCAGATCGCCGCCTGGCAAAGGGAGTATCCATTAAAGTATGATTCCGGTAAATTAAACCCACAGGTGGTAATCAAGGAGATTAGCGCTATCACCAAAGGCGAGGCCATCATCTGTACCGAAGTCGGACAGCATCAGATGTGGACCGCACAATTCTATCAATTTACGCAGCCGCGTTCATTGGTAACTTCAGGGGGGCTCGGTACGATGGGATTTGGGTTTCCGGCAGCCATCGGGGCTCAGGTCGGCAATCCGGACCGCTTAGTAATCGACATTGCCGGCGACGGTAGTTTCCAAATGAATATTCAGGAGTTAGGGACGGCCGTAGCCAACCAAATACCGGTGAAAGTGGTGATCATTAATAATTTTTACCTGGGAATGGTACGGCAATGGCAGGAGTTTTTCTTTAAGAAACGTTATTCGGGGACCGTCCTCGACCAAAACCCGGATTTTGTAAAGATCGCCGAAGCATATGGAGCTAAGGGCTTTAAAATTACTGAGGTCAGCCAGCTCAGGAGCACTTTGGAAGAAGCGTTTGCAACCCCCGGACCGGTAGTGGTCGATTGCCATGTGGTACGTGAGGAGAACGTTTTGCCGATGGTTCCGGCAGGCGGCGCGATTCACCAGATGATAGGGGTGAATAATTAATGAGGCATATTATCTCAGCTTTAGTGGTCAATCAACCAGGCGTCATGATCCGGGTGGCCGGTTTGTTCAGCCGGAGAGGATATAATATTGAGAGTATCGCCGTAGGGCGTTCCGAAGATCCTGCTTTATCAAGGATCATCATTGTGGTCGACGCCGAAGACGATCAGGTGGTCGAGCAGATTGAGAAACAATTATATAAGTTAATAGACGTGGTTAAGGTTAACGACTTACCGCCCGGAGAAGCGGTGGAACGCGAATTGGCGTTAATCAAAGTCAACGCCGGTTCCCAGAACCGTTCAGAGGTGCTCCAGATCGTGGACATCTTTCGGGCTAAGATCGTCGATGTCAGCAGCCGGGCGGTAGTGGTCGAGATTACCGGGGGAATCGAAAAAGTAGAGGCGTTAATTGCGCTTTTGAAGCCTTTCGGGATCAGGGAGATCGTCCGGACCGGGCAGATTGCGATCTTAAGGACGCCGAAGAAGAGCGCAGATGACCGTAGATGATCGCGGATAGATCACAGATGACAACTGATGACGCTGATGAACCAGGGTAGGCCGCTGAAGACTCAGATTATACAAACTTTCACCTTTTCGAAAAAGGTGAAAGTTTTTTATTACTGGCAAAGAAGATGGGTTATTCCCCATTTCAGGGATCGGCGGTAAATGGCAAGGGTAAATTTAGAGTGGAGATTTTCCAGAAGGAATAAGGATTTGGCTCACGAAAATTTTAAATGTTTGTGATGGGGCGCGATAGTTTCCAAAGGCATTTTTGGTACCCTCGGGGCAGTCGCTATTTTAAGGGGATTAAAAATTTTCAAAAAAAAAGAGGTTTTTTAAAACAAGCGTGGTAATATTAATTATACATCTTGGGCAGATATCCAAAATTGTACATACAAAACGAATAATTAGTTTACCTTGCAGGTGAGGAAATTTATGGTTTAATTTAGAAATACTTCCTTGACAGATTGTACTATTTGGGATTAAAATTGATACGTATATTTCTGGAAAATTGGAACCGTTTCTGGAAATGAACTGCATGATGTAACATACACTAAACCTGACCCACGACGTTTCCGGGGCAGATACGGGGAGAACAGAGGATCCCTCGTACTGTGCTCCGGTCCGATAGATTGAAAGGGGGTGGGCGGAGAACAGTAATCGGTTTGTAGTACAAGTATTACTTAGAGTTAAAAAATAAGGAGGAAAGTTTACAAAAATGAAAAAGTTATTAGTTGTTTTAATGGCTGCTATTATGGTTGTTTCCTTTGCCGCAGTTTCCATGGCTGCCGCTACCGTTGAAGGTGACTGGCGCGCTGAGTGGGTAATGGATGAGTCCAAAAAGCCTAATGATGATCTTACTTTCTCCAAATACGACTTGCGCTTCAACTTCAAAGGCAAAGTCAGCGATAACGTTGACGCATACCTGCAAATGGCTTATGATAATTCAGTTTTGACCGCTGATAAAGACGTAATAGGAGTAACAGTAAAAGAGTACTTTGTAACCTTCAAACAATCTTGGGGAACACTTAAAACTGGTTTCTGGGATCATAAATTATTCCCGAGCCGTGTGCTTCTCAAACCTCATGAAATTAATGCTGTTAATGCCAAAGATATGCAATTTGTGTTTGATATTCCTGTAGGCGATGCAATGTCTTTCGCTCTCTTCATGGATCCGGATCTGGCTAAAGATGCTATGGATTATGACGTTAAATTTGGTTACAAAGCTGATAGCTGGGGCGCTGAAATCCACTATGGCGATAACGATCCCAGTAAAGATGATGCTACCTATGTGGCTTTCGATGTTTACTACCAAATCAACGACGCATTCAAAGCATTCGTTTACGGAATGCAACCTGGTGATGATTTCAACAAAGCTTGGAAAGATGATAAAGGTGATGTAATTTTAGTTCCGGTTATCGGTGCTGAATATAAGTCTGGCCCGGTTACCACTTCTTTTGAGTATACTTTGGAAGAGAAATCAGCTGACTACAGCCCGTATGGTTTGAAATTCGCATATGGTTTCAATAACAAGGTTACCTTGGAAGTCGAATACACCAACGTCAACAAAGACGACAACAAACTCATCATCCGTCCGCGGGTGAAATTCTAAGATTTTCTTAGGATAAACAAGGAAGCCCTTCCGTGAGGAAGGGCTTTTTTGATCGCAGATTACACTGATAACACTGGTGACACAGAATGATACCGCAGATACTCGCAGATAACACTGAGTGTATGTTGAAATAATTGGGGATAAGATGTAGAATATTTGCGGAGTAAATCTGGGGTGTTTTTTAAGTAATTTCAACAGTATTAATAGTTTCTGCGGTTTTATCAGTGTATTCAGCGCCATCTGTGCTATCAGCGGTCGGGGGTGTAAAATGGCCGACTACAAACATTCCAACATTACCGAAAAGATGATCGGCTGCGCCTTAAAAGTACATAATAAACTAGGAAGCGGATTTCCGGAAATAATCTATCACCGAGCACTGGAGATTGAATTGAAGAAACAGGGGATAGAGTTTGTTAGTGAGCAAGCGATGCCGGTTTATTATGAAGGAGAAAAAATAGGTACACGACGAGTGGATTTTTTAGTACAGAATAAAGTCATGGTTGAGATAAAAGCTGTTTCGGAACTACAAGATGGTCATACGGCTCAAATCATTAATTATCTTGAGGCTTTCGGGCTGGAAGTAGGGTTGTTGCTAAACTTTGGAGCTAAGAGAATGGAGATTAAGAGGTATATCAATACCACAGATAAACGCTGATAACGCAGATGCCGCAGATATACTAATCACAGATAATACTGATTACACTGATGGCGCTGATTTTAGGTTGAAATAATTTGAAAAAGCTAGTAAAATGAGAGAGAAGTTATTCTCTTGTTTGTTTTAACAGTGAAATCAACGGAATCTGTGCTAATCAGAAGTAAAGAATATATCAGTGTAATCAATGAAATCAGTGCTAATCAGAAGTAAGATTTTATCAGTGGAATCAACGAAATCAGTGCTAATCAGTGGTAAGATTTTATCTGTTCAATTAGCGTAATCAGCGACATCAGCAGTAAAGGGAGGCACCCATGACCAACGACTTGAAAGAGATCATTCTCTCCAAAGAACAAATCGCGGTAAGGATCAAAGAACTTGGAGCTAAAATCAGCTGCGATTATCAGGCGAGTCCTCCGGTTCTTGTCGGTATTCTGAAAGGCGCGTTGCCGTTCATGGCTGACTTGATGCGGGCGATAACCATTCCGATGGTTTACGACCTGATGGCTGTCTCAAGTTACGGCGCTTCCACCAAATCCACCGGGACGGTCAAAATCATCAAGGACTTGGATATTGAAATCGAAAACCGCGATGTAATCATCGTTGAAGATATTGTCGATACTGGACTGACCTTGCAATACTTGGTCGAAAACCTCCGCTCCCGTCAACCGAAATCCTTAAAGGTATGCACCTTATTGGATAAGCCCAGCCGAAGGCAGGCTATGATTCAGCCGGATTATAACGGTTTCGAAATCCCCGATTTTTTTGTAGTCGGTTTTGGGCTGGATTATGCTGAAAAATATCGTAATTTGCCATATATCGGAGTGTTGAAGGAAGAAGTATATAAGAAAACCTCTCTCTAGCTCTCCCCGGATCGGGGAGGGCTAGAAAGAGGCGGTTTTTCCACTATATTGACTTCTTATCATATTTTTGATACGATTGTAACGTAATTTATCGCTTTTTCCCGTATTATTCAAGCAAAGTTTAAGATGGTTTTTATAAATATTAATTCTTCTTTGTTAAATATCGATAGTCAGCATGGAAAACCTTGCAGAGCATTTTAGAATTAACGCTCAATCCAATATAATTTAGGCGATATGGGCCTGAAGTACCTACCGAGCAACCGGAAATTGTTCGACTATTGGAGTATATATGGCTGCATTTTATTAAGGTAATGCAGAAAATATTCTCTAACAATTTACGGCGATTGGTGTACACCAATCGCTTTTTATATTGCTTAAAATATTGTCCTTAGGAGCAGGGCGCTCTTAATATATCAAAATGGAGGGATTTTTTGGATGGAGAAGTTTTTTAAGCTGAAAGAACACGGCACGAAGGCTTCAACTGAGATTCTAGCTGGAATTACCACATTTTTTGCCATGTCCTACATTATCTTTGTTAACCCTAGCATGCTTTCACAGACAGGCATGCCTTGGGGCGCCGTATTTATCGCCACCATTATCGCTTCTGTAATCGGTACTTTGGTGATGAGCCTTTTGGCAAACGTGCCCTATGCCCAGGCTCCCGGTATGGGATTAAATGCCTTCTTCACTTACACTGTATGCTTTGCCTTGGGCTTCAGCTGGCAGCAAGCGCTGGCGATGGTTTTCATTTGTGGTCTTGTGAATATTTTGATTACCGTAACCAAAATTCGTAAATCCATTATTAAATCGATCCCTGTCAGCCTCCAAAATGCCATCGGCGGCGGTATTGGTATCTTCATCGCTTACATTGGCGTCAAAAGCGCCGGCCTTCTTAATTTCACTTCCGACCCCGGCAAGAACATAATTTTAAAAGGCGGTACGGTTATTGCCGACTCTAGCGCAGTCCCCGCTCTGGTAACCTTAAACAATCCGGTTGTTCTTCTTGGTTTAATTGGCCTGGTATTGACCATTGCGTTACTGGTATTCAAGGTAAAGGGATCGATCTTAATCGGTATTATCGCAACCACCATCATCGGTATTCCCATGGGAATCGTTGATGTTTCTAAGATCAGCGCAACTTCGGGAATCGCCGAGTCCTTTAAGGCTTTGGGTACTACCTTTGGCGCGGCTTTCGGCAGCCAAGGCATGCTTTCCTTGTTTAATGATACAGCTAAAATTCCTTTGGTTCTGATGACGATTTTTGCCTTCAGCTTATCGGATACCTTTGATACGATTGGCACTTTCATCGGCACCGGACGTAGAAGCGGTATTTTTAGCGCGGAAGACGAGAAAGCAATGCAGACTAGTACGGGTTTTAAATCCAAAATGGATCGGGCCCTGTTTGCAGACGCTATTGCTACCTCTATCGGAGCTTTATTCGGCACTTCCAACACTACAACCTACGTTGAGAGCGCGGCAGGTATCGGCGCTGGAGGCCGTACTGGTTTGACCAGCCTTACCACGGCTGTGCTCTTTATCGCTTGCATTTTCCTGGCCCCTGTCGCCGGCATAGTTCCTGCGGCGGCAACTGCTCCGGCTCTGATTGTAGTTGGTATTATGATGATGTCGGCTTTTAAGGAAATTAAATGGGACGATTTGGACGAAGCCATCCCCGCTTTCTTTGCAGGCGTATTTATGGCTTTCTGCTATAGCATTTCCTATGGGATTGCCACTGGCTTTATCTTCTATTGTATTGTCAAGCTTTGCAGGGGGCAGTTCAAAGAGGTTCATCCCATTCTGCTCGTCTCCACACTGCTTTTTGTCTTGAACTTCATTATCTTGGCTATTATTTAAGTTTAAGCGTAACCGTTGAACCCCTGAAACCCTGGTTTCAGGGGTTCAACTTTTTGATCTTGTAAGTAATCCTTTTTTCAAAAAAACATGAATCGTTGCTAAACTGGTCTTAACCAAAGCTAACGAAGGGAATCGGTTATGGTTTTATTTCTTATGTGTTGTAATAGGTATTTACGGGCAAATTTAAAGAAAATGACTCGTTAATGTATCTGGCAGTAATCGCGTTTATCGTTGAGTTTGCTTTAATGGGAAAGTCTTAATACTGATTTCGATCGTAAATAAAGAATCCTTTCCGTAATTCGGAGGGGGTTTTTCATTAGAAAACCGTAATTTGAGCAAAGGATTTTTATTATAAATGTCAAATAGAAAAGACAATATCTATTACCAAGTTGCATTCAATTATAGTGCAACTTTTGTGTGGAACGCAGCAATGCTGCGGAGAGAACACAATCTATAGTTGCACTTTGAATGCGACTTGGTATTAAAGGTGGTGCAATTATGAAGTTTTTAGGAGACCAACATTTTCTCCTAACTATCATCGATGTGATCCTAGTACTAATAGTTTTGTACTACCTTTTTAAGGTTTTAAAAGGGACTAAAGGAATCTTTTTTTTGAATGCAATTTTGATTTTGTTTCTAATATACGCCTCAAGTAGATTTTTAAGTTTGACCTTGTTTAACGCTTTGTTGGAACAAATTATGTTAATGCTCTTCGTAGCGTTACCGATTATCTTTCAAAACGAACTAAAACGGGCTTTAGAGCTCCTAGGGCAAAAGAACCCCATATTACAATGGCTAATTAAGCCCCCGGAAATTCCCACCGAGAGTATTGAAATCGTTGCCGAAGCGGTGGAAAGCCTCTCAAAACATAAATATGGCGCACTGATTGTTTTTGAAAGAAACGACCCCCTTCCCATGGTTAAGGAATCCGGTTCTTTTCTTGACGGCGCTTTATCTCAAATATTAGTTGAACAAATTTTTTACCCCAATTCACCCTTACATGACGGAGCGGTGGTGATTAAAGGGAACCGGGTCCAAGCCGCCGGATGTTTTCTGCCGCTCGATAATCAATTGATCTTAGCCCAGGAATTAGGAAGCCGTCATCGGGCGGGATTGAGCCTGGCGACCCAGAGCGACGCCTTGGTAATCATCGTTTCCGAGGAGACAGGCAATATTTCGCTGGCTTGTAATGGGCAGTTGGAGACGGGTTATAATAATGAAAGGATTAAATACCGGCTAATTGAGTTGGTTAGGCCAGCCCAACCTAGCAATCTGACAAATACCGAATGTAATCCTGGAACCAAAACCGAGGCCAAATAATGTTACTTAAAATTAGCCAATTCAGGATCGCTATTGATGCGGATGAAATCAAGATCAGCGGTTTACTAGCGGATTTTTTAAAGGTTTCTCTAAATAGGATCAAATCAGTAAAGATTTTAAAAAAGTCGTTGGATGCCAGGCAAAAAGAGCTGTTCTTCATATATACATTGGTTTTTGAAGTTGATTTAACAGTATATGAGGGGAAATCCTTGTTGAAAGCTAATCCTAATTTACAGGCTTATCAGCAAGAATCAGCTAATAATTGGGACAAGGTTCGCTATGGTACCTCATTAATAAACTTTAGGCCGGTGATCGCAGGAGCGGGTCCAGCCGGCCTTTTTGCTGGTTTGAGGCTGGCTGCCGCCGGATTTCAACCGCTAATTATCGATCGGGGCGACGGATTGGAAGCCCGAATAAATAGTATAAACCGGTTTTGGGAAGAGGGCGAGCTTGACCCGGACTCTAATATTCAGTATGGGATTGGAGGGGCCGGAACCTTTTCCGATGGTAAATTGACAACCAGAATCAAAGATCGGGCAATTGAAGAGATACTCAAGGTCATGGTGAAGTTGGGGGCGCCACCGGAGATAAGCTATTTGCAGTATCCGCATATTGGGACCGATCTCTTACGGGAAGTCATCAGCGGACTGCAACAGTTAATTATTAATTATGGCGGTGAGTTCCGCTTCCGGAACCGGTTAACCGATATCAGTTTTTCTGATGGAAAGATCCAAGCAATCCAGGTTAACGGTAAGGATTTAATCGAGACTGAGATGTTGTTATTAGCCACCGGTAACAGCGCCCGTGATCTGTACCGGATGTTAAAGGCGAAACATTTCCAACTGGCTGCTAAGCCTTTTGCGGTTGGATTACGGATCGAACATCCGCAAGATATTATTGATAAGGCACAGTATGGGAAGAGGGCTGGAGATCCCCGGCTTGGCCCGGCTGAGTATCATCTTACATACAAACATCGGGAGACCGGCCGCGGTGTTTATAGTTTTTGTATGTGCCCGGGAGGGTTTGTGATTGGAGCGGCCTCCGAACGGGGGCGGGTAGTGACCAATGGAATGAGTTTTCACCGGCGTGATTCCGGGGTTGCCAATTCGGCGTTGATCGTTACTGTCAATGAAAGAGATTATGGTAATCATTCGCCATTGGCAGGGGTAGAATTTCAAGAACGGCTGGAAGAAGGGGCTTTTAAACTTGGCGGCGGAGGTTTCCTGGCTCCAGCTCAACGGGTGGGAGATTATCTAAGAAAGGAACCAACCCAAGAGTTTAAGGCATTAAAGCCTTCTTACCGTCCTGGCGTAAGTGGCGCTGATTTAAATAAACTTTTATCCATAGAGGTTGGGACAGCGATTGAGGACGCAATTAAATATTTTAGTAATAAGATTAGAAGATTTGATTGGCCAGAAGCGGTCCTAACCGGGGTCGAGACCAGAACATCGGCGCCGGTTAGGATTCTTAGGGATGAAAGCCGCCAGGCAATAGGATTTAATGGAGTTTATCCGATTGGAGAGGGCGCCGGGTATGCCGGCGGGATTGTCAGTTCGGCGCTGGACGGTTGGAAAACCGCGGAAACGATTATTGGGGAGTAAGGTTTACAGTCTGTTTCTTGGGTCTACGTTTATAGTTATCAGTATAATAAAATTCTGAATGATTGAGAGGGATCGGATTTGGGTCGTTTATTTGGAACCGATGGCGTCCGGGGAGTCGCTAATCAAACTTTAACTCCGGAAGTGGCTTTTGGCCTTGGACGGGCGGCGGGGGCTTACTTTAAAAGCGAGAAAGGCATTCGCTCCCGGATTATAATTGGAAGGGACACGCGGCTTTCGGGAGAGATGTTGGAGGCGGCGTTGGCAGCGGGGATAACTTCGGTTGGAGTAGATGCAGTACGGATCGGAGTCATACCTACTCCGGGGGTGGCTTTTCTCTGTCGTAAAATGGATGTGGCGGCGGGAGTAATGATCTCGGCGTCCCATAATCCGGTTGAGGATAATGGGATCAAGTTTTTTGACAAAAGTGGGTTTAAACTATCGGATGCAGTTGAAGATGAAATCGAAGCGCTTTACCGAAATGAGCTCGATAAGATTGAGCGTCCGGTGGGGATTGGGGTAGGGCGGATTTATGATGATTATGAGGCTATTCGGATCTATCAGGATTTTTTAATCTCAACTGCTCCATGCCGCTTTGATGGCCTGAGAATTGTTGTGGATTGCGGGTTTGGGGCGGCCTATGATTTGGCGCCGCGGGTTCTTAGGAGTCTGGGTGCTGAAGTAATAGCGCTTCATGATGACAATGACGGATCCAGGATCAATGTGAAATGCGGTTCTACCCATACTGGGATTTTGCAAAAAGAAGTAGTCGCAAGTGGAGCAGACTTGGGGATCGCCCATGACGGCGACGCTGACCGGTTGATCGCGGTGGATGAAGCGGGGCATATAGTTGATGGGGATCAAATTATTACTGTTTGCGGACTAAGTATGAAACGGGAAGGAAAGCTTAAAAATAATAAGGTGGCGGTAACAGTATACTCTAACCTAGGGCTGATTCAGGCTTTTAAAAAGAACCAGGTTGAAGTGGCAATCACCGCCAATGGGGATCGTTATGTGCTTGAGGCGATGCAAAAGCAAGATTTGGTATTAGGGGGAGAACAATCCGGACATATCATTTTTTTGGATAAGAATAGCACCGGCGATGGAATTTTAACCGCCTTACAGTTAATCTCGGTAGTGGCCAAATCAAGAGAGCGGCTCTCGACGCTAGCGGCGCAAATGCTTCGTTCGCCTCAAGTTTTGGAAAATGTGCGGGTCAGTCGGAAAGATGGTTGGGAACAAAATAAGGCGATCAAGGAAGCAGTCAAGGCTGCTGAAGAGCATTTGCGGGGTGAGGGAAGGATCTTTGTGCGGGCTTCGGGAACTGAGCCTTTAATCAGAGTAATGGCGGAGGGGCCGGATGAAGCGGAATTAGGCCGGATCGTCCGAGAAGTGGCTGAGGTAATCAAAAAAGAATTAGCAACATAATGTATTAGAGGGTGATACCATTTTAATAGGTTTTATGTTAAAATAGGCTAAATAGAAGTCTGCGAATATTAAAGGGGAATTAGTAAACAGCATGTTAATAGGCCAATTATCCCCTGGCATTCACTACGTGAATACCCACGGGGTCCCTTCAGATCGCTCTTTGCGGGAGCGACTGATAAGGAGGTGATGCTATTTAGTTTGAATCCGAATATCAAACATGAGGAGGCGATTATTAAAAAGTAAGGTAACCTTAATTCAACTCTAGCGCCAGGACTCCTGATCTTTAGGAGTAGACGAGGAGGGGGATCTCGGAAAATCGGCGGGTGACCCCCGGTGAACCACCACCGTTAGAAGCCTGACAAAACCATCAGTGATGATTGGGACAATAGGGCCGGGTGAATTGAATAAGTTTTATACCGGAGTCGGTTATTATCTAATCGCGCCATTATTATAATGGCTGTGGATTAGTGTTTTGTGTTATAAATTTTACGACTATTTAGCTAGGTTAGGGACTAAAACCAGATTCCTTGCCTCTAAAAGGGAAACCACCATCCTTCAGGGTCAATTTTTAAGGCCTGCAAAGCCTGGCTAATACCCTTAAGCAAGAACCAGGATGGTTCAAGGTGCGGCGTCCACGGATGTACATTAACCGAGAGGGATTGGTTTCTTTTAGCCTCTATGTCTATCGTGACATGTCTCATTTTTATGAAGCAGGTGTTCGCTGTTACTTTAGATTTTTGTAAGGGTATCTTATGAATAATTCATATTGATAAGCCGGCTCCGGGCTTGGAGTTAGGCTTATTTGTTTGTCAAAAAATAATTTAGGAGGTATCCGCATGTGCGGTATAGTTGGATATATTGGTAAAAATGAAGCGGTCCCGGTGTTGATCGACGGCTTAAAAAGATTGGAATATCGGGGTTATGACTCCGCCGGGGTTACGATTTACGAACAAGGGAGATTAAATACATGTAAAATGGTGGGGCGGTTAGCAAAAGTCGAAGAAGCGTTAAAAGCCAAACCGATACCGGGCAGCATCGGTATCGGGCATACCCGTTGGGCCACCCATGGCCGGCCTTCGGACCGGAATGCCCACCCGCACCAAGATTGTAGTAAAAAGTTTTCCGTGGTCCATAACGGGATTATTGAAAATTATATTACCCTTAAAGAGGAGCTCCAGGAAAAAGGGCATATCTTCAATTCCGAAACCGACACCGAGGTTTTGCCCCATTTGATCGAGGAGTTTTACCAAGGCGATTTGCTCGGGGCCGTCCGGCAGACTTTGACCAAAGTAGAAGGCGCTTACGCCATGGTAGTGATCTGCGAGGATTTCCCCGACCGGTTGGTAGTCGCCCGGAAATCAAGCCCGCTCATAATCGGTCTCGGGCAGGGAGAAAATTATGTCGCCTCCGATATTCCGGCGATTTTACCTTATACTCGTGAAATCTATATTCTAGAAGATGGGGAGATGGCGACGGTCAGCGCGGAACGAGTGGAGGTAACGACCTTTACGGGCCAGTCAGTTGATAAAAAGCCTTATCATGTCCAGTGGGATATTGAAGCTGCTGAAAAAGGCGGATATGAAGACTTTATGTTGAAAGAAATTCACGAACAACCCCGGGCGGTACGGGACACTTTAGCCGGGAAAATCGATCGGGGGACCAAAACCATAACCTTACCGGGGGTCCATCTTACTCCGGAATTTATCAAACAGTTAAAAAAGGTCCATGTGGTTGCTTGTGGAACTGCTTACCACGCCGGGTTGGTCGGGAAATATTTAATTGAAAAACTGGTCCGGATTCCGGTGGAAGCCGATCTGGCGTCGGAGTTCCGGTACCGTGATCCGTTAGTGGAAAAGGACTCTTTGACGATTATCATTTCCCAGTCCGGCGAGACCGCCGACACCTTGGCGGGGCTCCGGGAAGCAAAACGACTGGGATCGCGGATTTTGGCAGTGACCAATGTGGTTGGCAGTTCGGTAGCGCGGGAAGCTGACGATCTGATATTGACCCTGGCCGGACCGGAGATTGCGGTGGCGTCGACTAAAGCTTATACCACCCAGTTGTTCTCCTTATATTTGTTGGCGATTTATTTGGCGCAGCATAAGGGGACTATCGCGGAAACCGACCGGGTGAAGATGGTTGATGCTTTGCTTGGCTTGCCGGAGCAATTAGAGAAGGTGCTGAATACCGAATCAAAGATTAAAGACTTTGCCGAGGACTTCAAGAATTGCGAGGATATCTTCTTTATCGGCCGGGGTTTGGACTATGCGGTCTCGTTGGAAGGAGCCTTGAAGTTAAAAGAGATCTCCTATATTCACGCCGAGGCCTATGCCGCCGGAGAGTTGAAACACGGTACGTTGGCGTTAATCGTTGAGGGGGTTCCGGTCTTCGCTTTGGTGACCCAACCGGATCTCTATGAAAAGACGATTAGTAATATTAAAGAAGTGAAGGCCAGAGACGCGACGGTGATCGCCCTCGCTAACGCCGGTGACCATAAGACCGCCAAGTCCGTCGACTATGTGCTGCATATTCCGGTGACCCATCCGGCGCTGACGCCGATCCTGTCGGTGGTGCCGCTCCAGTTGTTCGCTTATTATGCGGCGAAGGCCAGAGGGTGCGATGTTGATAAGCCGAGGAATTTGGCGAAGAGTGTGACGGTGGAGTAGAAATAGTGATTGGAGAGGCAGGGCTGATTCTTTAAAATAAAGTCGTATACCATAAAATAAAGTTGTATACTATTAAAATAAAGTTATATACTAATAAAGACAAGGCAAAAAACCTTGTCTTTTTTTAATATTTTGAATGATTAAGCAGGAAAAAGTTATGTAAAAATAGAAAAATTCTAAGAAAATAAAAGCCCTTTGGTGTTCCTAGGCACCTTCGGGCTGTTCGGCCTGATCGATCCCGCGACCAAGCCTACTTGATGATTATTATAACATATCTTGGTCAATCTTCAACTAGAACCTCTTCGATCTACCGAAGGGGTTTTTATTTTTAAATTTTGGAGATAATGGAATAAAAAGGTGATTTGAAGGGAAATGGCAAAGCGAAATCGATCGATAACTTCAGCGAAAATTGACAAATGGAAGAAAGAAGGCCGGGGTCAAGGTCACGGTGTTGATTATAAGCCTTCCTTAACCATAAGAGATGTACCTTCAAAAGGTTTATCCACGAGAAGTAAGGGAAAGAAAATACCAAGAGTTTATCATACTCTTTCAATGCGTGAAACCGGATATCTTAGAATCGTGGAATGGTCTGAGCAAGTTATCGATATAAGGGAACAATACAGCCTGCCTTTACAAGACACATTGGATATTGCGGAAAGATTCGGAATTAAACATCCTGTCGATCCTAAAACGAAGGAATACGTCCCATTATCCACTGATTTTTTAATCGATATTGTCAATATACTGGGCCAAAGAAAGGTCATTGCAAGGACAGTTAAATTATCGAGGGATCTTGACAATGTTCGGACTTTGGAGAAGTTTCAGATTGAAAGAATATATTGGGCCGAGCGCGAAATCGACTGGGGAATAGTCACCGAAAAAGAAATTTCATCGGTATTTGCCGAGAATATAAAGACTGTTTCAAAATGCAAGGTTTTATCTGACTTTCCTTCGATAACCCCTCAAATCGTATCCCAAGTGGAATCGATTCTATTCGAAAAAGTATTAAATGAAGAACCTTTAGCTGTTGCTGCCCGAATGACCGATCAATTGCTTAATATAAAACAAGGTACTAGTTTAACGGTTTGCTATTATCTTGTAGCCAATAAGATTTGGTTTATCAATATGGAAGAACCATTAGATACAGGAAAAACTATCTGTATTACTAGATCTGGTAAAAACCTCAATGTAATGGGTGAAAAATGTTGAACATACCGATTGCTGTTAATACAATTCTTGAATATGTTGACCGGGAAACCGAATCATCCCGTTTTGAACGGGTACTCTGGATTCAGGAAACAAAAGAGCGTATTGCAGTTATTAATATGTTTGAAGTAAATGCTCTGCCGTTTTTCCGTGAATTTGAAGATATTCAGAATCTGGCTTCTAAAGGTATGGTTTCAAAGTTAGCTGAAGATCCTTTTTTCAATTTAAGAAAAGTTGATCCCAATTATATTGATAAGCATGCTGAAAAACGAGATTATGCTTGGCAAGTCATAAAAGATTTAATTGAAAAAGAACCAGATATTTATAGTCCTGAATCACGGGGAATTCTTTTTCGTGAGGTACAAGCAAAAATTAATGTACATAAAATGACAATTTTCAAGTATTTACGAAGATATTGGATTGGCGGAAAGACAAAGAATGCACTACTGCCAATTTATTATAACTGCGGTGCTCCGAATCAAAATCGTAAAGCCGGGACATTAAAAAGAGGAAGACCGCCTTTAAGAAGTAGAGTGGATTCAGACTGCACAGGTATCAATGCTGACGAAAATATACAAGTCAAGTTCAAGACCGGTATTGAGCTTTTTTATAACAATGCTGATCGACTATTCTTAACAAAGGTTTACGACTTAACGATGCAACGGTTTTTTAATTTGGGATATAAGGAAGAAAATGGGGTTTTAGTTCCAACTATGCCCCCAAAGTCGAAACTACCGACATATGAACAGTTCTATTATTATTTTCGTAAGAATCAGAATCTGACTAAATCTTATATAAAGAGGGAAGGAGAAATCCAATTTCAATTAACGCATCGAGCTGTATTGGGAAATGCAACCAAATTAGCAACTGGTCCCGGTTCAGTTTATCAGATAGATGCGACAATTGCAGACATTTATCTTGTCAGCAGTTATTTAAGAAATGTAATTATCGGTCGACCAATTATTTATATGGTCGTGGATGTATTCAGCCGGATGATTACCGGGATGTATATTGGGTTGGAAGGTCCTAACTGGATAGGGGCGATGATGGCATTAGCCAATACTACGATGGACAAGATCCAATTTTGCAGGGAATATGGTATAGACATTACGGAAAACGATTGGCCGTGTAAAGACCTTCCGGTAAGCATTATAGGAGATCGTGGTGAAATCGAAGGTTATAATGCTGATTATCTAGTGGATACTTTAGGAATTGAAGTCTCAACCACTCCTCCATATCGGGCGGATTGGAAACCTTTTATCGAACAAAACTTTCGCAGAGCAAATATAAATGTAATTCATTGGTTACCTGGAGCTGTTAAGGACAGGAAACGAAAACGGGGCGAGCCGGATCATCGATTGGATGCCACAATGGATATTAATGAATTTACTCGGATAATGATTAAATATGTTTTGTTTATTAACAATTCCCAGGAGATTGTGAAATATCCCAAGGATGAATTTATGTACCGAGAGTATGTAGACCCGATTCCCACACGACTCTGGGAATGGGGAATGGAAAATAAAAGCGGATTCTTAAGGGAATCTACTCCATATAAAATCAAAACGGCATTAATGCCGCATGGAGTGGCAACTGTAACCGAAGAGGGAATACGATTTAATGGGATGTATTATAGTTGCCCCATAGCCACGGGAGGACAGTGGTTTGTAGAAGCAAGGAACCGGGGTAAATGGCAGGTAGATATTATTTACGATCCGCGAAAAACAGACGTAATTTACCTTATATCAAAGGATAAAAACAAAATTGAAGCCTGTGAATTATTGGACGAGACCTTCAAAAATCGACGTTTGGAGGAAGTTTTAGATTTGATGGCACTAGAGAAAATCCGCAGTAAAGAAAGTCAAGAGAAGCTGCCTCAGGCTAAAGCGGCTTTACAGGCTGAAATCAGTGCCATTACCAAAGAAGCTGAGGAAAAAACGAAGCTCGCCCGAGAGGGTTCTAATTTAAGTAAAACCAAACTGCTTAATAATATTCGCCCAAATCGTCTGCATGATAAGGAATTGATTCGTCAAAACGAAGCTTGGGATTTGCGGGATAAACCCAAAAAAGAAGGCCGGTTAATCGCGCTGCCCACCACGGAGGAAAATTCGGATCAGGATGTGGAGCTGCTTGTTAAACGGAAAAAGAGCCGTTATTCCGAGATAATCAGAAATCAAGATTCGGAGAACAATTATGAGTGATACTATTTATAGAAACGTTGAGATCAAGGTCAAAGCGACATATACACCTAGTGAAATTGCATTATATAAACACAATCCTTTTATTGAGGCGCTTCCACCAGTTATGACTCCGGAGAGGGTCTCCAAACTGTTGACTCGTAGACCAGCCTATGACAAATCTGAACGAGAAAAACCCTATTATGATAGATTTGAGATGGTCCAATCGATTTCGCATTTTTTTGAGCCATTTCCGAGGCATCTGGAGCTTGAAGCGACTTTTTCCCGAATGATCCGAAACGGTTACATGCCCCGTAATCCGATCTCCTCAGAGTGGATAAAACAGTTGCGATCCGGATTTCCGAATATCGATTGGGGGTCCGGAATTCCCGGTTATTTACCCGGAATCCGCTCAAATGCTGTTGGTTTTTCAATTATTGGTAATAGCGGAGTCGGAAAATCGACTTCTGTAGAGAGCGTTTTATCACTTTTCCCCCAGGTTATCGTTCATTCGCATTACAATGGGCATATTTTCAATCAGACCCAACTGGTATGGCTGAAGCTGGATTGCCCGCACGATGGTTCACTGAAAGGACTCTGTCTTAACTTCTTTCAAGACATTGATCATCTAATGAAAACCCGTTATTACAAAAGTAATATCAACCGGAGAACTATAAACGAACTGCTGCCGGACATGGCTAATCTCGCTGCCAATGTGGGTTTGGGGGCGTTGGTGATTGATGAAATCCAACGACTGAAGGATGTAAAAAAGAATGAAATTCCCATGCAAATGCTCAATTTTTTCGTCCGTCTCTCTGACAATATCGGGGTTCCCGTTGTATTGATAGGTAATTTTAAAGCATTGCCCCTGTTAACCAGGGAACTATCAATTGCGCGCCGTAACGAAGGTCAGGGAGGGCTGTTATGGTGGAATGAAGATAATGATGAGGATTGGGATCGCTTCATCGAAACTTTATGGAAGTATCAGTGGACCAATGTCGAGTCGCCCTTAACTCCGGAATTGAAAAATATAATATATGAAAAATCGGTTGGTATCGTCGACTTAGCCATTAAGCTATATCAACTGGCACAATGGGAAGTCATCAACAGCGATGATGAGCGAATTACGCCGAAAACAATTGATTTTGTAGCCCGGGAACGTTTAAAATTGTCCCATTCGATTCTTGAGGCAATAAGGAATAGGGATATTGAAAGATTGAAAAAAATCCCTGATCTCGATATTTCTGAAGAGCAATTGAATAAATTCTTTCTCCAGACGAAGGGAAAAGCTACACTTACCGGGACTTTAAAGACTGTTCGAAATCAACAGAAAAATTTAGATTATGCTGACGAAACTGATGATGAAAATCCGACTTATCGGATTGCGAAATGGCTCTTGGATGGCGGATTTGAAGTAGCGATCGCTAGAGATGCGGCTGTCGAAGCCATTAAACGTTGCGGTCCAAAGCAGGAGTTTCGAGAAGTAATGGAGTCGGCCTACGAAATTGCCAAGATGCTTTACTCCCTTAAAGCACCGGCACCGCAATTGCAATCGAAAATTCCAATGCAATCTAAACCTGAGATGAAAAAGAAGGCAATTATTTCTCCTGATGATTTGAGAAGTATTGTCAGCCAGGGTAAAGTGAAGGGATTGTCGGGATATGAGTCATTAAAAGAAGCAGGTTTTATTAAGCCAATAAAGGAGTTCTTTAACTGACACTGTTGTTTTTACCGGAACCATATCCGGATGAATTGCTATATAGTGTTTTGGCCAGATATCATTTTCGAAGCCGTAATAATAGTTACAAAGAAACAATGATAAATTTGTTTGGTAAGACGACAGTATGTGCTGTAATGGATTTTCCGGGACATTTGGAAGCATTATGTATGAGATTACCTAAAAGTTTAGCTATTACTCCGGAATATTTAATTCAACACCATACCCTTTTTCCTTTGTTTAAACCGTTTCTTTCTAGGGAACAGGCAGATCGAATTGTTGAAATGATGAAAAGCGATAACGGGAGCGGAATTCATACATCTCTGGGGGTTATGGCCAGTAGCCTTCCTACTCCAAGGCATTTACGTTATTGTCCATATTGTATTCGTGATGATGAAATAGAGTATGGAGAAGCTTACTGGCATCGAAGTCATCAAATCTTTGGAGTTTTTATTTGCCATCGGCATCGTCAATGGCTTATAAATAGCCAAACGAAGGTAATATCTAAGCAAAACAAGCATGTGTTTGAATTGATACATGAAAATACAAACAGAAATTCGTTAGAACCTCCGGATGCCGGTGAATGGTCTTCATTCTATCTGATGATCGCTGAAGCAGTATATTGGATATTAAACAATCGAGTGCCAATTATGATACCAGAAGAGATTAGACAAGTATATATTGGGTATCTCCAGGAAAAAGATCTTGCCACCAGTAGTGGAAGGTTACACCAACAGGATTTGCAGGATGAATTTACTTTTCATTACGGACCTAATTTTCTTGAAAAACTTTGCTGCTCAGTTAATTTTAGCCGGGATAGTTGGATATTTAAGGTTTTGCGAAAACCCCGGACCGCTATCCATCCCCTGCGCCATTTGTTGTTAATGGGTTTTCTCAGTTTAACACCAGAATCATTTTTCAGGAACAGCCGGTCATCTATTAATAATGTGAATAATCGCATATTACAATATCAAGCTGGTCAACGGAAATCAAAATCTATTGTTACTCCCGAGCAAATTATTAATTACCGGGATCGGTGGATTAATAACTTGCAGAGTAATTCAGGTTTAGGAAGAAAAATGTTAAGATTTAGAGCCTATGCAGAATATACCTGGTTGTATCGACATGATCGGAAGTGGTTACTTGCTAATCAGCCCGCTATTCAACCTAGAGTTAATAACATAATTCAACGAGTAAACTGGGAAAAGAGGGATAGTGAATTAGCTGAAAAGGTAAAATCCACTGCAATAAGCCTATTATTCAAAACGGATTGTTTGGTCCGATTAACCTATAGTTCTATTGGTAAGGAAGTCGGCGAATTGATGCTTATTCAAAAGCATATTGTAAAATTGCCTAAAACAAAAGAAATGTTGAATTTATTGGTTGAAACTGAGGAGCAATTTCGGTGTAGACGGGTACGGCATTCAATTCGTAAATTGGGTCAATCTGGGAAGCAGATCACCCGGTGGCGGGTCATCCGTGAATCACGCCTTCGACCAGATATTTCAGAAAAAGTGTCTTTAGAAATTGAAAAGGCAATTAATTTAGGGATGGAATTAAATTGAGCCGACGTAAAAAAATAATAACTCCTATTACAGGCTATTTTGATCATTGGCCGTTTCCTCCGGGAGAATCGGAAATCGTTCATTGGTATCGTTCACCTCAAATGACCGGCGATGATAAACAATGGATGATGGAAATCATCTTTAAACGACCCGATGGATCTTTTCAGGAACTTAGTTTACCCTGGGGAACGTTTCCCAAGATTCGTTTGGGGATGGAATTTATCGACGGACTGGGGACAGGTGTCAATAAAGTCGGAGAAGATTATCAATTTGAATTATCTGCTCGGGCGACTTTTCGAATTGAAAAAGCGATCACTATTAGTCCGAAAATATATACTTTAAAAACTCGAGAAAATCTCAGTGAATATTGTGTGGTAATTTTTGATAAGAATCAAACCTTAGTAATTCCGTGTCTAGAAATAATCCGGTTTTTCTTTGCTATCAATAAAATAATAGCTTTTAGGGTTCTGCAACCCTTTAATTTTGGGGATCTTGTCTCAGGTTCAATTGATGGAAAAAGTGTGTTTCTGAACTATACTACGAAAATGCCTCGCTATATTATAAATAGATTTCTGGCTAAATTTGTAGCAAAAATCTTATTTAATCCAGCCTGGACAGAGGCATGGAAATCGGTATACATAGGACGAGAAGAACAAATACTTGAAGGAAGCTATACCAGTAATGATAGAATCTCCCTAAGGGCAAGCCCACCCATATATAGTAACAGTGTATGGGAAGTCCGGGGGTTAAATGAAGGAAAAAGGATAATAGTCATGGAGATTATCAGATGCATCGATAAAAATCCTAGTCCTTTTAACCAGGTGGGGTATGATAAACATTTCAAAATTTATTCTCAGGAGCATGTCAAGTATTATCCCAAGAGAGATAAATCAATGATTGATCATGAGACTGACCTATCCCCGATTTGCCGTACACAGGAGAGTTAGGGTAAAATAAACCTGTGGGAGGTAAAAAAATGGAGAGCAAAGGTAAGCGTTACAATCAAGAATTTAAAACTGATATTTTAAGACTGATC